>CBIHOX010000147.1:0-15499 GCA_966211685.1 uncultured Pseudoduganella sp.
GTACAGGTCCGCCACGCCGTGCACCAGGTTGCATTCGACCAGGTTGTCGATATAGCGGTCGCCCAGGCCTTCGATGTCCATCATGCGGCGGCCCGCGAAGTGTCGGATGGCTTCCTTGCGCTGGGCCGAGCAGAACAGGCCGCCCGAGCAGCGCGCCACGGCTTCGCCCTCTTCCTTCACCACGTGCGAGCCGCACACCGGGCACGTTTTCGGCAACACGTAGCGCGGCGGCTCCGGCTGCGGGCGTTTTTCCAGCACCACCGCCAGCACCTCGGGAATCACGTCGCCGGCGCGGCGCACGATCACCGTGTCGCCCACCCGCACGTCCTTGCGCTGCACTTCGCCTTCATTGTGCAGGGTGGCGTTGGTGACGTTGACGCCGCCGACGAACACCGGCTCCAGCCGCGCCACCGGGGTGATCGCGCCGGTGCGGCCGACCTGCACTTCGATGTCCTGCACCACGGTGGTGGCTTCCTCGGCGGGGAATTTGTGGGCGATTGCAAAGCGCGGCGCGCGCGACACGAAGCCCAGCTGCTTCTGGTCGGCCAGCTTGTTGGCCTTGTAGACGACGCCGTCGATTTCATACGGCAGGCCCGGGCGGGCCGCCCCGATGCGGCGGTAATAGTCCAGCAAGCCTTGCGCGCCCATCACCACGGCGCTTTCCTTGGCCACCGGCAGGCCCATTTGACGGTACCATTCGAGCAGCGCCGAATGCGACGGCGGCATGTCGGCGCCTTCCAGCGCGCCGATGCCATAGGCAAAGAAACGCAGCGTGCGCTGGGCCGTGATGCGCGAATCGAGCTGGCGCAGCGAACCGGCCGCCGCGTTGCGCGGATTGACGAATTCCTTCTGGCCCGCTTCGCGCTGGCGCGCGTTCAGGCGGGCAAAGTCTTCCTTGAACATCAGCACTTCGCCGCGCACGTCCAGCACCGCGGGCGGGTGGTCGGTATTGAGGCGCAGCGGAATGACCTTGATGGTGCGGATGTTGGCCGTCACGTCTTCCCCGGTATAGCCGTCGCCGCGCGTGGCTGCCTGCACGAACAGGCCGTTTTCATAGCGCAGGTTGATGGCCAGGCCGTCATACTTGACTTCGGTCGCATATTCGACCTGCGCGACATCGAGGCCGTCGCGCACGCGGCGGTCGAAATTGTCGACGTCTTCATCGGTGAAGCCATTGTTCAGCGACAGCATCGGCACCGTGTGCGTGACCTGGGCGAATTGCGGCAGCGGCGCCGCGCCCACGCGCAGGGTCGGCGAATCGGACGCCTGCAATTCCGGGTGCGCCGCCTCGATCCGCTGCAATTCCATGAACAGCTGGTCGTATTCGGCGTCGGGGATGGTCGGCGCGTCGAGCACGTGGTAAGCGTGCAGGTGGCGGTTCAATTCGCCCGTCAACCAGGCCGCGCGCGCGGCCGCCTGGTCCTTGTTGCTCACGTCAGCCATGCGCTCCCCTCAGCAAAACAGGCGCAGCGCGCGGGTGGAACCGGCCGGAATATCGTTGCGGTCCATGTCGGCATAGAATTCCTGCACCTGGCCGGCGATTTCGGCCAGCGCCTCGTCGGCCAGCGGCTGGGAAAAGTCGTCGACGATCGCCGCGTCCAGGCGGCCCGCCAGCGATTTCGCGCACGCGATCATGGCGCCAAAGCCGTCGCGCGCCGGCGCCACGCACGGCACGTCCAGCAGCAGGGTCAGGCGCGAAGTGGTTTCCTCGGCCAGGGTCACGTTGGTCGACAGCGTGAACAGGTGCCCGCCCTCGCCGTCCGGCATCACGTAGCGGCCGTCGGGACGCACGTCGAAGCCCTGCTTTTCCAGCACGGCGATCAGGGTATTGATGGCCCATGGCGCGCCGTTCGACTGCAGGTTTACGCCCAGCTGCGCGTCGTGGCCGGCCACGAAGCGGTGCAGGTTCTTCGCTTCCTGCATCACTTCCATCATGTCCGGGATTTCCGGTTCCGCGCCGATTTCATCGGCCACCGCGCGCAGGCGCGTCACCAGTTCCGAGTATTCGAGTTCATTCAAGGCCGTGGTGCGGCTGGCCAGCTGCACGCCGCCCTGCAGCTTGGTATAGACGCCGCCGTGCTTGACCGGCTCCCAGTCGCCGCTCACGGCCAGGCCGATGTAGTGCACCGGCTTGTTGCCGACCAGGCGCAATTTCTGCAGCACGGGCAACAGCTTGTCGCCGCGCGCCGGGGCTTCCAGCGCCAGCGGCAACAGGCAGTCGATCAGCGGGTCGACCAGCGCCGTGGCCAGTTCCTCGGGCGGGGTCGACGCGTCGGCGGTGCGCACCACCGGAGTTTCCGGTTCGCCGCCATCGCCATAGGCGCCGGGCGGCGGCACCGGCGCCGGGCCGCCGTCGCCATCGAGCGAGAAGCTGGGCTCATGGCGCACCGGCGGCGCATCGCCCGCGCCGGCCGGCGCCGCGCCGCCGGCGCGCATCAGCACGTCCTCGTGCTCGGACGCGAACACGCGCTCGACGCTTTTCTTGGCCTTGTATTCCTGCCACTTGTTGTAGACGAAAACGCCGGCGACAAAGACGCCGCTGGCTGCGATCAAACTCATTTGTAGGTCTGTCATGCTGCTTGTGCCTCGGAAGCGAAGTTTGCGGCGGACTCCATGTCCACCGCCACGATGCGCGATACGCCCTGCTCCTGCATCGTCACACCGATCAGTTGATTGGCCATCTCCATCGCGATCTTGTTGTGCGAAATGAAGAGGAATTGGGTATGGTCGGACATGCGTTTCACCATGCGGCAGAAACGCTCCGTATTGGCGTCGTCCAGCGGCGCATCGACTTCGTCGAGCAGGCAGAACGGCGCGGGATTCAGGCGGAACATGGAAAACACCAGCGCGGTGGCCGTCAGCGCTTTTTCACCACCGGACAACAGGTGGATGGTGGCGTTTTTCTTGCCCGGCGGCTGCGCCATCACTTGCACGCCGGAGTCGAGGATTTCATCGCCCGTCATGATCAGCTTGGCCTGGCCGCCGCCGAACAGGATCGGGAACAGTTCCGAGAAGTGGCCGTTGACGCGGTCAAACGTATCCTGCAGCAAATCGCGCGTTTCACGGTCGATGCGGGTGATCGCATCTTCCAGCGTGGTGATGGCTTCGGTCAAGTCGTTAAATTGCGCGTCGAGGAAGCGCTTGCGTTCATTGGCTTGCGCCAGTTCGTCCAGCGCGGCCAGGTTGACGGCGCCCAGCATGGCGATGGCATTGTTCAGGCGCGTGACTTCGGCCTGCAGGTACTGCGCCTTCATTTCCGGCTGCAGCTTGGCGGCCAGCGCCTGTTCGTCGGCCCCGGCTTCCAGCAATTGCTGGGCAAACTGTTCCTGGTTCAGGCGCGCGGCCTGTTCCTTCAACTGCATTTCCGTGATCTTGTCGCGCTGTGGCTGCAGCGAGCGCTCGCTGCTCATGCGCGCTTCCTCAAAGCTGCGCAACTGTTGCGCGACCTGGTCCAGTTCATGGCGGGCGTCCGACAGCGCGCGCTCCTGCTGCGTGCGGCGGTCCAGCAATTCCTGCAAGCCTTCGTGGGCGGTGCCCGCTTCCAGGTTGTCGAGTTCGCGCTGGCCCGACTGCAGGCTGTCGGCCACCTGCTGCGCCTGGGCCCTGGCGGTCTCGATGGTGCGGCGCAATTCCGCGATGCGGCTGCGCTGCGATTTTTCCGCGAATTCGGCTTCCTGCGCGGCGCGCTCCAGGTCGCGCTGCGCGGTGCGCGCGTCCGACAGCCGGCGCTCCTGGTCCATCAGCGCGGTCTGGCCATCTTCGTGCGCGCCCTGCAGTTCGGCCAGCTCCATGTCGAGCTGTTCGAACTTTTCCTCGGACTCCATGCGCGCCTGCGCCTGCTCTTCTTCCTGCGCCGCGATTTCCGCCAGGTCGGCGCCGATCTGCGTGCTGCGCTGCTGGAAGCGCGCCTGCACTTCCGACAGTTTCAGCACGTCCAGCTGCAGCGCATGCACGGCTTGCGTCAGGCTTTGCGACTTTTGGCGCAATTCCGCCACCAGGCGCGCGTGGCCCGTCACGGCCGCGTCGGCGCGCACCGCGCGCACGCGCGCTTCCTCGGCCAGCATCGATTGCGCGCGCAACTGCTTGACGATGTTGTCGATTTCCTGCTGGCGCGCCAGCATGCCGTCCTGTTCCGCGTCGGCCGCGTAAAAGCGCACCGACGACGGCGCGATCACGTGGCCCTGGCGCGTCACGTAGCAGCCGCCGGGCGGCAGCGCATTGCGGTTGCCAAAGGCGTCGGCCGCGTCGTCCGCCACGAACACGTTGTGCAGCCAGTCCTGCAGCACGCCGCGCAAGCCGGGGTCGTTCAATTTCAACAGGTTGATGAACGGTTTCAGGCCGGGGCGCTCGAGCATGGCCGGCGGCGCGCCGGTCACAGGGGCAAACAGCGCCAGCTTCGCCGGCGGCGCATCGGTGAGGAAGTGTTTGGCCCAGTCGATGTTCGACACCTGCAGCGCCGACGTGCGTTCGCGCAGGATGGCTTCCATCGCGGTTTCCCAGCCCGGCTCGATCTGCAGCTTTTGCCACAGGCGCGGCAGCGCGTCGAGTTCGTGCTTTTGCAGCCAGGGCGTGACCTTGCCCTGCGTTTGCACGCGCTCCTGCAACTGCTTCAATGCTTGCAGGCGCGCCTCGAGCTGGGCGTTGGCGGCGGTTTCACTGGTGACCTGCAATTGCGCATCCTGGCGCTCGGCTTCGAGCAGCGGCTGCTGTTCGTTGGCCTGCTCCAGCTGCATGCCGATTTCTTCCAGCGCCTGCTGTTTTTCCTCGAGTTGCAGCTGGAGGTTGTCCAGGTGCGAGGCGTCCGGCAGCGCCAGGCTGTTTTTTTCCTGCAGCAGTCGTTCCTTGCGTACAGCCAGGCCGTTGAGGATATTGGTGGCGTTGCGCTGGTGCGCCGATTCCAGTTCGAGCTGCTGCTGCATCTGCATGATGCGGCCGCGCGATTCCGTGCTGCGCTGCTGCGCATCGCGCCAGCTTTGTTCCAGCAGTGGCAGGCTTTCGGCTTTTTGTTCGGCCATCAGGCGCGCCTGCTCGGTCTTCATCGACAGTTCTTCCAGCGAAAACTCGGCTTCCTCCAGCTGTTCCGCGTTTTCCTGCGCCTGCTGCTGCCACTGGTCGCGCTGGGCGGTGAGGGTCGCCAGCTGGTTTTGCAGCCGCGTGCGCGATTCCACCACGAACTTGATTTGCGCTTCCAGGCTGCCGATTTCCGAATTGGTCTGGTACAGCAAGCCCTGCGCCGAATGCAGGCGGTCGCCGGCGGCAAAGTGCGCCTGGCGCATCTGTTCCAGGGTCAGTTCCACGTTGCGCAGCTTGGCAGTCTGTTCTTCGAGGTCGGTTTGCGCCTGTTCCATTTCACGGAACCAGCGCTGCTGCTCGGCCTGCGCTTCGTTACGGCGCAACAGCCACAGCAGCTTTTGCTTTTCATCCTGGTCGGCCTGCAACTGGTGAAACCGCATCGCCACTTCGGCCTGCGCTTCCAGCCGTTCCAGGTTGCTGTTCAATTCGCGCAGGATATCTTCCACGCGCAACAGGTTTTCACGCGTATCGTGCAGGCGGTTTTCGGTTTCCCGGCGCCGTTCCTTATATTTGGAAACCCCGGCGGCTTCTTCGAGGAATACGCGCAATTCCTCGGGACGCGATTCGATAATACGGGCAATCATGCCCTGGCCGATAATCGCATAGGCGCGCGGGCCGAGGCCGGTGCCGAGGAATATATCCTGGATATCGCGCCGGCGCACCGGCTGGCCATTGATGTAATACGTCGAGGTGCCGTCGCGCGTCAGCGTGCGCTTGACCGCGATTTCCGCATACTGGCCCCACTGGCCGGACGCCTTGCCTTCGTGATTGTCGAATACCAGTTCGACCGAGGCGCGGCCGGACGGCTTGCGGTGCGTGGAACCGTTGAAAATCACGTCCTGCATCGATTCGCCGCGCAATTCCGATGCTTTCGATTCGCCCAGCACCCATCGTACGGCATCGATAATGTTCGATTTGCCGCAACCGTTAGGACCTACTACGCCAACCAATTGACCCGGCACCTGGAAATTGGTGGGATCAACGAAAGACTTAAATCCCGACAATTTTATCGATGATAAACGCACGTTCTAAGCCGGATTCGAAATTGCCGATATGAAAAGTGGCCTATCATACCATTTTGGTCGTCAATACAGGCCAAAAACACGCCGGCGCGTCCCGTCGCTTTCCTCTAAATCCAATTAAAAACAGTACCATGAGCAAGACTGCCATCCTGTTTGTTTGCATGGGCAACATTTGCCGCTCGCCTACCGCCGAAGGCGTTTTCCGCCACCGCGCACAACAGGCGGGCCTGGAACTCGATATCGATTCCGCAGGCACCCATGCTTATCACGTCGGCAATAAACCCGACCAGCGCGCCATGCAGCATGCGTTGCGGCGCGGCTATGATTTGTCGTCGCAGCGTGCGCGCCAGGTCGCCGACACGGATTTCGACGTGTTCGACCACATCCTGGCCATGGACCATGAAAACCTGGCGATGCTGGAAGCGCGCTGTCCGCCGCGCCACCGGCACAAGCTGGGCCTGTTCATGCAATATGCCTCGCGCAGCGGGTCCGACGTGGTGCCGGACCCCTATTATGGCGGAGCACACGGATTCGACCTGGTGCTTGATTATGTGGAGGATGCGGCCGACGGCTTGATTGCGGCGTTGCAAAACGACAACCCAGCCTGACGAACGTCCGCGCCGGGGCGCCTGCCCGGCCGGCGCACGGCATCCGGGCTCGGGAAGTCAGGATCGGAGCCCAAGGCGCGGGGCCCCTAGGTGGGGCGGCAGCGGATCAAAACCTTGCGGTCAGGCCGCCGCGCCGGCCGGCGGCGCCATGTCGGCGTCATTGACCGCGGCAGCGCCCAACGCCTGCGACAACGCCCGCCCTACCACCCCGTCGGGGCGGTACACGCGCACTTTCCCGTCGCGGAATTGCTGCGCCAGCGCCTCGCCGGACAGCGAAAACGCTTCCTGCCGGCTGTGGGTGGAAAAGATATACAGGGTCTTCAGGGGGCTGATCCACGCCAGCTTGACCTTGCGCGCGGCGCCGTCTTCCTGGTCGAATTCCAGCCAGTCGCCGCGCGCCAGGGTATCGACCTCGATCACCGCGTCATCGTCCTGCACCGGCGGCGCGGGGGGCGCGGCGGCCGCCCTGGCGGCCAGTTCCTGGCGCCGTTCCGCGGCTTTTTGCGCGGCCTCCATGGCCAGCTCGACCTGGCGCTCGGGCGACACTTCCAGCGGCGCACGCACGATCGACGCATGGCATTCCGCCAGTTCGGCAAAGAATTGCAGCCGCTCGGCATCCTGCCACTTGATGATGTCCAGCCATTTGTTCAAGGTCGACAACAGCTTGGGCAGCTTGCCGATCAATTGCTTGCGCTCGTCCGGCGTGATCTTCGGCTTCACGCTCCAGATCAAATCATCCATGGTCTGCGTGGCGTGCTTCACGGCGCCCGGCTTTTCCTCTTCGACGCTGTAGGCCAGCGTCAGCACGGATACCCAGCGGTTTTCCAGGAACGCTTCGACCACGGCCACCACTTCACCGGTGCCGATGCGCAGCGCCACGGCATGTTTTGCCGACTTGGCGGCTTCCGCCATCTTTTCCTGCTTCAGCGCCGCGGCAATCGGCGCCGCCATGGCGGTGGCCGCGGCGGCCTCCTCGGCCTTCAGCGACGCTTCCAGTTCATTGACGGCTTCCGTGAACACGCTTTTTTCATGGTCGTGGTCGCGCCCGACGCGCTCCACGCTGCGCTGCATGGCCTGGAACAGCGGATCGTCCGGGCTCTTGCGCTGTTCCCAGCCCATGCGCGACAACAGGTCGATCAGGCGGCGCGCGGGATGCGCTTCCTGGAAAAAGAAGTCCTTGTCGACCAGCGCCGCCTTCAAGACGGGAATTTGCAGGAAACGCATCAATTCGCGGATTTCCTGCGAAATATTCTGGTCGCGGAACACGGTATCGAACACGGCCGACAACAAATCAATCGTGCTTTCGTCGGCCCGGGTGAGGGTGCCCTGCGGGGCTTGCTGCTTGATGCTGGGCAGGTAAAACACATTGGGCGCCAGGCCCAGGCCGGGCAACACCGCCATTCCCGCGCCGGCCGCCGCCGGCAGGGCTGCCGATGGCGCGCCGGCCGGCGCCACGCCCGCCGCTGCGCCGGCCAGGCCGCCCAGCGTGGCTCCGTGGGCATTGAGCAGCGCCAGCAGGCCGGAGGCGCCACCCGCCGTTACGCCTGCCGCAACACCGGGGTTGACGGCGGACGCGCCATCCTGCAGTCCTGCCTGCAACGTGGCGGGCACGAAGGATGCCGGCACGTAGCCGGCCGGGATACCCGGGCCGCCTGCCGCCGCGCCGCCACCGGCGGCGTCGTGCGCCGGACCACCGGCCAGGGCACGCGCAACCTGGCCCATCGCCGCGCTGAACGGAACGGTAAAGGGAACGTTAAAGGGAACGGCAAAACCCGCGCCCGCCGGCGTCCACCCGGCCGCCAGGCCCTGCGCAAGCGCATCCGGCGCCACCGCGTGGCCAACCGATCCCGGAACCATGCCGGCCGCGGCAGGGCTGGCGCCAACCGCCCCAATGGCGCCAGGGCCTGCGGCGCCCTGCCCCGTCAACCCCATGCCGGCGTGCATGCCGTCCACTCCGGCGCTCCCAGTGAAGCCGGTCACGCCGCCACCGGCCGGCATGGCAAATCCACCCGGCATATATGCGCGCACACCGCCACCCGGCAAGCCGCCCACCATGGCCGGGGCCATTGCCAGCGGCATGGCGGAAGGAACGCCGCCAAACGCCGCGCCGGCCGGCGCCATGCCGGGCGCCGCCATCGCGCCCTGCTGCACTTGCGACAGGAAATTGAACAGCGGCTGCTTGGCCGCAGCCTGCGCCGCCTGCTGCGCGGCTTCATTGTTGCCGTCGGACTGGAAATTGCGCGCCGGCCCCTGCGCCCAGGCGCCGGCCTTCAGGTTGGCGATGTCGGGCAAATCCGGCACCAGCAGCGCCGGATCGGGCGCGGTGTCCTGGGCGCCGCCAAAGAACTGGCGCAACTGCTGGGCCAGTTCCGCCTGCTGTTTGCGCTGGCGCGCCGGGCTGGCGCTGCTGGCGTCGTGCGAATCGGCCTTGCGGGTCTTGTAACTGTCGACCGAGCCGGGCTGCGCGGCCTTGCGCTGCAGCGTGTCGTTCAATTCGTCGAACATGGCCGCCAGGTGCATGAACAGGCCGGGCTTCAGCAACGGCAGCAGCAATTCCACGGCGTCCTCGTCGGGGTTGAAGGCCAGCCACGCCTGCTGCAAGGCGTTCAGCAACACGTCCGGACGGAAAGGATTCTGGTTGACGCGCAGGATGTCGCGATCGAGCAGGAAGGCCAGCCGCACGTTCAGCGTGGCCAGCGCATCCGAGTACTGCACTTCAAACGGTTTGGCGATGGTGCCGAGGGCCACCTTGGTATCCATTTCTTCCATGGACACCAGCGACAGCGACTGCGCGGCCGGACGGGGCTTGACTTTCTGCCCCGGCGCCAGTTCCGCGATTTCGTGGCGCAAGCCTTTTTCCAATTCTTTCTTGACCAGGCTGAGATAGCCGTAATGGCCGCTGCGCAGCAGGTTGCCGGCACGGATGCGGGCCTGCACCACGCGCACGTCGCCATCGAGGTCGCCGTCGATCAATTCCGCGGCAACACGGGTCGTAAAGTCCAGGAATTGTTCGCTGACGTGGCGGTGCACGATATCGATCAGGTTTTCCAGCAATGCATGCCGCGGCGTCACCGCTTTCTTGGGCACGGCAGGATTTGTCTGATCTGAATGCATGGTCTAACCTGGTCTTGGTAGGGGACGGCGGATTGCCACACCCCTATTCTTGCACATTATTGCCACAAAGCAATAGCTGCAAGTCAAGAAAAGGCGGTTTTTTTGCAGGAATGGGCGCCGCGCAACGGCGCCGCGCGGAAATCAGATATTCGTGACGCGCCGGCCTTTCGGCGGCGCAAAATCCATCACCTTGTCGACCATCTTCACATCGGCGGCCTGCTTGGCGGTCAGGTGCAAGTCGGAGTAATTATGGACTTGCCAGTGGTCGTCCGACAGCTCCACATGCCGGCGCAGGATTTCCTCGGTGCGCGCATCGTCGGCCTGCAAGCCTTCGACGATGATGCGCAGCGCTTCGGGCCGGGCGCCCGACGGCGCGCTGGCGTGCGACTTGTGCACCATGAAGCGCGCCGTGCTGCTGGCATAGCGCTTTTGGCCGGCCAGGAACACGATCACGGCAATCGACGCCACCGCCCCGGCATTATAGAAATGGAAACGGATCGGCAGCTTGCTCAGGTAGTTATACAGGCAGATACCGTCGCTGACGTAGCCGCCGTTCGACTGCAACAGCACGTGCGCGTCGGTCACCATGTCTTCCGTCATATCGGCTACCGCATCGAATACGCGGTGCACCATATCGCTGTTGACGTCGCCGGACAGCGTAAACCACGCGTGCCCGTCAAATTTTTCATTCTGGTCCATGGTTGGCCTCATTGTTTTAGTAGGAATGATTTTAGCAAAGGAGCGGCGCGGCTCTGCGCACGGCATTTCATTCGTGCGCGCAAGCAATCCTGCCCCCGCACGCCCGGAAAATCATGCGCGGCCGCCTGCCCTGCAGCCTTAACTGAATTGACATACCGGCCCTTCTGGCATATAGTCGATAGTCTTGATCGGGAGAGCGCAGCGACCTGCTGCCGCCGAAGGGGCACTACCCAAAAACTCTCAGGCAAAAGGACCGGTCAGGGGCCCGCGGCGCACGGCGCAGCAGGTTAAACTCTGGAGAGCGGCCGTTCACCACGCAACGGCCCACCGAAGGGGCGTGCAGGCAACGGGATTGATTCCGACAACTGCTATCTCTCAGGTACCAAGGACAGAGGGGTTCGTGCACGGCTTGCCGCGCCTTACAAACCCTTTTTGATCATTGGACCGACACATGACCAACGCGACCCTGAAGTCGACTCCCCTCAACAACGCCCACCGCGCACTCGGCGCCCGCATGGTCGATTTCGGCGGCTGGGACATGCCCGTCAATTACGGTTCGCAAATCGAAGAGCACCACGCGGTGCGCACCGACGTCGGCATGTTCGACGTGGCGCACATGTGCGTGGTCGACATCAAGGGCGCCAACGTGCGCGCCTTCCTGCGCGGCTTGCTGGCCAACAATGTCGACAAGCTGCAGGTATCGGGCAAGGCCCTGTACTCGTGCATGCTGAACCCGGAAGGCACGGTCATCGATGACTTGATCGTCTACTTCATCAACGAAGAATGGTTCCGCCTGGTGGTGAACGCCGGCACGGCTGAAAAAGACGTGGCGTGGATGAAGGCGCACAACGACAAGACCGGCGCCGGCCTGGCCATCACGCAGCGCCGCGACGGCGAGAACGCCATGGCGCTGATCGCCGTTCAGGGCCCGAACGCCCGCGCCAAGGTGTGGCAAGTGATTCCCGGGTCCGAATCCGCCACGAAAGACATGAAACCGTTCAACGTGGCCTTCGTGCAAGACACCCCGTTTGGCGAAGCCATGGTGGCGCGCACCGGCTACACCGGCGAAGACGGCTTTGAAATCGGCGTCGCGGCCGGCCAGGCCGAAGCGCTGTGGAACGCCCTGCTGGCGGCCGGCGTGAAACCGGCAGGCCTGGGCGCGCGCGACACGCTGCGCCTGGAAGCCGGCATGAACCTGTACGGCCAGGATATGGACGAGTCGGTGAACCCGCTGGACGCGGGCCTGGCCTGGACCATCGACCTGGTGTCCGAGCGCGACTTCGTCGGCAAGGCGGCGCTGCAGGCCAAGGGCCAGAACGCCCAGTTCGTCGGCCTGATCCTGCGTGAAAAAGGCGGCGTGCTGCGCGCGCACCAGAAAGTCATCGCCGCCAGCGGCGAAACCGGCGAAATCACCAGCGGCACCTTCAGCCCGACCATGCAGCAAGCCATTGCGCTGGCGCGCGTGCCGATGGGCGTGAACGTGGGCGACACGGTGCACGTGGAAATCCGCGACAAGAAGCTGGCCGCCACCGTGGTGAAGCTGCCTTTCGTCCGTAACGGTAAAATCCTGGCTGCCTGATCAAGCAACAGGCCAACAACAACTCAACTGGAGCCAATATGAGCAACATTCCTGCAGACCTGAAGTACACCGCATCCCACGAGTGGGTACGCGCTGAAGCCGACGGCACCCTGACTGTCGGCATCACTGAATTCGCGCAGGATGCGCTGGGCGACATCGTGTTCGTGGAACTGCCGAAAGTCGGCAATGCCTACACCGCCGGCGACGACGCCGCCGTGGTGGAGTCCGTGAAAGCCGCCTCCGACATCTACGCACCGGTATCGGGCGAAGTCATCGCCGTCAACGACGCCGTGGCCGACTCGCCGGAATCGATCAACAGCGACGCCTACGGCGCCTGGCTGTTCAAGATCAAGCCGGCCGACGCCGCCGCCATCGACGGCCTGCTGGACGCGGCCGCCTACGGCAAGACCACCGAAGGTTAACAGCCATGGCGCCCGCCGACCCGCGGGCGCCATTATTTTTTGCGGTCCCCCGTTCGGCACGGCTTTACAAAGCCGCGGAAACGCATCGAACCGCAGCAACCGCCCCGGCGGCCCCGCGGTTTTATAAAGCCCGCTCAACGAATTACTCTCATCTGTCCCCGCTATCATGACCCGTACCAGCCTGACCCAACTCGAAGCCCGCGACGCCTTCATCGCCCGCCACATCGGCCCGGACAGCGCCGAGCAGCAGCAAATGCTCGACGTGCTGGGCTATGCCTCGCGCGCCGCGCTGATCGACGCCATCGTGCCGCCGGCCATCCGCAACAAGAACACCCTGCCGCTGGGCCAGTTCACCGACCCGCTGCCTGAAACCGAAGCGCTGGCCAAGCTGAAAGGCATCGCCGGCAAGAACAAGGTGCTGAAGTCGCTGATCGGCCAGGGTTACTACAACACCCACACGCCGGGCGTCATCCTGCGCAACATCTTCGAGAACCCGGCCTGGTACACCGCGTACACCCCGTACCAGCCTGAAATCTCGCAAGGCCGCCTGGAAGCCATCCTGAACTTCCAGCAAGTGATCACCGACCTGACCGGCATGGGCATCGCCAACTCGTCGATGCTGGACGAGGGCACGGCCGCCGCGGAAGCCATGACCCTGATCCAGCGCGTGGGCAAGTCGAAGTCCAATGTGTTCTACGTGGCCAACGACGTGCTGCCGCAAACGCTGGAAGTGGTGCAGACCCGCGCCACGCCGCTGGGCATCGAGGTGCGCACCTTCGATCCGTCGGAACTGGCCGGTGTCGTGGGCGCGGAAGGCGGCGCGTTCGGCGTGCTGCTGCAATACCCGGGCGTGAACGGCGTCGTGCGCGACTATCGCGCCGCCGTGGAAACCGTGAAAGCCGCCGGCGCCATGGTGGTGGTGGCGGCCGACCTGCTGGCGCTGACCATGCTGACGCCGCCGGGCGAATGGGGCGCCGACGTGGTGGTGGGCAATTCGCAGCGCTTCGGCGTACCGCTGGGCTTTGGCGGCCCGCACGCCGGCTACCTGGCCACCCGCGACGACTACAAGCGCTCAATGCCGGGCCGCCTGGTCGGCGTGACCATCGACCAGCAGGGCAACAAGGCGTACCGCCTGGCCCTGCAAACCCGCGAACAGCACATCCGCCGTGAAAAAGCCACGTCCAACATCTGCACCGCGCAAGTGCTGCTGGCCGTGATCGCGTCGATGTACGCGGTTTACCACGGCCCCGCCGGCCTGCTGCAGATCGCCAAGCGCGTGCACCGCTTTACCGGCATCCTGGCCGCCAACCTGAAAACCCTGGGCTACAGCCTGGCCAACGAATCGTACTTCGACACGCTGACCGTGAAGACCGCCAACGCCGACGCGCTGCACGCGGCCGCCGTGGCCAACGGCGTCAACCTGCGCAAGATCGACGCGCACCACGTGGGCGTGTCGCTCGATGAAACCACCACGCGCGACGATATCGCGACCCTGTGGACCGTCTTCGCCGCCGGCGTGAACAGCAGCGCCGCCGCGCCGGACTTCGACGCGGTGGAAGCCGGCGTCGAGCGCGGCTTCAGCGAAGCGCTGGGCCGTTCGTCGGCATACCTGACGCACCCGATCTTCAACCGCTACCACTCGGAAACCGAAATGCTGCGCTACCTGCGCAGCCTGGCCGACAAGGACCTGGCGCTGGACCGCACCATGATCCCGCTCGGTTCGTGCACGATGAAACTGAACGCCACCAGTGAAATGGTGCCGGTGACCTGGCCTGAATTCTCGTCCATCCACCCGTTCGCGCCGGAAGACCAGACGGTCGGCTACCGCGAAATGATCGCCCAGCTGGAAGACATGCTGTGCGCGGTGACCGGCTACGCGGCCGTGTCGCTGCAGCCGAACGCCGGCTCGCAGGGTGAATACGCGGGCCTCCTGGTGATCAAGAAGTACCACGAGTCGCGCGGCGAAGGCCACCGCAACATTTGCCTGATTCCGTCGTCGGCGCACGGCACCAACCCGGCGTCGGCGCAAATGGTCGGCATGCAGGTGGTGGTGACGGCTTGCGACGAGCGCGGCAACGTGGACCTGGCCGACCTGAAAGCCAAGGCCGAGCAACACAGCAAGAACCTGGCGTGCGTGATGGTGACCTACCCGTCGACCCACGGCGTATTCGAGGACGGCATCACCGAACTGTGCGACATCATCCATGCGCACGGCGGCCAGGTGTACGTGGACGGCGCCAACATGAATGCGCTGGTCGGCGTGGCCGGTCCGGGCGCGTTCGGCGGCGACGTGTCGCACCTGAACCTGCACAAGACCTTCTGCATTCCGCACGGCGGCGGCGGCCCGGGCGTGGGTCCGATCGGCGTGGGCGCGCACCTGGCGAAGTTCCTGCCGAACCAGCGCTCCAACGGCTATGTGCGCAGCGAAGACGGCATCGGTTCGATTTCCGCCGCGCCGTACGGTTCGGCCTCGATCCTGCCGATTTCGTGGATGTACATCGCGATGATGGGCGCTGAAGGCCTGACCGCCGCGACGGAGACCGCAATCCTGAACGCGAACTACATCGCACGCCGCCTGGCGCCGCACTTCCCTGTGCTGTATTCGGGCCACGACGGCCTGGTGGCGCACGAGTGCATCCTGGACCTGCGTCCATTGACCGACGCCACCGGCATTTCCAACGAAGACGTGGCCAAGCGCCTGATGGACTTCGGCTTCCACGCGCCGACCATGAGCTTCCCGGTGCCGGGCACGCTGATGATCGAGCCGACCGAATCGGAATCCAAGGCGGAGCTGGACCGCTTCATCGATGCGATGATCGCGATCCGCGCCGAGATCGCCAAGGTGGAAAGCGGTGAATTCGACAAGGCCAACAACCCGCTGAAGTTCGCGCCGCACACGGCCGAAGTGCTGGTATCGGACAACTGGGACCGCAAGTACAGCCGCGAAGTGGCGGCGTATCCGGTGCCGTCGCTGCGCCGCAA
>CBIHOX010000148.1:0-15436 GCA_966211685.1 uncultured Pseudoduganella sp.
AGCTGGCCCGTCATCAGGGTTCCGGTGCCGATGCGGTCGACACCAGCGCGCTGCGGGGCCCCCGCGCCGTGCAGTGCCATACGCTGCTGGCCGGTGGCGGCCTGGCCGTGGTCACGGCCAGCCGCCGTCCGCGCGCCAACCGCGCCGACGTGAAGTGCGCAGTTCCCGGCGCGCCTGGGCTGGCGGCGCGCATGCAGCAGGTGGTGCGGCTGGCGCGCCATACGGAACCGGGTTTCGACAGCCGGGACCAGGTCGTGCTCAGCATCGATGGCGCGCCCCGGGAAGACGACCGTGGCTGGGAACTGGCCGCCGTGCTGGCCGACCGCATGGTGCGCGGCGCCTGGAATCCGGCCGCGCCGGCCGTCGCCGCCCACGGCTGGTCCGACGCCTGGCAACTGGGTACCGGCATTACCGGCAGCGCAAGCGCCGCCGCCGCGCTGGCGCAGGCGCTGCCCGGTGCGCTGGTGGCCGCGGGCGCCGCAGCGCCTGTCCAGCCGGGCGAGCGGCACGCGGGTGCACCGCCGGCCGGCCCGGGAGCGGCTATTTTCGACGTGCCGCACCTCGGGGCGCTGAGCGGCCACACCGACCCGGCCGCGTCGGTTTCCACTGCGCGCGCCTGGTTCCCCCTATACAGCGGCGGCGCGCACGATGCGCTGGCGTGGGTCGAAGTCACGGTGGCGCCATGGCCTCAGGAAACGCCTCGGGAAACGCATCGGGAAACAGCGGCGCCCGACGAGGAGGACACCATCGCCGTGCCGGAACTGAACGTGGCGGGGCAACTTGCCGTAAGGCAGGTATTGACGGCGGCGCGCCACTTCGATGGGCGGGCATTGGGGCGCTGGCGCACCGTCGTGCGCTTCAGTGAAACCCGCTTCCAGGGCAATTCCTATGAATTGGCGCTGGTGATGGCGGACCGGCTGGCGCGGGGCCGTGAATTCGTGCCGCGCGGCAGGCTGGTGGCGACCGGCTGTTCCGCGGCGTGGCATGCCGGACGGGTCGATCCGGTGCAGGAAATCGCGGCGAAGCTCGCGCTGATTGCGGCCCAGGCGCAATCCGGCGACCGCATATTGCTGCCAGCAGGTAATATTGCCGGCGATAATGATGGACGTAACCATGATGCTGCCGTGGCGCGCGCCATCGCGGCGATACGGGAACAGGGCGCCAGCGTGGCCCGCATCGTACAGATCGGCATGATTTGAAGCCGTGTGCGCCTGCTAAAATCACGGCAGGCCGCGGCAAGGAAAAAAGTTGCGACAGGGAGAGCACATGTTCCGTATGTTTGGATTTGGCGGCGCCAGGTGCCCGCGCTGCGATCACAAGACGCACAACGAGGCCGGGTATTGCGCCCAGTGTGGCCTGGTGTTGGGCGCGCCGCGCAGCGAGCCGGTCTTGCGTGACAACCGGTGGGTGCCGGCCGACGATGAACTGGCCGTGTATTTCGGCGTCAATGCGCTGTCCGGGCTGTTCAACAAGGTGCTGCGCGTGCCTGCCGCCACGCGCGCGTACATCCTGCAGGGCGACAAGGCCACTGAAGTGCCGCAGGGGGAATATGAGCTGGAAAGTTTCTTTTCACGCTTGAACAACCTGCTGCGCGACCAGCACGCGGAAATCCTGATCACCCGCAGCGCGCCGCTGCCGGTGGATTTTTCCTTCAGCGACTTGCATACGGCCGAATACCTGAAAGTCGCGGCCCGCTTCACGGTCTCGGTACGGGTGGAAAACGTGGCGGCATTTGCCCAGCATTTCATGACCACGCCGGGCGCCGTGACGGCGCTGCAATTGCACGACTTGCTGGCGCCTTCGGTGCGCCAGGTGGCGGCCGAATTCATCGGCGGGCGCTCGATGCGCGACATGGGCAGGGACCCGGACTTGCGGGCCCAGCTCGATGAGCGGCTGCAATCGGCGCTGCGCCTGCGCCTGGCCGATTTTGGCCTGGCCGCGGTCGAGGTACAGACCTTGGCGCTGCGCCACGACAAGTTCGACGCCAACCGCGAGCGCATCGGTTCCCTGTGGCTGGTGGCCGACGAACGCCACGTGCAGCTGGAACACGTCAAGCAGCTGGACGAACTGTATAACGAGGAGGAATGGCAGGCGCTCTTGCGTGAAGAGCAAAAGATGCGCACGGATTTCCGGCGTGCGGAATTGCGCCAGGATGCCGCGGTGGGCAAGGCGGAACTGGCATTGCAGGAAGCCGAGCGCATGCAGGCCATGCGTGCGCGCGAACTGGACCTGTATGCCCGCATCGCGGAATCGGACAACCGCAAGACCGCCATCGAGAAGGGGGCCGGCGCGGAACTGGCGGCGCTGGAGCACGAGCTGGCGCGCAAGAAAATGGGACGGCTGGGCGAAGCCGCCGCCTGGGAGCAGGTGCGCCAGCTGGCGCAGATCAAGCTGCGCACCGAGCTCGAAGTGGCGCAGCAGGCGGCCCATGAAGAGCGCCAGCTGGCCAAGCAGCGTTTCAGCCACCAGTTGCACATGCAGCAGATCCAGAACCAGGTGGCGCAGGCGCTGCTGGTGGAAGACGAGGCGCACCGCCGCGCGCTGTTGCAGCGGCTGCGCCAGGAGGAAGTCGCCGCGCGCGACCGCGAAGCGCAACTGGAACAGGAACACCACATCGCGCGCCAGCAGTCGCTGGAATTCGCCAATGCCGCGCGGCGCCGCGAAGCGGAGCGGGTGCGCGAATGGGAAGACCGGCAGCACCTGGCGCACCTGCGCGAACTGGCGCGGGCCGAAGACGTCAAGGATGCGGCGGGCGCGGTGCAGGTGGCGGAAGTCCGGCAGCGCCTCGATCAATTGCGGCGCGACGGCGCCGCGCAGGACGCGATCGCCCAGCATGCAAAACTGTTGCGCACCATCGAGGCCGACGGCGTGCACGGCCGCCAGAACCAGGCCATCGCGCACCAGGCCATGCTGGACCAGCTGGCCATCGATGAACAGCGCCAGGCGCTGGCCCAGCGCGAGCGCGAGGCCGAATGGCAGCGCCAGCTGCGCATGCGCGAACACGAACGCGAAGCCGCGTATGCGAAATGGAAGGGCGAGCACGACACGCTGCTGGCGCAGCAGGCCCACGCCATGGAGCTGGCCCGCCTGGAAGTGACGCGCGTCGAAACCATCGGCAACCTGTCCGACAGCGGCAAGCTGGCCATGGCGCCGGGACAGAATGCGCAAGTGCTGGGCCAGTGGATGAAGGAACAGGTGCGCTCCGGCATGAGCCCCGACCAGTTGCGCGCCATGGCCGAGGTGGTCAGTGCCGAACACAGTCTCAGCCCGCTCGATGCGCTGCGCATGGCGCAAGACCAGGTGGCGGCCGAGCGCAGTCACCGCGACACGCAGGAAGCCAAGGACCGCGCGCACCAGCTGCACCTGCTGCAACAGCAAAACGCCATGCAAGCGCACGCGCTGCAGGCCCAGATGCAGTTGGGCGTCGGGATTGCGCAGGGCGCGCAGCCCGCGCCCGCCGTGGCCCCAGCCGCAACACCACCCGCCGCCGGTTATCACGCCGTGCCGCAGGCCGGCGTTTCCTACGCCGCGGTGGCGGCGCCGCACGGCCAGTTCGTGCCGGCGCACTTGGTGGCGGGCCAGTTTGCCGCCGCGCCGCCGGCGCAGGCCGGCGTGGGCGGTCCCGCGCCACGCTTCTGCGCGCACGGGCACGTCACGCCGGCCAACCGTCCGGACGCGAAATTTTGTGCGGATTGCGGCGCGCCACTGCCGCCGCTGGCTTGAGCGATGCAGACTGCCCGGGAAAAGATCCGCGAATTGCGTGCATTGCACGAAGACGGCTTGTTGAGCCGGCAGGAATTCGACCGCCGCAGGAACGCCATCCTCGACGCCGAATATTCACCGCTGGGCGGCCACGCCGCCGCGCCGGACGACGGCCAGCCGGCGCGCGCCGGTAATGCGCCCGATGCGGCGGGACCCGGCCGCGCCGCCGGGCCGGGCGTTGCAACCCCGGCGCGGGCTGGCAGGGCGCCGCGTGACGGCGCCGCGCGCCATGCGGATGCAGCCGCCCCCGCCCCCGCCTTTGGCGACCCGGTCGCGGCAGCCCGCGCGCATGCACAGATGGCGCCGCGCCAGGGCACGGAACTGGGCTTGATGGCCGGCCAGGAAATCGGCCCGCAAAACCGCCGCTACCGGCTGGAGCGGCAGATCGGCATCGGCGGCATGGGCCAGGTGTGGCAAGCCACCGACCTGGCCACGCACGCGGAACTGGGCCACAGCGACCAGGTGGCGCTGAAGATCGTCCCGCCGCTACTGACGCACAGCGCGTCGCTGGCCAAGTTGCTGATCGAGGAAGCCACCCAGGCCCGCCGGCTGGCGCATGACAGCATCGTGCGGGTCTATGACTGGGCGCAGGACCCCGCCACGTCGAGCTATTTCATCATCATGGAATGCCTGGAGGGGCAGGATCTCGACGCGTGGCTGGCGCAATCGGGGCCGGCGCCATGGCAGCGCATTGCCCAGTTGCTGCGGCCGGTGGCCGATGCGCTCGACTATGCGTGGGACAAGTTCCGCCTGGTCCACCGCGACATCAAGCCCGGCAATGTCTTCCTCACCAACCGCGGCGACGTGAAATTGCTGGACTTCGGCATCGCGCTGCGCGCCCGCAACGCCGGCAGCACCGTGGGCGTGCAGGTGCCGAATGCGGGCACCAGCGGCTACCGGGCGCCGGAAGCGGGCGCCAGCCAGCGCCAGCCCAGTCCGCGGCTGGACGTGTACGCGGTGTCGGTCATGATTTACCAGATGCTGGAAGGACGGATGCCGTTCGACGGCGCGCGCACCGCGCAATTCCTGCCATCGCCGCCGGCAGGCTTGAATGCGGGCCAATGGCAAGTCTTGCAGCACGGCCTGGCTTACGTCCAGGGCCAGCGCCCCGAATCGGTGGCGGCCTTGCTCGATGCGCTGCACGAAGCCAGCGACGACGCTGCCGCCGAACGCGATGCGCAGGCCGAACGCGAACGCAGCCGGGCGCATGAACAGGCTGCCGCGCAAGAGCGGGCGGAACAGGAAGCTGCCCAGCGCCTGCAGCAAAACCAGCAGGAACAGGCCGAGCGGGCGGCCCAAGCCAGGGCGGCCGACCAGGCGCGCCAGGCGGAACTGGCGGCGCGGCGCAAGGCCGAGGCACAGGCCGCCGCCGCGGAAAAAGCCCGGCTCGACCAGTTGCGCCGCGAACAGGAGCGGCAGCTGCGCAAGCGCGCGGAAGTCGAGGCGCAGGAGCGCAAGGCCCGGCTGCGCGAACAGTTGCTGGCGCGGCGCGACGCCGACGCGGCGCAGGCGCGCCAGGTACAGGAAGAGCAGCAGCGCAAGGCGGCGCAATTGAAAGCGGAGGCGGCTTACCGGGCCGAGCAGGAGCGCCAGCGCAAGGAACAGGCGGCCCGCAATGCGGCGGAACTGGCGGCGCTGATGCCATCGCCGTCCAGCCCGGTGGCCGATGCGTCGGGCGTCTTGCGCGACCGCTTCCTCGACGGTTCCGGCGCGGGTCCGGACCTGGTCTTGATACCCACCGGGCGTTTCCAGATGGGGTCGTCGGCGTATGAGCGCGACATTGCCGTCAAGGCCGGCTCGGCCAGGCAGTGGCTGGACCGCGAATCGCCACAGCACTGGGTCGGCATCGAATATCCGTTCGCGCTGGGACGCTATCCTGTCACGGTGGCGCAATGGCGCCAGTTCGTGCGGGCCACCGGCTGGGAGCCGCAGTCCGACACCGACTGGGCCGCGCCCGGCTTTGCCCAGCAGGATGACCACCCCGTGGTCGGTGTCAGCTGGTTCGATGCGCAGCGCTACGTGGCGTGGCTGTCGGAGAAGACCGGCCAGCAATACCGTTTGCCCAGTGAAGCGGAATGGGAATACGCGTGCCGCGCCGGCGCCAAGACCGCGTTCAGCTTTGGCGACGACATCAGCACGGACCAGGCCAATTACGATGGCAACTTCACCTATGGCAACGGCGTGAAAGGCGTGTTCCGGCAAGGCACCACGCCGGTCGCGGCGTTCCCGCCGAATCCGTGGGGCCTGTTCGACATGCACGGCAACGTGTGGGAATGGGTGCAGGACACCATGCACGCGACTTATGAAGGCGCCCCGCTCGATGGCAGTGCGTGGATGGAAGGCGGCGACCAGGCGCGGCGCATGTTGCGCGGCGGCGCCTGGCTGTATCCGCCCCGTTACCTGCGCACGGCGCTGCGCAACGCGTATTCGGCTGTGCTGGCCAATGACGTGGTGGGCTTCCGCGTGGCGCGCAGGCTGGTGTGACGCCCGCCTACGCGAGCCGCCGCAATTTTTCCACCAGTGCCAGCGCCGGCGCGTCGAGCCTGTCGACCGCCAGGCGCGCGCCGCGTCCGGCGAAACAGTAGCGGCGTCCCGTGAAAGCGCCCGTCACGATCAGTTCCCCGGGGCCGTCGTTGATGAAGAAAATACTGCCGCCCGCGACGGCTGCCGCTGCCCTTGCCGCTGCGTCGCCTGATGGTGCGGCACCCGATGGCGCGGCCTTGTGCGGCGCGCGTTGCGCCGCCCGTCCATGAGCCGGCGCGGCGTCGCGCGCCGCGTCGAGGCGTTTGCTTCCACAACACATGGCAGTTCTCCCAAAATCGCATCAATCTTCGTGCAGCAAGGCGGCATGTGCGGCTTCCACCAGCATCGCGGCGCCGGACAGGGCTGGCCACAACAAGAGGCCATGCCTCCAGTCCACTGCCAGCGCCGCCGCGAACAGGGGAGCCACCCACAGGCTGACGCAATAGAAGCAATCCATCGCGCGTCCGGCCATGCTGTCGCCGGCCCAGCGGCGCAGTGCGACAACGCTGTCCCATGGGCCGTCTTCGGCGTGCAGCAGGTGGCACACCCGCCATACGCCCGCCACGCCGAGCACCAGGTCATACCATGGCGTCATGACGCGCCCAGGTTGCCAGAGCCGGCCGTGGTGGCGCCCATCGCGCCCATCGCGCCGGCCGGCGCCGGCAGCGCAACCAGGCCATTGCGGTCGGGGCAGATTTGCGGGCACAGTTCCGGCCGCAGCACCGTAAATGCAAACTCGAATTCGTTATGGTGCACGTAGCGCGGATCGCTGCAGCCGTCGGTGGTGCGTTTCCAGGCGCGCAAGCGCAGCAGGTAGGCGCAGCAGACCGGGAAGTCGCCTCCCCGCAGCGTGACCTTGTAATCGCCGCCATACCAGTGCGGCCGCGGCGCGCCCTGGCCCAGCGCCGACAGGTAATCCGGTCCCACTTCGAAGGTCGGGTCCGGCGCAAAGGCGCCATGCGGGCCGGTGCCGATGTCGAACGTCAGCGCCACGCCGTATTCGGCGGTCAGCGTATAGCCGCCCAGGTGGCCATCCCGGACGGTGGGCGGCACGCTCACCGTGAAGTGGATGGTCAGCGTATCGGATTCGGCCAGGCGCAGGATGTCGCAGGCGCTGATGCAGTGCTGCGACGGCGTGCCTTCGTTGACGCAGATCTTGCGGATATAGCAGTCCGGCTCGTTCGTGCACAGGTGTACCGTGCCGGGCCCGCACGGATGCAGCGGCGTGGGCGGCATGTGCGCCATGGCCTGGTTGTCGATGCGGATATGGACGGTTTCCGCAGCCTGCTGGCCGCAGCCGGGCAACAGGCGCGCGGAGGCCAGGATCAGCTCGTCGGCGGCATTGGCGGCGTACCCGATGAAGCGCAGTTCATACAGCGCATCGGGCGTCAGGGCCGGATTGGCCAGGGTGTTGAAGTAGAACAGCGTGTCATAGTCGAACCAGATCACGCTGCCGCCAAAGCGCGGCAGGCCGGGATGCAAGTCTTCGTAATGGCGCCGCGTGATGATGACGGTTTGCCCGTTTTTCAGCACCGGCGTGAAGGCGGGCGCCGGCGCCGGGACCGGGTTGCTGCCATCCCAGTAGCTGCGCGAAAAACCGCCGAACGCGGGCACCGGCAGATCCGTCCACGGACCGCCGTCGCGCGACACCTGCACCTTGAAGTAATCGACGTCGCTGCCGACCGCGCCGCGGATCTGCAGGTTGCCGTAGAACGGCCGGTCGGCGGCGCTGGCGACCAGCGCATAGCCGCGCAAGTCCGGCGGTCCCGCGGTTTCGCCGATCTGGACGGCCGGCGTGCAGCCGACGTACGTCACCTGCAGGCATTCCGGGCATTCCGGGTCGCGGCACACCGGCACGCAACATGCGTAACGGTTGGCCAGCAGGGTCACGTGCAGGCTGGTCGGGATGTCCCAGCGGGTCTGTGCATTGGTTTCGCTATGGATCACGCGCAGCTGGCCGTCGCACTGCTGGGTCACGCGGAACACCACGTCCGGGGCGCAATCGCTGCGGTTCCACCACGGCCACACGTGCAGCGCCGCCAGTTCGTCCGATGGCGGCAGCAAGGCCAGCAAGTCTTCCGCCGACACCGGTTCGCCCGCCACGCCGGGCACCATGGCGGCGGTCGCGCGCTGCGCCAGCCCGGCCTGGGCGGTGACCTGCTGCAGGTAAGCCGGGTCCGGGTCTGGCCCGGGCGGCAGCGGCGGCAGTGCGATGCCATGGCGCTGCATCAGCGCCTGCACTTGCGTCACCAGGTCGGGGTCGATGGCCCAGTTCTTCAACAGCCACGGCCACCAGCGTACGCAGCACCAGCGGAAACGGATCGCGAAATTGCCATTGATGTCGGTCACGCCGGACGCGATGAAGTCGCGCCGGTACCAGATGAAGAAGCGGTCCACGTCATACGCTTCCACCGTGGCGCCGGGCACCGGCGCATCGCAGAACCGGTAATGCCCGGTATGCGGATCGTAGAACCAGTGGCGGCAGACCACGCGGCCCCGTATCGTATAGGTGCGGCAACAGAACAGCCAGCAAAAGTACAGCGCCGGGGTGACTGCCAGCGCGCCGACCGACAGCGCGGCGGCGTGGCCGGCGTTCGCGCCATCGCCGGAGCCTGCGGCGGCGGCCTGCGCGCCGTTGGCGCCGCCTGCGGCCGCGTTTTCGCCCGCGCGTTCGCCCATTCGTTCGCCCGTCGTGTCGCCGCCATTGCCGTCATCGCGCCCGCCGGCGCCGCCACCCGCACTTTCCGGGGCGCCACCGGGCGCACCATCGGCGGCGCCATTGGCTGTACCTTCGTCGTCGCCTGCGGCGGTACGCGCGCCAGCTCCTTCTCCAGTCCCCTGGGCCGCGCGGCCACGGCCGCGTGGCGGCCGCAGGTCGCCATCGACCGCCACGGTGTCGAGGGCCATCAATTCCAGGTCGCCGACGTCCGGCCCGACCAGCAGCCGCACCGGGCAGGGCCAGCGCGCGCCGGGCAGGAATACCGGCTCGAAGCGTACGGTAAACGGCAGCGCGGCGCCGGGATTGTCCGCCGTCACGGTGGTGGAACCGAGCACGATGCCGTCGTACACCACCGCCACCCGCAGCGCCAGCGCCTGGTCGAAATCGTCCGGGTCGATGGCGCCCAGGTCGATGGTCCCGTTGATTTCCAGTGTCTTGTCCATGGCCGGCTCCTGAAGGTGGCTGTCGATACCTGGAATCTAGGAGGGGCCGTGCAGCCGGGCCAGCCGTTTGTCGCGGCGGCTTGATCCGGGTCAGAAGGCGGCCTGCCGAGCCCGCTTGTCGCATTCCCCCGGATGGGGTAGGCGGCGCGGCGGCAAACGGTGTACATTGTGGTTTCTCCGACTTAAGCTTGCCAGGATCACCATGACAATCAAAGTGAAACGCGACCAGTCGCTGGCCATGCGACATATCGCGCACGTGCGCAACCACATCATTTCCGTGGACGGCACGGTGGAAGAGGGCGGCGATGACGCCGGCCCCGGCCCGCACGACCTGTATGACGCCGCCGTGAGCGCCTGCAAGGCGCTGACCGTGGTGTGGTATGCCAAGCGCAAGGGATATCCGCTGGAAAACGTGGAAGTCACCACCGAGCGCGACGCCAGCGAAGAGCGCAAGGGCGTATACCGGCTGGCCGCCACGCTGCACCTGAGCGGGGCGCTGACGGACACCCAGCGCGCCGAATTGCTGGCGGCCGCGCAGAAATGCCCGGTGCACAAGCTGATGACGGCCGTGACCACGGAAATCACTACCGCGCTGGCGGAGGCGCCATGAGCATCGCCATCCTCCTCAAGGGCCATGAAAAGGACCTGGGCGGCGGCATGCTGGTGCGCCGCTTCCTGCCGTCGGCCGCCAAGCAGGCGGTCGGCCCGTTTATTTTCTTCGACCATTTCGGCCCGATCGACGTGGCGCCGGGCGCCAACCACGACGTGCGCCCGCACCCCCACATCGGGCTGGCGACCGTGACGTACCTGTTCGAAGGTGCGATGGACCACCGCGACAGCCTGGGCACGTTCCAGCGCATCGAACCGGGCGCCATCAACCTGATGACCGCGGGCAGGGGCATCACGCATTCGGAGCGCACGCCGGCCGACCTGGCCCAGCGGCCGCACCGCACCCATGGCTTGCAGTTATGGGCCGCGCTGCCAAAGCAGGACGAAGAGTGCGAACCGTGTTTCGAGCATACGCCGGCCGCCGACATTCCTTCGTTCGAGGTCGACGGCGCCCGCGTGCGGGTGCTGATCGGCACCGCATTCGGCAAGACATCGCCCGTGAAAACCTACAGCCAGACGCTGTATTTGGACGTGGCGCTGCAGGATGGTCAACAGCTGGGCCTGGCCGGGTTGCCGGAAGAAGCCGCGATTTATCCGATCAGCGGCGAGCTCGAGGTGGATGGCGCGCCGCTGGCGCGCCATACGATGGCGCTGCTCGATACCGGGACCGCGCAGCGCGTGACGGCGCGCTCGGATGCGCAATTCGTCATCATCGGCGGCGCGGCGCTCGACGGGCACCGTTCGCTGTTGTGGAATTTCGTGTCGTCGCGCAAGGAACGTGTATTGCAGGCTGCCGAAGATTGGGAAGCCGACCGGTTCCCGCACGTGCCGGGCGACAACGAGCGCATTCCATTCCCGCGCCGTACGCCGCCGGGCAGTACTACGGCGACGACTTGATCCGGGCGTGTTCCGATACGGCCGCGGCGAGCCTCACGCCGCCGTGACGTCCGGCGCGGCGACCGTGCTGTGCAGGTCGTCTGCGCCGGTGCGGATGATCCAGCTTTCCGGATACGGTTCAGCCGCGAAACGCGTATGGCGCGGAATGCGGCTCAGTTTATCCAGCGTGGTGGCGGGCGCCAGCGCGGTTTCCTTGCCGGACAGCTGGTCCATGTGCCAGAAGCCGCCGTTGTGGTGGACGATCAGCGGCAGCGCGCCAGCCTGCGGCGTGGCGATGAATGGCGGCATCGGGTAGCCGGGGTGCGCGTCCGGCATCAGGATGTAAAAACATTCCGCATGGCGGCCATGGTCGGCGCGGTGCAGGATCACCCCATGCGGCATGATGGCCGATACTTCCAGCGTGACCACGCCCTTGATGCTGGCGGTCAGCTCGATGCGCATGCCCTGGCGCAGCCGCACCGGCTTGTGCTTGCCGGGCCAGACGCCGTCCAGCAGCATGCCGTAGCGCGACACGTCTTCGATTTCAAAGCCGCCCTGCGCGGCGCGTCGGATCACCGCGTGGCGGCCGGACAGGCGGCGCGTCAGGCCGTTGGGCTGCTGGCCGTCTTCGCTGTAATGCGTCAGCAGCAGGTCCGCTTCCGGATCCACCAGTTCGAACCGGCCGATCACGCATTCATCGAGTGCAAACAGGCGGATATGGCGCTGCGCGCCCGCGTCCGGCGCCGCGTTGACGAAACTCGCCATGGCGGCCGGGTGCGGATGGGCCGGCGCCATGCGCGGCATGGCGATTTCAATCAGATCCTCGTCCCACGCGATGGTGGAAAAGCCGAGGTCGACCTTGCCTTGCGGCGCATCGAGGTTCAGGTGGGCAATGCCGGCGTTGCGCGCGGTGACGTCGATGTCGAGGCTGTCGCCGCCCTGCGCCTGGACCCGGGCGATCGAGGCGTCGTCAGCCGTCACGCGCACGTTCTTATGCGTGCTGAGGAAAATACGGTGTATTTCCGTTAAGGTTGCATCGGCGCGCGGGGCCAGGATCACGAACACGGATTCCCAGCGGCGCGGCGGCGCGCCGTCGGCCGCGCTGGTGATGACCACGCTGATCTGGTACTGGCCGTGTTCCTTGCCGCGCGATGAAAATTCCACGAACACGGGACGCCAGCCGCCGTCTGCCGCGCGGGAAAATTGCTGGCGCGACGCGCCGGCGTGCTGGATCAGTTCCGAGCGGACTTCAATGTCGAGCTGGGCGGCGCAATCGGCCGGCATGCCGCGCAAATCCATTTTCAGGGTCTGGCGGCCCCCCGCCGCGCGGGGGTCGAAGCCGCTGATGTGCAGTTGCGGCCGGGCTTGCGGTTTTGCCATCAAGCCCGGCGCCAGGTCCGGCGCCGCCGGCGCCGCCAGCGGAGTGGCCTGCAGCGCCTGGACGTGACCATGCGACGTGGCGGCGCCACGGGCGCTGCGGTTATTCCGCATGGCACTGAGCAATTCGTAGCTGGTCGGGGCGGCGGGCGCGGGTTGCGCGTGGCCGCCCGCGCAGGCGGACTCGCCTGGCAAGACCCAGTACGTGCAGTGCGGATGATCCGGGTTACTGCATTTGTTCATGGCTGTATGACCGACGACATAAACCAGAGCTTACGCGGTTTTGCCGGTTGGTGGCAACAGCAACAGGACGGATTTTCCCCCGTTGTTTTCGCGATTGACGCGGGACCGCCACGTTGGGCGCCATTGGCGCCCTGACAAGAGCGCCGGGCCTCGTATGGCGGCTGCGGCAGGGCAGTGCGGCTGCGGCGCGGAGTGCGGCAAACCGTCGGGTTCCAGCCCGCGCGTTGCGGCACAACATGTGCGCAACCGGATAGCCGTGGCATGGCCGCCTGGGCGGCGCCGGGGGCCCGTATCGCGCCGGGTCAGCGCGGCGGCGATTCCGACGGTTGCCGCAGCCACAGGCTGCTGACCCAGCCAGTGACTACACGCGTGCCGGCGTTGGCGCGCACCTGCCACCAGTCCCCGGAACGTTGCCCGGTCGGGGTCAATACCGACCCGGCCGGCAGCACCGCCAGGCGCGCCGCGCCGACGTCGGCGCCGGCGCGCAAGTTCAGCGCGCGGTGCACGCGGAACGGCCGCACTGCATCGGCGGCGTCCATGGCGGGGAGCGGAGAGGGCGGCAGCGGGTTGGCGGCAGGCATGACGGACCCGCCCGACGCCGTGTGCGATCCCGACAACACCGGCAACGACGGCGATACCGGTGCGACGCCGGCCAGCCAGGCCAGCGCGCCGCCTATCGCCCAGGTGCCGCCTGCTACGATCAGCAGGCCGCGCAGGGTCGGGCGGCGCCACCACGCTGCCGGCGTCAAGTGAGCCGCCAGCGCCAGGGTCAGCCCCAGTCCCGCCAGGTAGCAGGCTGCAGCCAGCCAGGGAGCGCCGGCGCTGGACTGCGCTGTCCATGGCAAAACGAACGGCGGTGGCGACAGCGCCAACCACAGCGCCAGCGCCAGCACCAATGACATCGCCAATAACAGGGCAAAAACCTGCGCCCCGGTTCTTGGCAGGGACGTTGGCATGGTGTGCGGCCTGTGCGGCGGCGGCCCGGAATCCCGCAGTGGCGTCATCACCGCCTCACGCATCGAAACGCAACACATAATGCCCCGCAGCCACATGGTGGCCCGGCGGCAGCAGGTATGGCGCCTCCGGACTGGCCGCGCCGATGGCTGCCACGAAGTGCAATTCGCTGTCGAGGTGATACAGCGCCTGGCTGGCCGACAGCCGCGCGATGCGCACGCCCTGCGCCGACGTTTCAAAACTGAAGGCTTCGCGCGACAGGCCGATGCGGTCGGCGCTGGCGTGTCTGGCGCCACAGTCGAGCAGGCCGGGTGCATCGAGCAGGCGCAGCGGCGCCAGGGTGGCGCTCAGGCGGCCGAAGCGGTGCCGTCCGGCCAGCGGCAGTTGCAGGCTGGCAGGGCGCGGCAGCGGCAGCAGGGCGCAATAGCGGTCCGCCATCGCGGCCGGCGGCGGCAGCACGCGGATGGCGCCGGCGCCGGCTTGCGGCACCGTGGCGGGAACGGTCAGGCGGTGCCGGCCGCCCGCCGATACCGCGTGCAAGCCGTCGTCGGCGTCGACCGCCAGCGCCAGGCCGTCTTCCGCGCCGAGCGGTATGTCGAGCCGCCGCGCGCCGGTTTCGCGGTAGCGGCTCAGGCGCGGCAAGACCAGCGCCGCCAGCGTGACGCGCTGGCGCGCGGCGGGGACGTAGGTGGCGTCGGTCACATCGGCGATATCGGCCGTATCGGCCGCGGCGGATGCGGCGCCCGGCTGGCCGGCCGAAGCTTGCGGGAACGCGGTGGCGTCCCAGGCGGGCGTATCCGCGGCGCAGGGGGCAGCGGCGGCGGGACGCGGCTGCCACACCGCGTGCGGGGTCGGACGCGCCGCCGCGCCGGTGGCGCGGATCTGGCCATCCGCCGATACGGCCTGCATGCCGGCGCCTGAACCTGCGGCCAGGGCGCCGCGATCGGCGTGGAAATCATCCGGCTGCGCGTGCGCTCCGTGGCCGGATGCGGTTGCGGCAGTCGCCGTCGCCGTGCCCGGCCTTGCCGCGCCGTCCTGCGGCATCCTGGCCGCGGCGGGCACGCTGATGCGCAGCAGCAGCCGGCCCTCCGCGCCCTGCGTGGCATGGAGGCCATGAGCACCATGCGCACCATGCGCACCATGCGCACTTTGTGTGCCCTGGGCGGCGCCGGGGCGGACGCGGATCACGTAATGGCCGTGGGCCGCCTCGAAACGGCATTCATGGCTGTCGCGCGGCCTGGCCTGCACCACAGGCTGGGCGCCGGGACCGTCGTTGATCAGCAGGATGGCGCCGTCGCGGCCCAGCGGCCAGGCGTCGGCCGGCATGGCGGCGGTATCGCTGGCCAGCAGCGCGAGCCGCTGGCCCGCATAGACTGGGCAGACCGGCTTCCAGGCGGCGCCGTCGCGCGAGATGCTGGCGCTGAACGCGATTTTCTCGCCCTGCGCGGGGAGATAGACCGCGTGGCCGAAGCGCACCGCCACCGCGCCGGGCGGCAAGTCGTCGCTGCCCTGCACGCGGTAGCGCACCGCGTCGCCGCCCAGCAGGTCGGCGAAGTCGCGCTGGTGCAGCGCGGCCAGCGCCTGTTCCAGTTCCGCGGCGCGCGCGCCGCGCGCCAGGTGGTCGTCGTCATCGATGTCTTCCTGCGGCAGCGACACGATGACGTGGGCAAAGCAGCGCGTCGCGGCGCGGCCGCGCTGCTCGCGCGGATGGCGCTCCAGCAGGTCGCGCAACAGCGGACGGCGCGCGAACAGCGCGAAGCCGGGCGCCTGCCAGATCGCTTCGGCGCAAAAGATATCCGGGATGGATTCCAGCAGGGCTTGGTGGACATAGACGGGCATGGGATTCTCCTTACGACGGTTGCACGGCTTCCATGCTGGCCACTAGCAGGGGGCACAGGAAAAACAGCCAGTGGCTGCCGCCGGCGGACAG
>CBIHOX010000149.1:0-15366 GCA_966211685.1 uncultured Pseudoduganella sp.
ATCAGCGCGCCCATGCTGTTGCCGCCCACCAGGTCGACCGGGATGCCGCATTCCTCCAGTGCGCGCAGCACGCCCAGGTGGGCAAACCCGCGCGCGCCGCCGCCGCCCAGCACCACGCCCACCGCGGTGCCGGTCAGGAAGCGCGACAGGCGCGAAAAATCGGCCGGACGTCCTTCGCGCACCGGATAAATGCGCTCGAATTCGCGCACGCCGCGCCACAGGCCGATATCGGCCGGCATGCGCGCGCCATCCTGGTGCACCAGCACCAGGTGCTTGCGCTTGAGGTGGAAGCCCGGTTCCTGCGCCAGCCGTTCCTCGATCTCGCCCATGGCCTGGGTAGAGCCGGCGCTGGCCACGAAAATCACCTGGTCGGCCTGGCGGAACGCGCGGCGCGTCCATTCAGATGGCGTGGCTTCGCCTTCATAGACCAGGAAATCGTATTCGCCTTCGAGTTCGTCGGCGTGGCGGCCCACATGGGCGCTGCCTTCGGCATGCGGCCGCAGATGGTGCACGCTGCCCATGGTGGCGAATGCCTGCGCCAGGCGCTGCGCGACTTCGGCCGATTCCGCGCCTGCGTGCAGCGGCACCACGGCGAACGATTGCGCATATTGCTGGTGCGCCACCGGGGTATGGCGCATGAAGTTGTAGACGGTCTTGACGAAGACCTGGTTCAGCGCGATCGGGTGGCGGGCCAGCAATTCCTCGTAGCTGGCGCGCGACAGGTATGCCACGGTCGAGTCGCGGATGGCCGTGACGTCGGCCGTGCGCGGCTGTTGCAGGATCAGCCCGACCTCGCCCACGCTCTGGCCGGGCCGCACTTCGTTATACAGGTTCAGGTCGGCGCCGGTCCCGCGCGATACGCGCATGCCGCCGCTGACGACGAACAGCATGCTGTCCGACTGCTCGCCTTCCTTGTACACCTGGGTGCCGCCCGCCACGTCGCGGAACACCAGGGCGCCGGCCAGGTCGTTCAGGACGGCGTCGTCGAGGACGCCGAACCCGCGACTGGCGCGCAACACCCTGATTGCCTTTTCATGCAGGTCCATATGAGCCATTCAATTGTTAAACGGATCCGCACCGGATCAAGGGGTGCGGCACTACCATAAAACGCAGCCGACCATAGAGAGATGCACTAAGGCATTCCTTTATGATGAGCGACAGGGATGCGGTTTGTCAATCTGGCATTCACCGGACGCAACATTGTCGCAAATTACGTATTATTATATACACAATCATTGCTCAATATCAATTCAGCTTACACGGTTGCATGCCAGTGCACAATGTTTGCATCGCTTCAGCCCCAGCGCATGCCGTCGCTGCGCGACGCTTCGATCCGCCACTGGGCGGCGTTGGCGGCCGGATCGGCCAGGAAATGCGCCACGGCGCCGTCGCGCATGCCGCTCCGCAGCGACACCCCAACCCACGCGTCGCGCCAGCTGCGCTTGGCCGCGTACAGCGCGGTGTCGGCCAGGCGCTGCAAGGTGTCCAGTTCCATGCCATCCATCCGTCCCGGCACGGCGGGACACGCCGCATAGCCGATCGACACGGTCTTGCGCAGCACGGTGCCGTCGGGCAGCGCGAACGGATGGCCGGCCACGGCGGCGCGGATTTTTTCCGCCATGGCGGCGCCCTGGCTGCGGTCGACGAAGCGCGCCAGCAGCAGGAATTCCTCGCCCCCCCAGCGCACCACGTAATCGGACCCGCGCATGCACTGGCGCAGCACGGCGGCGGCCTGCACCAGCACCGCGTCGCCGGCGGCATGGCCATACTGGTCGTTGACGGACTTGAAATGGTCCAGGTCCAGCATGAACAGCAGCAGGTCCGAGTTGGGCGGCGGGTCGCCGCCGGCGTGGCGGCGCGTGATCAGGTCGAGGTCGGCCTGGAACGACTGTTCCAGGAAGCGCCGGTTGCGCAGGCCCGTCAGCGGGTCGGTCAGGCTGGCCTCTTCGATGTCGCGGTACGCCGACTCCAGCGCGGCCGTGCGTTCGGCCACGGTCTGTTCGAGGCGCGCCGCCCGGCGCCGCAACTGGCGCAGGCGCAACCGGAACAGGCCGTACACGCCCAGCACCGCGGCCAGCCACACCAGCGCGCGGAATTCGATAGTCTGGTAAAACGCCGGCGCCACCGTCACGGCGAGTTTCCAGCCCTCGCCCGCGGCGGGCCACGGTGTATCGGCCGCGGCGGCCTGGATGCGCAGCGTATAGTCGCCCGGCGGCAGGCCCGTATAGGCCGCCACCCGCTGGCGTGCACCGACTTCGGCCCAGTCGCCGTCATAGCCGTCCAGCTGGTAGCGGTAGCGCACCTGGTCCGGCGCCCCGGCGCCGGGCGCCGCGAATTCCACGCGCAGGCTGCGCTGCGGCGCCTGCAATTGCAATTGCGCCAGTTCGGCCGCGCCGGGCACGTCCCGCCCCGCTACCGACAGGGCCGTGGCTACCACGCGCAATGGTTCTCGCTGGCCGCGCAGCAGGCCGGGGCGCACGATCAGCAAGCCTTCCGGCGAGCCGAACAGCAACTCGCCGCCGCGGGTCAGCGCGCGGCTGGCAATGTAGCGGGTGCGGAAGTCCGCGCCGTCGGCTGGGCCATAGGTATGGAATTGCCAGGTGGCGGGGTCGATGCGGGTGCGTCCGTTCAGCCACACCATGCCCTGCGCATCCTCGATCAGCGATTCGGCCGGCTGCGCCGGCAGGCCGATGCGGCGCGACACGACGTCAAAGCGCGCCTGCCTGCCATCCCAGCCGCTCAGGATCGCCACGCCCGATTGCGTGGCCAGCCACAGCCGGCCCTGCCGGTCCACCATCAAGTCTGGCACCCAGTTGTCCGGCAAGCCGTCGGCGCGGTGCGGCTCGCTGCGCACGCGCACCGCCGTGCCTTGCGCGGTGTCGAACGCGTTGACGCCGTTTTCCGTGCCCACCCACAGCGTGCCGTCGCGCGTGAACGCCAGCGATTCGACTTCGCGCCCCGACAGCGTGCGTTCGTCGCCAGGCACATGGCGGTACACCAAGGCCTTTGCGCCGCCGGGCGCAATCCGGCCCAGGCCTTTTTGGGCCCCGACCCACAGGGCGCCGTCCGGCCCGAACGCCATGGCCCGGATCGGCCCGCCCGGCAATCCCTGCGCCTCGCCAAAGCGGTGGAACGCGCGGGCCCCGGCCGGCAAGTGGTGCAGCGTACCGTCCAGGGTGGCGATCCACATGCCGCCCTGCGCATCCTGCGCCAGGCAGGTGATGGAACCGTCGGCCAGCGCGCCCGGATCGCCGCGCCGCGGACGGTGGCGCGCCACCACGTGGCCTTCCGCGTCGAGCACGTCGACGCCTTCGCCATTGGTGCCCAGCCACAGCTTGCCGTCCGCGCTTTGCATCGCGCGCACGATGCCGGGATGGCCCGGCGTGTCGGGATTGATGGCGCTGTGGCGGATTTTCACGAATGCGCGGGTGGACGGATGGTGGTGCGCGATGCCGCCGCCCCATGAACCGGTCCACATCGTGCCGGCGCGGTCGCTCAGCAGCGCCCCGATGCGGCTGGCGCCGATGGAATTGGTGCTGCCGGCGTCATGCCGCAGGCGGTCGATCACCGCCAGGGATTGCGGATCGATCACGTCGATGCCGTTGCCGAAGGTGGCGACCCAGATCTCGCCATTGGCCGCTTCGGCCATCGCATAGACCCAGTAATGGCTGAGGACCGACGGTCCCAGGTCCAGCGCATCGGCCTTGTCGGACGGGCGCCAGCGCACCAGCCAGTCACTGGCCGGCGCCTTGCCGGCCGGCGGCAGGCGCGCCGGGTCCAGCATGGCGGCGCCATGCTTGCTGGTGCCGATCCAGATGCGGCCGCGCGTATCTTCCATCAGCCGCGTGATGTGCTGGCCCGCGAGCGAGGCCGGCGCGCCCGGCTCCGACGCGACGCGCAGCCAGCGCCCGTCCCGCCACAGCTGCAAACCGTCCACGCTTCCCGCCCACAGCCGCCCTGCCCGGTCCACCAGCAATGCCCGCACCTGGTTGCTGGCCAGGCTGGAGGGGTCTTGCGCATCGTGCCGGAAATGCGTGATGCCGCCGCTGCGCGGGTCGAGCCGGTCCACGCCATCGTCGGTGGCCAGCCAGATCATGCCGTCGCGGTCTTCCGCGATGCTTTCCACACGGTCGTGCGCCAGGCCGGCGCCGTCCGGCCGGTGGCGGTACTGGGAAAACCGCTCGGTGCGCGGGTCGAACACGGACACGCCGCCGCTGATGGTGCCGGCCCAGATACGGCCGTCGCGCGCCACGAACAGCGCGCGCACGTAGCTGCCGCCCAGCGCGGACGGATCGCCCGGGCGCGCGCGGAAGACCTTGTAGCCATAACCGTCGTAGCGCACCAGCCCATCCTGGGTGCCGAACCACAGCAGGCCGCGCCGGTCCTGCACCGCCGCCGTGGTCAAATGCGCCGGCACGTCGTCGGGAATCGCGATGCGCTGGAACGACACCAGGCCCGGACGGGTCTGGGCCGGCGCCGGCGCCGACGGCGCCCACAGCGCCACCACCAGCAGCGGCGCCGGCAGCAACTTCAACAGGGTGGGCAGCAGGACGCGCCCCGCGGGACGCCCCCGGAAACGTGAAACCATCGCTGCGGGCAAAAAACTGCATTATCACATGCCTGTCGGCAACATCATAAGCAGCTTTTTGCGTTGTGTCGTTTCAGGCGCCGTCTGCCGGGGCCGTCCTGTGCGCCGGCGGCCCGGGTTTGTCTGGAACAACCGCGTGTGGTACAGTCGTCGAAATTATCAAATCAATAATTTCAATATGCACATACGTCCCTACCACCACTCGGACTGGCCACGCCTGTGCGCCATCCACGATGCGGCGCGCCGTCATGAGCTGGCGGCCAGCGGACTGTCCGATGCGTTCCTGACGCTGGAAGAAACCGCGGCCGCCGAAGGCTTGTTTGACGCCACCCTGCTGGTTGCCGTGGACGATGGCGCCGTGGCCGGCTTTGCCGGGTATACCGGCGATGAAGTCACGTGGCTGTACGTGGACCCGCAGCGCTACCGCCGGGGCATCGGCCGGGCGCTGCTGAAAGCCGTGCTGCGGGCCGCCGCGAAACCGCTGGCGCTCGATGTCCTGGCCGGCAACGACGCCGCGCTGGCGCTGTACCGCAGCGAAGGGTTCCAGGTCGTCGACACCATCAGCGGCAAGCTGGCCGGCAACGAGCGCTTCGCCGCCACCGCCCACGTGCTGCGCCACCAAGGCGCCTGAAACCCGGCCGCCCGACAACGTGCGCCTTTGCCGGCGCCCATGCCGGCATCGACACCCAGCATAGGTTCCGGCACAGGCACCGGCATCAATACCGCCGCATCAGCACTTCAGCCACGCACACCGGCTTGGCGCCGCCTTCGCGTTCGATCACCACGCCCCACTCGATTTGCGCGCCGCCTTCGATGTCGTCGATGCGCTGCAGCGTGATGCGCGCCCGCAAGCGGCTGCCCGCGGGCACCGGCGCAGGCAGGCGCACCTTGTTGACGCCGTAGTTGACGCCCATTTTCATGTCGGACATCGTCAATGCGCTGTCGAGCATGGCGGGCACCATGGCAATCGTCATGAAGCCGTGCGCGATGGTGCCGCCGAACGGCGATTCGCGCCGCGCCCGTTCAACGTCGGTATGGATCCACTGGCGGTCGCCGGTGGCGTCGGCGAACCGGTCGATGCGCTCCTGCGTGATGTCGAACCATGCCGACACCGCCACTTCCTGCCCGACCAGCGCCTTCAGGTCGGCCAGGGTGGCAATGTTACGCATCGGCGCCTCCGGCTTGGGCGCGGCGCCCGAACATGCCCATGCCTTCCACGGTGGCCACCAGTTCGCCATGCTGGTTGACGGCCTTCCACACCGACACCACGACGCCGCGGTCCGGCTTGGACTGCGACGCGCGCACGGATTTCGTCAGGTACGACACGGTCAGCGTATCGCCCGGATACACGGGCTTGAGCCAGCGCACTTCATCGACGCCGGGCGACCCCAGGCTGGTGGAATGCGCCAGCAAATGGTCGACCACCAGCCGCATCATCATGCTGCACGTGTGCCAGCCGCTGGCGGCCAGCCGGCCGAAGATCGACAGTTGCGCTGCCGCGTGGTCGAGGTGGAACGGTTGCGGATCGAATTGCGTGGCGAACGCAATGACTTCCTCTTCGGTGACGAGTTTGGAACCCAGCACGAATTCCTGGCCGGGCTCGAAATCCTCGAAAGTCCAGTGCTTTACTGCGGTCATGGCGCTCCTGGTCAGAAGTAAAAAGGACCGTGCATGCGGCGCTTCAGGCCGCGTGCCGGAAGCCCGGCTGGGCAATGAAGCGTTCCAGGTGGTGGTCGGCGTCGCCCAGGGTCAAATCTATCATGGCCAGCCGCTTGAAATGGTGCGCGGCCGGCAATTCATCGGTCACCCCCATGCCGCCGTGCAGCTGCACGGCCTGCTGGCCGACGAATTTCGCGGCCTGGCCCACGCGCACCTTCGCGGCCGACACGATGCGGCGCCGCTCTTCCACGTCGGTCGATTGCACTTTCACGGCGGCCAGCATGGCCATCGAGCGCGCCTGTTCCAGGTGGATGAACATGTCGGCCATGCGGTGCTGCAGCGCCTGGAACTTGCCGATCGGCGCGCCGAACTGCTGGCGCGTCTTCAGGTAATCCAGCGTGGCGCCGAACACCGCGTCCATCGCGCCCACGGCTTCCGCGCACAAGAGCGCCGCGCCATAATCGGCGGCCGCTTCCAGGATGTCCCAGCCGGCGCCTGCCGCACCGACCAGCGCCGCCGGCGCCGCCAGCACGCGCGTGAATTGCACGGTGGCAGCGCGCATGCCGTCCAGCGTGCGGCAATCGGTGATGTGGATGCCGGGCGTGTCGGCCGGCAGCACGAACAGGGAAATGCCGGCCTTGTCGCGCTGGCCGCCGCCGCTGCGCGCCGACACGATCAGCGCGCCAGCCTGGGCGCCGTGCAGCACCACGGTCTTCAAGCCGTCGATCAGGTATCCGTCGCCGTCCGGCGCACGGGTGGCCGTCACCGCGATGTCGTGCAAATCGTGGCGCGAGTGGCGTTCGCCCAGCGCCGCGGCCAGCTTCAGTTCCCCGGCCGCAACTTGCGCCAGCAGGGCTTCGTGGCCGCCCGCCAGCTTGAGGAATTGCGCGCCCAGCACGGTGGCGAAATAGGGTTCCACCAACAGGCCGCGGCCCAGTTCCTGCATCACGGCCAGCATGTCGACCGCGGTGCCGTCGAAGCCGCCTTGCGCTTCCGGCACTGGCAGCGCCAGCATGCCCAGTTCCGCCAGCGTGGTCCAGGCCGCATCGGAGACGCCGGCATCGGATTGCACGATGCGCTTGCGGGTCTCGAAATCGTAATCCTTGCCGACCCAGCGGCGCAGCGCGTCGGCGAATTGCTGCTGTTCTTCGTTGAATTGGAAGTCCATGCTGTCTCCTTACAGGCCCAGGATCATCTGAGTGATGATGTTTTTCTGGATTTCGTTCGAGCCGCCGTAGATCGACGTCTTGCGGAAATTGAAGTAATGGCCGGCCAGCGGCGCGGCGTCGTCATCGCCGCCCAGCGCATGGTCGCGCACGCCGGACAGGTACACCGGGTCGAACGGCAGCGCGTTCGGCCCCACGGCTTCCATCATCAATTCCGTCAGCCATTGCTGGATTTCCGAACCGCGCACCTTCAGCATCGACGCCTGCGGACCCGGCGCATGTTCATCCTGCGCGATGGTGCGCAGCACGGTGGTTTCCAGCGCCATCAGTTCGATTTCCAGGTGCGCCACCTTGGCCGCGAACAGCGGGTCTTCCAGCAGCGATTTGCCCTTCTTCATCTGCTTGCCGGCGATGCGCTTCAACAGGTGCAATTCCTTGCGCGAACGGCCTACCGCGGCAATCCCGGTGCGCTCGTGGCCCAGCAGGTATTTCGCATAGGTCCAGCCCTTGTTTTCCTTGCCGATCAAATTCGCCACCGGCACCTTCACGTTATCGAAGAACACTTCATTCACTTCATGGTCTTCGTCGAGCATGATGATGGGGCGCACCGTGATGCCGGGCGTCTTCATGTCGATCAGCAGGAAGGAAATGCCTTCCTGCTTGCGCACGCCGGTATCGGTGCGTACCAGGCAGAAGATCATGTCGGCGTGCTGGCCCAGCGTGGTCCAGGTTTTCTGGCCGTTGACGATGTAATGGTCGCCCACCCGTTCCGCCGTGGTCTTCAGCGAGGCCAGGTCGGAGCCGGCGCCCGGTTCCGAATACCCCTGGCACCACCAGTCGTCGCAATGCAGGATGCGCGGCAGGTAATACGCTTTTTGCTCGTCATTGCCGAACGCCATAATGACGGGCGCCACCATGTTGACGCCGAACGGCAGGATGGGCGGCGTGCCGGCGCGGGCGCACTCTTCTTCCCAGATATGGCGCTGAACGGCGTTCCAGCCCGGGCCGCCATATTCCACCGGCCAGGCCGGCGCGGCCCAGCCCTGCTTCGCCACGATCTTGTGCCAGCGGACGTAATCGTCACGCGTCAGGCGCAGGTGGCGCTGCACCTTGTGCTGCAAGTCCGCCGGCAGGTTCGCTTCGAGGAATGCACGCACGTCGGCGCGGAACGCCTGGTCTTCCGGCGAGTAATTCAAATCCATGCTGTCTCCTGTTATATTCACGCTGGACTGGCCGTCAATAAAAAAGCACGACCGTTCAGTAAATTGTACAGCAGACTACCGCCAGGTCAACAGGGATTTTTGCGTGCGGTGTTGCCGGGCGGGCAAATTCGCCGCCCGGCAGGATGGCAGGGATCAGTGGAAGCTGTTCAAGACCGCCATGTCGCGGCTGAAACCGGCGGCTTGCGGCCGCTGTTCCAGCAATGCTTTCGTGACGTCGGCCAGCTTGTCGCGCCGGATCTGCACCACTTCATTGAGCGTGGCGAGGTCGGCCGGCATGCAGACAATGACCCAGATCGGCAACTTCAACAATTTTTCCAGCACGTCCAGGTGGGTGAGGCGGGCGCCGAACAGGTTGGCCGTGGGCGACCCCATGTGCTGCACCGTGTGCAGGAAATTGCCGACCTGGATGCTGATGGTGTCGGCGCCTTGCGCCACGCCGGCCTGCGGCAGGCCGGACGGGAAGATGATGCCGGCCAGCTCCTGCAAGCCGCGCGGGCCTTTCGGCCGGGTGCCGCACCAGTCATCGTCGTCCCAGCCGAAATACGCGCGGGCCTGCTCCTTGGTGAAGTCGGCCGCGGCCAGCAATTCCTTTTCATCGGCCGCGCCGCGCTTGCCGAAGTATGGGAAGTGGTGCAGCTGCCGGCCGAACAGCGTGGCGGTCTGCGCCAGGTACAGTTCCGTGTCGAGCACGTGCGTGTGCCAGACGTAATCGATATAGCGCGACGGCGACACCGGGCGGCCTTGCGCGTTGTGGGTGAGGAACAGGAAACCCTTGTATTTCGTGATGGCGTCCGTGGCCTGTTCCAGCGACAGGCCCGGGCGGTCTTCCGGATTCATGAGTTTATAGGCCAGCGGACCGAAATCCATGCTGTTCAGTTTGTGCAGGAATTCCCGTTGCGTCTCGTTCAGGCGTGTCTCGTTCGTTCTGGACATGGCGATTCTCCGTATTGTGACCGTCGGCTCGGCTGGTTCCGCCGCGCCGGCCACAACGCGGCCGCACCAGTGCCCGCTGCTGGCAACTCACGATATTGCGGGACTTGATCAGTGGGCCCCGCCGTCGGGCCGGGTCCCTACAAAACAGTAACCATGCTATTTCAATCACAAATCGGGGAATCTCACCAAAACTCACAGCTGCACACAATTATTTTCATTAGGCGGACACGGCTGATAGAACGCCGCTCTTGCTCAGCCATGCTTATTCCAGCGTCAGCGCCAGGTCGCGCCCCTCGGTGGCCGCATTGCCTGCGTAGTCATAGGCATGGATACGCAAGATATAAGCGCCGGGCGCCAGGTCGGCAATGCGCCACGTGCCCGGCGTGACCTGGCCGTGTTCCAGGCGGTTGGTGACGTTATAGGCAAAGCGCGTGGCCTTGCTGCCATAGACCGTGATGCCGCTGTTGGGCGCATAGACGAATTTCACGGCGTCGCGGTTGCGCGGCAACCGGTCGTACAGCTGCGTGATGCGCGGCTCCTCATAACCGGGCGCGGGCGTGCCATCGCTGTGCAGCAGCTGGTAGCCGATGCGGTACAGGCCGAGGCGGCGCCGCGCTTCATTGCCATCCATCTGGTCCCACGCATCGGCCACGATCACGAGCTCGCCCAGTTCGCGCCGCACCACCAGCGGCCGCGCTTCCACGGCCGGCTTGCCTTTTTTCGAAGCCTTGCCCTTGGCGCGCTCGCGCGGCGCCCCGAGCGGCTTGCCCTGCAAGTCGAACAGCGTGATGCCGGCCACGCGCGGCGCGATGGTGTCGCGCAAGCCGGGAAATGGCAGGCTGAGCGGATTGAGCGCCCCGCCCTGCCGGAAATAATCGAGGTGCACGTGCGCCATGCCGTTGACCAGGCCCAGCGTGTCGCCGGTATCGAAGCGCGCGCCGCGCCGCACGCGGATCCGTTCGGGCTTGCCGCGGCCGGTGCGCAACATCTGGAAACGGTCATCGAGCGGTGCGTTCTTCGCGTTGCGGCCCACGCGCATATGGATATATGAAATATTGCCCAGGCTGATGCCTTCGCTGAGCGTGCCGAAACCCCAGTTCGGCAACGGGTCGCTGACTTTGACCGGCGCGATGGCCAGCACCGGCTGGCCCACGTCGGCGCGCACGTCGATGCCCGAATGGAAATGGTCGCGCGGGTCGCCTTCGAAATTGCCGCGCACTTCGCCCATCAGGCCCACGACTTCGTGCGGGCCGCTTTGCGGGGCCAGCGGCCATGGCATGGCCTTGCCCGAAGCGGTGCGCGCATTGGCGGCACTTACGCTGCCGTTGCCGTGACTCTTGCCGGCGCTGCCGCCTGGGCCGGCATCGACCCTGCGGCCGGGGCTGCCGTTGCCATCGCGCGCGGCGCCGCCGCCAGGCGCTGTGCCGGCATCGGGGAAGGCGTCCGTCGCCGGCCCGGCCTGTCCCGCCGGCGCCGCCATCCCTGCTGCCCGGGCTCCTGCCATGGGCAGCGCCGCCATCAGCGCCGCGTTGACCGGGCGCGGCGTGCCGGGTGACGATGACGGCTGCCCGTCGTCGACGCGCGTGATGCGGTGCACCAGCTGCGTCGCGGCGTCCGTCACGATAATGCTGCCATTGGCGGCCAGCGCCAGGCCGCGCGGCTGGAACAGCTGGACCTTGCCGTCGCTGCCATAGCCGGGCTGCACCACCTGGTCGACGTCGCCGAGCGCATCGATGCCGTTCGACGGGGTCCACTGCAGGATGCGGCCGCCATGTGCGGCAATGTAGACGTGGCCGTCATGGGTGCGCGCCAGCGCAATCGGACGCCGCAGCAACGGCCGCCGTTCATCCTGCGGCGCACGCGCCAGCGTGGTGACCGCGCCATCCTTGCCGATGCGGCGGATTGCATCGTTGCGGGTATCGGCGACCAGCAGCGCGCCATCGGCGTCGACCAGCAGCGCGCACGGGGTATCGAACGACGCGGACAGGGCCGGGCCATCGGCGTCGCCGGGCGCGCCGCTGCCGGCCAGCGTGGTGACCGTCCCGTCGGGCGCGATCTTGCGCACCACGTCGTTGTAGGTGTCGGCCACGTACAGCGTGCCGCCGTCATCGATGGCCAGCCCGACGGGACCGTTGAAGTGCGCCGCCTTGCCCACACCGTCGGCATTGCCGGCCACGCCGCTGCCGGCCACGGTGCTGACCACGCCATCGGGCGTGATCTTGCGGATCGCGTGGTTGCCGGTGTCGGCCACGTACAGGTTGCCCTGCCGGTCGAGGGCCAGGCCCGATGGCGTATGGAAGCGCGCCTTGGCGCCGGGGCCGTCGGCATACCCTTCTTCGCCGCCCGCCACGGTGGTGACGGCGCCATCGGGCGCGATGCGGCGGATGCGGTTGCCATCGCCGCCGTCGGCAATGTAGATATTGCCTTTGCCATCGACTGCAACGCCGTACGGATCGGAAAATTGGCCATCCTTGCCGGCCACCAGCGAAACCTTGCCGCTCCAGAACACGGGTGTGGTTTGCGGTCCGGTGTCCGCCGGCGCCTGCGCCCGCTGTGGCGCGGGCGCCCGCTCGTCATGCAGGTTGAACCAGTAAGCAGTACCGCCTATTGCGGCTGCGGCGCCAAGCGCCAGCAGGATCGGTTTGGAATTCGCCACGGCCAGCCAGAAATTAGTTGCAGAAATGTTATTTTAATGTATGGCCGTCGCTTCGCCAGCCCGGTACTGGGAACGTCGCCCGTCCCCTGTGCATTCGTTCCGGCCTAGCGGGTAAAGCGCAGGCGGTTGCCCGCAATCTGCTGGAACTCTTGCGCGGTCAGCGGGACCCTGGCGCGGAAGATTTCCCAGCCACGCCGGATGCTGCCGCCCGGCGCATTCAGGTCGGAGCCGTACACCACGCGGCCGACGCCCGCCTGCCGGATACGGCGGGCCACCAGCGCGCCGTTTTCAGGCGTGGTGTCCTCGGTCACATTGGTTGCGACATCGAAGTACAGATGGCGCGCAGCCGGTTCGCCGCGCTCCGCCGCGGCGGCAAAGGCAGCCATGACGTCGTCGTTTTGCTCGGGATAGCCGGGACCGGCGCCGCCCATGTGCGCCACGATGATGTCGACGTCCGGCGCCAGCGGCGCCACCTTTGCGAGGAAGAGTGCGGCGTCTTCGGCCCCGTAATTGCCGCCGCCGCGCGCCCGCATGTGCACGAGCACAGGCGCCTGCCTGCGCTGCGCCAGGCGGAATACGCCTTGCACTGCGGCGAGCCCGGCTGGATCTCTCAGGCTCACGCCGCTATTGCCGAAATGGAGCTTGATGCCGGCCATGCCGGGCAATCCCAGGCAGCGCTCCAACTCCTGCAACGCGGCCGGGCGCAGCGGATTGGCGCTGCAAAAGCCCAGCAGGCGCGGCGCATTTTTAGCCACTTCGCTGGCGGTCCAGTCGTTCTGCTCGCGCGTCAGGCGGTCCGGATCGTTCAAGCGTTTGCGTTCGTCGGCAAAGCTGTAGCCGACCGACAGCACGACCGCGCGCCCGATCCCCGCCGCATCGAGTTCGCGGACCAGCGCGGCGCCGTCCCGCGCGGGGAAGTCGGCTACCGCGGCAAATGCGGGACTGACCAGGTGCTGGTGGTAATCGACCAGCGGTGCAACAACGGATTGCACGGGCGGCACGGGCGCGACCTGGCACCCGGCCAGAAGCAGCATGCCTGCCAGCGGCGGAAAACGGTACAGTGCGTTCAATGGATGGGATTCTTTCGGGACGGTTGCCAGCCTGGCTGTCGCGCCAGGCCGACGCGGATACTTGCGAGGCTGCGGATCTGGCGCCGTCGGCAAGTTGCAAAATTTTTATGCGATTTTAACAGACGCGCCCCGCGGCCTGCCCAGCGCAAAAAAAACCCGCTGCAAGAGCGGGTTGAATCTATTTCCTTGGTTGGAGAATAGAGGAGACAACTCCATATTGCTGCACCGCGCCACGAATTGCCACTTTAGATTGGTGATGTCGGAAATAAGCGGCGCGTATGGTTATTGCAGCGACAACGGTTTATTTCCCGAGGTCAGCCACATACGGCAGCACGCGCGACGCCAGGCGCGTGTCGGTTTTCAGCAAGCCCACTTCGTCGGCCAGGATGTGCACGGCTTCCATCAGCAACACGTCCTTGGCAGCCTTGGCGGCTTTTTCCGCGTCGAGGTCGGCCGCCAGGCCGCGCTCGTCAGCCTGCAAGCCGTCATCGGTGCGCAGCGCGCCTTTCACAGCGGCGACTTTCTTCTCGGCCTTGCCGTTTTTCGCGGCAGTGGCCGACGCGGCGGCTGACGCTGCCACGGCTTTCACCTGCACGTCCTTGGGATCGGGCACCAGCACCGGATCGTCCGGCGACAACGCGGCGCTGGCCAGGCGCTGTTCACGCAGCTTGGCGCGCGCTTCCTGCTGGTCGCGCTCCTTGCGGCGCACGGCTTCGTTCAGCGAAATCACGTTATCCTTGCGCAACTTTTTCACGGTCGCGATGTCTTCCTCGAGGTACTGGAAGTCCTTGTCGCGCGCCACGCGCTGTTCGTGCTTCTTGTCCAGCAGCGGTACGATTTCCTTCAATTCACCGGCCGGAATATAGACCGCCGGCTTGATCGACGTCCATGGCAAGGCATTGTCATAGCTCGATTCGCCGAAATTGTCCGGATCGGACATCGACGGCAGGCTGATGTCCGGCTGCACGCCGCGCAATTGGGTGGTGCCGCCATTGATGCGGAAGAATTGCGCCACCGTCATTTTCAACTTGCCATACTTCGGCTTGTCGGTCGGGTTGTGGCCGTCCAGGTTCCACAGCGTCTGCACGGTGCCCTTGCCGAACGACGGCTCGCCGATCACCAGGCCGCGGCCGTAATCCTGCAGCGCGGCGGCAAAGATTTCCGACGCCGACGCCGACGAACGGTTGATCAGCACGCCCACCGGGCCATCCCAGGCCAGGCCGGCATGGGTATCGCTTTCCACCTCCACCCGGCCGGCGGCATTGCGCTGCTGCACCACCGGGCCCTTGTCGATGAACAGGCCGGTCAATTCCACGGCTTCGTTGAGCGATCCGCCGCCATTGTTGCGCAAGTCGATCAGCACATTGTCGACTTTTTCACGCTTCAATTCCGTCAACAGGCGCGCCACGTCGCGCGTGGCCGACTTGAAGTCGCGGTCGCCGCGCGCGCGCGCCTCGAAGTCCTGGTAGAAGGTCGGCAGCGAAATCACGCCGATACGGCGCTTGGCCGCGCCATCGCGCACTTCAAAGATGGATTTCTTGGCCGACTGCTCTTCCATGCTGATCTTGTTGCGCACCAGCGAAATCTGCGACAGCTTGCCATCCGGGCCGGCGTCGGCCGGCAACACCTGCAGGCGCACGGTGGAGCCCTTGGCGCCGCGGATCTGCGACACCACGTCGTCGATGCGCCAGCCCACCACGTCCTGGAACGCGCCGCTGTCGCCCTGCGCCACGCCGACGATGCGGTCGCCGACCTTCAGCTTGCCCGACAGCGCCGCCGGGCTGCCCGGCACGATTTCACGGATCACCGTGTAGTCGTCGCGCTGCTGCAGTTGCGCGCCGATGCCTTCCAGCGACAGGCGCATGGCGATGTCGAAGTTTTCCGCGGCGCGCGGCGCCAGGTAATTCGTGTGCGGCTCGATCGACATCGCATACGCGTTCATGAAGGTCTGGAACACGTCCTCGGTGGTGAGCTTGCGCGAACGGCTCACATAGTTTTCATAGCGCTTGTCCAGCGTGGCGCGGATCGACTTGTCATCCTTGCCGGCCAGCTTCAGGCGCAGCCAGTCGTT
>CBIHOX010000150.1:0-15219 GCA_966211685.1 uncultured Pseudoduganella sp.
CGCCCCACCCCGGCCGGGGCCGCCCCCCGCGGGCCGGGGGCGGGGGGCCCCCCCCCCCGGGCCCCGCGCTCCTGATGTCTGCTTCAGGCGATCGGCAGCGTAATTTGCACGCACAGGCCGCCGCCGTCGCGGTTGGACGCCGCCAGTACGCCGCCGTGCGCCTGTACCACCTGCTGCGCGATGGCCAGTCCGAGGCCATGCCCTTCGACGTCCTTGGGCGTGTCCGCGCTGCGGAAAAATGGCTGGAATATCGTTTGCAAATCCTGTTCCGGCACGCCCGGACCCTGGTCCAGTACGCGGATGTGCAGCCGGTGCTTCGCTTCGTCGGTTTCCAGCTCCAGCCGCACCGTGCCGCCGGCGGGACTGTGCTTGATCGCGTTGCGCACGATGTTTTCGATGGCGCGCGCCAGCAGGTCGGCCTGGCCCATGACCGCGACGTCGGCCGTTCCGCGCAGTTCAATGGCGCGGTCGGCCGAGGCCGCTTCGAATTCCGCATCGGCCACGATTTCATCGAGCAGTTCGGCCATGTTGACGGCTTCCCCAGGCGATGTCATCGAGCCCGCTTCCAGCCGTGCCAGGGTCAGGAGTTCCCCTACCAGCTTGTCCATCCGCACGCTCTCGCGCTCGATGCGCTCCAGCGTTGCCTGCACCTTGTCGGGCTGCTGGTGCGCCAGGCCGATGGCGGCCTGCAGCCGCGCCAGCGGCGAGCGCAATTCGTGCGAGACGTCGTGCATCAGGCGGGTCTGGCCGTCGATCAGGCTGCGCAGGCGCGCCGTCATATGGTCGAAATCGCGCCCGAGGTCCGTCAATTCATCGCCGCGCTTGCCCGCCGTACGGGCAAAGCGCGGCGCCAAATCGCCGTGCGACGCGGCTTCGAACGCCTGCCGCAGCGAGCGGATCGGGCGCGCGAAGTACCACGCCAGCAGGGCCGCAAACAGCAGGCTGGCGACAATGGCGGCGGCAATCGGTATGAATGGCGTCAATGGCTGGAAGCGCTGGGGTGGCCCGCCGGGCCCGCCCGGGCCACCCGGACCACCCGGGCCAAAACCTTCCGGCCCGCCCCGGTTGCCGTATACCTCCGGCGCGCCATGGCTGGCTGAGCCGGCGGCACCGTCGCGTGACGGAGGGATCCCACCGGGGCCGCCGGGGCCGTGGCCATGCGGCCCATCCGGCGGCGGCATCGGCGCAGGACCGTTTCGCGGCATGCCGGGCGGCTGGCCGAACGATGCCGACGCGGCGGCGGTGATGCCAGCCAGGCCCTCGCCGGAAAACAGGTGCGGCGCGCCCGGTCCCAAGGGGCCCGGCATGGCGCGCTGAGGCAGGAACAGCAGGTAGCGGTGGCCATCGGGCGCCTTGACTTCGCGCACCACGCGCTGGCGGTCGCCCTGTTTCAACACCTCGCGCGCTTCCAGCACCGCGTTGGGCTTGACGAGACGGCCGAGCAATTCATGCCCGTTCTCGTCGACCGCGTGTACGCGGTGCCGGTCCATGTTTTCCAGCAGGCTTTGCATGGCCTTGACGCCGCCGTATTCCAGCGTGGCGGCGGCCGAGGCAATGGCGTCTTCGGCGCGCGGCCCGGTATCGATGTCGAGGCGGCGCGGCGGATTCGCATCGCGGTTCTTCAGCCATACCGCGCCGCCGATCGCCACCGTGGCCGCCAGCTGCGCCAGCAGGATGGAGAAAAAGAACTTCCAGAACAGGCGGCCCACGGTCAATCCTTGATCAGCTGGTACCCGAGACGATAGACGGTCTGCAGGCACGAGCGTCCGTCGGCAAGGGTGCCCAGCTTGTGGCGCAGGCTGCTGAGGTGGACGTCGATGTTGCGGTCAAAGCGCGCCATCGGCCGCCCCAGCCCCTGCTCCGACAGGGTGTTCTTGCTGACCGGCTTGCCCGCGTTCCTGGCCAGCACTTCCAGCAGGTTGAATTCCGTGCTGGTCAATTCCAGCGCCTTGCCGGCCCAGGCGGCGCGGCGCTGTTCCGGCCACATGGTCAACTGGCCCACCACCAGCGGCGCGCTGTTGCCGGCGTCGGCGGGACTGGCCTGGGTGCGGCGCAGGATGGCGCGGATGCGGGCCGTCAATTCGCGCGGGGTGCAGGGCTTGGCCACGTAATCGTCGGCGCCGAGTTCCAGGCCGACGATGCGGTCGGTATCGTCGCCCCGCGCAGTGAGCATCAGGACCGGGATCGTGCTGTGGGCGCGGACACGGCGCAGCGTTTCCAAGCCATTCATGCGCGGCATCATTACATCCAGCACGGCAATCGCGTACTGGCCCGATAGCGCGGCCGCGGCCCCGGCTTCGCCATCGTGCGCGGTATGCACATCGAATCCTTCCTGCATCAGGTATTCCTGGAACATGCCCGTCAGTTCGGCGTCGTCGTCGATCAGTAAAACCTTGCTCATGGTGTTGCAGTGGATGAATGTCGATACTTGATCATAACCGACAAGCCTGTCGCGCAAGCGGGCATTTACCCGGATTTACACCAGGCAAGGGGCGGCCGTCTTTACATGGATTTACGTTGCGTTTACCGCGCTTTACATGGCCTGGCCGGAAAATGGCTGCACTGAACAAACATAGAGGAGCAGCCATGAAAACCAACTACAAGCTACAAAAACTCATCGTGGCCAGTGCGCTGGCGCTGCCATTTTGCCTGGCCAGCGCCGACGATGCGGCTGTGCAGGGGCCGGACGTCCATAGTGCTTACGGCGCATATGGCGGCAGCGGCGGGGCGGCGGTGGCCGATGGCGGCTTGCCGCCAGGCGCGGACAGCCGAATTGGGCCGGGCGGACCGGGCGGTCCCGGCATGCCGGGCCGTGGCCCGCACCCCGGCCCGGAAGGTGCGGCAGGTCCGCACGGCGGGCCGGGCCACGGCCACCCTGGCGGCCCCGGCGCCTCCGGTCCCCTGGGCGCCTTTGCTCCCCTTGGCCCGCCGCCGGGCGGTCCCGGCTTGCCGCCCCCGATCCTGCACGGCCTGGACTTGACGGAAGCCCAGCAAGACAAGGTATTTGACATCCTGCACGCCCAGGCGCCCTATGTGCGCGAACAGGACAAGGCGCTGCGCAAGGCCCGCGCAGCGTTGCACGCGCTGGCCTCCAGCGCCCAGTACGATGACACGAAAGCCGCGTCGGCGGCGCAGGCCGCCGCGCAAGCCGTGTCGAACCTGGAATTGTCCCGGGTGCGCACGGAGCAGAAGCTGCTGGCGGTATTGACGGCCGAGCAGCGCAAGCAGGCCCTGCAGCGGGCCGCCGCCATGCCGCCGCGCGGCCCGCGTTCCTGACCGGCGGCGCCATGGCGATCGGTTCCATTACGCCGTCATCGGCAGCCGGCCAGGCTTGGGCCGCCAGCGTGCAGCCACAATCCGGCGCGGCTGGCGCCGGGCCCGTCCATCGTCCGCCTCCACCACCCGACGGGGGCGGCCTTGCCGGCGCCGTGGCGGATGCGCTGCAATCCATCGGTGTGACTGCCACCGGCGGGGCGGGCGATGGTTCCCGGGCGCAAGCGTCCGGACCAAGTGATGGCAATGCCGCGCAGGCGCTTGGCGGCTTTTTGCACGCATTGATGGGCGCGCTGCACGGAGAGGGCGCCGCCGTCCAGGCCGGCGCACAGGGCGGGACGCCGGGCGATGGCCAGGCCGCTGCGCCGCCGGCCGGCCCCGGCGGTCCGGGCCGTCCTGCTGGTTCGGACGGCCCCGTTCGTCCAGACGGTCCCGGCAGTGCCGGCGGTCCGGGCGGGTTTGGCGGGTTTGGCGGAGTTGGCGGTTCCGGTGGTCCCGGTGGCGCAGGAGGCCCCGGTGGCATCGAAGGACTGGTCAGCGGCCCGGGCCGGCTGGCTGCGGACTTGCAGGGCCTGATCGACAAGCTGGGCGGCGGCGCAACGTCCGCCCCGGACGGCGCCGGGGGCGCCGACAGCACCGGCGCCACCGGTGCGGTGGCGGGCGGCGGCATATCCGCCACGGGGCCGGACGCTGCGACCGCGCTGCAAGGCGCGTTTGACAACCTGTTGCAGGCGCTGGGGGCGGAGCCTTCCGCCGCCGGCAACGGCAAACTGTCCAGCTTCCTCCAGGCGCTGGCGGACAATTTGTCCGGTGCGGGCAGCAGCGGCAATTTCATCGATACGATGGCCTAAGCCATCAACGCCAAGGTAAAGGAACACCATGTCACACCATGATCACGGCCTGCAGGCTGACCTCGACAAAATATTGAAGCTGCCTGTCGGCAGGCGCACTTCCATGCTGTGGCTGATGGCGGGGTCGGCCGCCGCGCTGCCGGTGCTCGGTTGCGGCGGAGGCGGGGACGGCGCCGCCAGTGCGGCCGCCACCGCCAGCGGAAACACCAGCGGAACCGGCAGTGGCGCCGGCGGCGCAGGCACCTCGACAGGTACCGGCAATACCGGAACCGCGGGCGCCTGCAGCGTTATCCCGGAAGAAACCGGCGGCCCTTACCCGGGCGATGGCACCAACAGCAACGCCGGCGGCGTGGTCAACGTATTGACCATGAGCGGCGTGGTGCGCCAGGATATCCGAAGCAGCTTCAATGGCGTGGCCGGCGCCGCGGCCGGCATACCGCTGACCATCAAATTGAAAATCGTCAATGCCAACAATGGATGCGGCAATGCCTCGAACTTCGCCGTCTACCTGTGGCATTGCGACCGCGAAGGCCGGTATTCGCTGTATTCGTCCGGCGTGACGGGCCAGAACTACCTGCGCGGCGTGCAGGAAGCGGACGCCGGCGGCGACGTCACGTTCACCACCATCTTTCCCGGCTGCTACGACGGCCGCATGCCGCACGTGCACTTCGAAGTCTATCCATCGCTGGCCAAGGCGGCCAATGCGGCCAACCGCATCAAGACGTCGCAATTCACGTTCCCGATGGCGACCCTGAACGAGGTATATGCCACCAGCGGCTACGGCGCCAGCGCGGCCAACCTCGGCCGCATCAGCTACGCGACCGACAATATCTTCAGCGACGGCTATGCGTTGCAACTGGCGACCATGACCGGCAACGCCACGGATGGCTACGTGGTGACGCTGACACTGGCGGTGGCCGCCTGACTGTTACCGCCTGGCCCGCCCCGCCACGGCGGGGCGTCCGGCCCTGCCGCTAAGCAACTTCGCGTCCGCCCATTCCTCCGGGCGAAGCTTCCTTCGCCTGTTTTCCCCCGTCCCGCCTGCCGCGCGAAGCATGGTTCGCGCTTCCAGGCGCGGCATTCCCGCATCGCGCCTATGGCATGGCGCTTGCAATGATCCCCGTACCGGCGCGACACGCGCCAACGCCAAGGATGCAGCCATGGACGCCAACCGCCGCCTGCTCAGTTACCAGCCCGATTCCGCCTGGAGCGTGTACACCGCCAGCGGCCGCGAATCCGATACCGAACTGGCCGATGGCGCGGCCTTGCTGGAAGCGGCCGACACGGGACAACTGCCGGGCTTTTGCGCCGGCCTGGTGGCCGGCAGCCATCCCGCCGGGCGCGCGGTGTTGCACACGCCGGCGGGCCGCCTGCTCAGCCATACGCTGGCGGCGCTGGCGCGCCGGGTGTGGCCGGACGGCACCCAGGACGTCAAACGCAAGGCGGTATCGCTGTTCGGGCTGGAGTTGGAGGGCTTGAGTCCGGAAGACAAGCAATTCGAATATGCGCGCCACCTGGCCCGGTTCATGCGCGAAGCCGTGCATGCGCTGGACCCGGCCGGCGCCCCGCAAGAGGCGCCGCGCCGTGTGCAGGCCGCGCTGGCGCAAGCGGCGCGGACCCACGCGCCGGGCATGCTGCACCACGCCGGCCGCGCCATGGCGCCCGGTTGAATCATAGCTGGTCCGGGCGGCGCGGCCGTTCCGGCGTTTGTCGTTGTACCTTCACCGGAGACTATCATGCATGACATCGATCGCACGACCCTGGAATTCGGCCAGGAAATGGGTTACGAGGGCGAGCAGTTTGAATTTGGCCAGGGCGAATGGGGCGCTGAAACCGGCCTGTTGTCCGAAGCCGATGAAATGGAACTGGCCAACGAACTGCTGTCCGTCACCAATGAGGCGGAACTGGAACAATTCCTGGGCGGCTTCCTGAAAAAAGCCGCGAACTTCGCCGGCAACGTGATCCGTTCCCCGGTCGGCCAGGCCGTCGGCGGCGTTTTGAAAGGGGTGGCGAAAAAAGCGCTGCCGCTGGCCGGCGGCGCCATTGGCGGTTACTTCGGCGGCCCGCTGGGCGCCAAGATCGGCAGCGGCCTGGCGTCGGCGGCGGGCGGCGCGCTGGGCCTGGAAGCCGAGGGTGAAATGAGCGGTGAAGACCGCGAATTCGAAGGGGCCCGCACCTTCGTCCGGCTGGCTGCCGATACCGTCAAGGGCGCGTCGCAGGCGCGCGGCGGCGACCCACGCGCCATCGCCCAGCAGGCCGCCACGGCGGCCGCCCGCAAACATGCGCCGGGCTTGCTGACGCGCGGCGGCCAATGCGCCACGCAAGGCCGGAGCGGCATGGGGCGCGGCGCCATGGGCGGCGCCGCCGTGGGCGCGGCGGGCGGCGCATCGGGCGCCATGGCCGGCGGCGCGGGCGGTATCGGCAACGGCGGCGCGTCGGGACGCTGGGCCCGCCAGGGCCGCACCATCATCCTGTACGGCGCGTGACCGATCATGGCCATCAGTCCCTACGCCAGGTGGATGCTGGCCCAGGAAGCGCGCTCGCTGCAGGCGCGCCTGGCCCGGGTCCGGCCCTTCGCGCTGATCGAGCCCATGGTGCCTGCCGCCGCGCTGTCGCCGGCGTCGCAGGGCGCCATCGAGGCGCACCTGGCGCAGGGCCGGCGCGACTTGCAGCGGCTGGTCGATGGCTACCTGGCCTGGCTGCGCGGTCCGTCCGGCCGCAACGGCAGCGCGGCCGAGGCGCAACGGCGCTTCACGGTGCTGCGCCTGAAATTCAACGCCACGCTGGCGCAGTTCGACCTGTTCAACGACGTCATCACCCAGCGCAGCGAGCATGAAAACGGCGTGTGGCTGTCGGGACTGGACGTGGTGTCGGACGACGCGCTGTTGTTGCCGGGCCGGCCTTACCGCGCGCCACCGGTGATCTGTTACCTGGACCGCGGCCCGGGCGCGGCCATCCGCCGCGCCCGCACCCGCCTGCCGGGCGGCGGCGACAACCCGGTCGCCATCATCCGCGTGCCGCGCGAGCGCATGGTCGGCAGCGGCATTGCCTCCTCGCTGGTGCATGAAGTGGGGCACCAGGGCGCGGCGCTGCTCGACCTGGTCAATTCCCTGCGGCCGGTATTGCAGGGCATGCAGCGCGGCGCCAGCGGCCCGCCGGCCGTATGGCGGTTGTGGGAGCGGTGGATATCGGAAATCGTGGCGGATTTCTGGTCGCTCGCGCGCGTCGGCGTGGTGGCCACGCTGGGCCTGATCGGCGTGGTCAGCCTGCCGCGCGTGTTCGTGTTCCGGCTCGACACCGAAGACCCGCACCCGATGCCGTGGATACGGGTCAAGCTCAGTTGCGCGATGGGGCAGTTGCTGTACCCGCACCCGCAATGGCGGCGGCTGGCGGACTTGTGGGAATCGTTTTATCCGCTGACCGGGCTGCAGCCGGACTTGCTGCACCTGATGCGGCAACTGCAGGACAGCATGCCCATGCTGGCGTGGCTGCTGGCGCGGCACCGGCCGGCGGCGCTGCGCGGACGGGCGCTGGCACAGGCGCTCGGCGTGGAGCAGCGCCAGCCGCGGCGCCTTGCGCGGCTGTTTTCATTGTGCCGGCGCGCGCCGCAACGGCTGTACGACGCGCCGCCGTCGCTGGCGTTCGCCGTCATCGGCCAGGCGCGCGCCGATGGCCGCCTGGACCCGGAAGAAGAAAGCGCGCTGCTGGCGCGGCTGCTTACGCACTGGGCATTACGCAGCACGCTGGACACGGGTCGGCGTTCCGCCGCCTGCGCCGTGGTACCCGGCAATTGACCAAGGAGAATGACATGGCAAACATCAAGAATGCAGCCGCCACGGCAAAGGCGATGCGCGGGGCGGTCCAGGTGACGGTGCACGACACGCAAACCGGGGCGCCCATCGTCAACGCCGCCATCAAGCTGTACGCGGCATACAACCGGCAGGGTGAACGCATGCTGGCGTGCGACGTCCACGAAGTGAAGAACTGGGTGGCCGACGAGGCGCAACTGCTGGCGACCGGTTTCACGGGCCAGGACGGCGCGGTGCTGTTCGACCAGCGCGAACCGGGCGCCTACATCGCGGCGTATGACAACATCGTGCCGATGCGCATGGATGCGCTGTATTACCAGTGCGCCGCCGTGACGCACGGCTGCACGGAAAACATCTGCTTCGGCTTCGCGTTCAATCCCACCGTGGCGCTGACGTTCGAAAACAATTGCCAGCCGGTCGGCGCCAATTGCGCTTTTGTCGGCGACAAGGCCTACGCCGAAGTGCACGTCGATGGCGACAACGGCCTCGACGAATCGCAGGTGCGGGTAGTGGCGCGCTCGCCCTGGCTGCAGCGCAGCGACGACCGGCATACGTTCGTGTCGACCTTGCGCCACAGCGGCACGCAGCGTTTCGAGGCGCAGGTGCTGTTCGCCCGGCGCGGCGCGCCGGCCGCCGTGGCGGTGCCGGACGGGCCGGGCGCGCCCGGCCACGGCCAGGGCCCGTCGGCCGCCGGCATGCCGATGGCGCGCAGCGGCGCAGGCGCCTCGCTCACGGTGGAAGAGCTGGCCGGCGTGCTGTCGCCGGGCGCCATGGCGGCGCTGAAAGTCGTCGCCGACGTCGATGTCGAGCAGCGTACGCCCAGCCCGATCACCGGCAACGTCGGCGTCTCGCTGACGCGCACGGAAACCGAACCCACCGAAGATTTGCCGCTGTGGACCCTGATCCGCAACAGCACGGAGGCGCTCGGTTTCAACAATTACCTGAAGTTCATCGATCAGCTGTTTTGCGACGCCCCGGTGGCGGTGCCGGAATTCGAACGGCAGCGCTTTGCCGCCAAGGGCGCGATGTTCAACAGCCTGCGCACGCGCCGCCTGCTGCCATTCAACGACGCCGATTCATACCGCGTGCTGAAAGCCGCGACCGAAGCGTTCGTGATGGTCAATTGCGGCATCCTCAGCCTGCCGCTGGCCTTCAATCCCGCCGAGGACGCGGCATACCTGGACCGGCGCGACATCCCCAACGCCGCCGACCTGGCGCAGGTGCTGACCAGCGACTACCTGGAACTGGTCGACGGCTCCACGCTGACCTTGCCCTACCTGGCCGTGATCCGCCGCAAGTTGCCCGACATTCCCATCCACCTGGGGCAAAAGGAAGCCGATGCGGACCTGTGCTTCGGCATCATCCAGGAACGCCTGGCCAATCCCTGCCTGATCGAGTTGATCTGGTCATACTGGCAGGAAGAAGGCATGCTGGTGCAGACCATGAACGCCATCACCCAGCGCTTCCAGAATTTGCGTGCGCCCGGTGTCGGCCCCGATCCGCTGGCCAATACGGAAATCGACATGCTGCGCCCCCTGAACAATTTGCTGTGGGGCTATACGCAGGATGAACAGCACCGCCTGTCCGTGGTGCGCCGCAATTATGAATACGACCACCACTATGGCATCCGCCTCGACGGCAAGGCGGTGCGGCAGTTTCGCCCGGCCGACAGCCGCTCGAAATTCCTCGAAGCGTTCCACCACTTGCTGCGCGTGCTGACGGCGTTTTACCGGCAGGATGACGACACCACGGTCAAGGCCGACGCCTTCCCGGTCTTGAACGCGCTGAAGGAAGTGCACCTGATCCTGTCGCAGGGCGCCCACAACCAGTTCGGCGACCTGCCATCCACCGCGCGCATTGAAATGCTGATGCAGCAATGGCTGCTGGCGCGCCCCGAATTCCGCGAATTCCTGCCCACGCGCGTCATGGTGGCGTACCCGGAACCGTGGATGGACCGGGTCGACGCCATGAAGAAACTGCAGAACTGGACCGATACCAGCGTGGTGCATTTCCGTTCGCTGGCGCTGTTCGGCGAACAGTTGCTGCTGTCGATCCGTTATGGGCACTGGAGCGACGTGTACGAATCCACGCAGGCGTTCAACTGGGCCCGCTTCTGGCGGCCGCAGGCGCAGGGTTACATCCATGCCTACCGCGCCGCCACCGGCGTCGACCTGTCGGTGGATGGCGCCGATCCCGGGGCGGATGCGACCCTGCCATCGGTACTGCTGCGGCAACGGCTGACGCAGCAGCATCAGCGTGCCTGACATCGGGCCCGGCGCGCGGCGGGACGCGCGCGCGGACTTCGGTAGCGCGCTCTACCTCGGCCTGCGCCATGGCGCGGGCGGCCGGGCCGCATGGGACGCGCTGACGCTGGGCAAGCCCGCCGCCCTGGAAGAGCCGCCCGGCGCGGCGGCGCTGGCCGCGGCGCTGGCGGCGCTGCAGGGATGCGAGGCCGCCACGCTGCTGCCTTCCACGCTGCATTTGTACCGCGACCTGTTTGGCGTGCTGGCGCGGGGCGCGCTGCCCGGACCGCCCGCCCTGCTGGTTGACGATGCGGCCTATCCGGTCGCCCGCTGGGGTGTCGAGTGGGCGGCGCTGCACGGAACGCCGGTGGCGCGTTTCGGCCATGGCGACGTGCCCCGACTGGCGCGCCTGGCGCGGCGGTGGCGCCAGGCGGGGCATACGCCGGTGGCGCTGGTCGACGGTTATACGCCGGGCGACGCATGGCCGCCGCCGCTGCGCGCCTGTGCGGAGGTGCTGGCCCGCTGGCACGGCTGGCTGGTGCTGGACGATACGCAGGCGCTGGGCGTGCTGGGGCCGGACGGTGGCGGCTCGGTGCGGCTGCACGCGCTGCAGGGCATGCCGGTGCTGGCGGGGGCGTCGCTGGCCAAGGGCTTCGGCGCACCGCTGGCAGTGCTGGCGGGGCCGTCGGAGACGATTGCAGCGTTTGAACGGGGTAGCGAAACACGCGTGCATTGCAGTCCGCCGTCGGGGGCCGCGATTGCCGCGGCGCACTGCGCGCTGGCCATCAATGCGCGCGACGGGCCGCAACTGCGGCGCAAGCTGCTGGCGCGCATCCGCCAGTTGCGCCGCGCGCTGGCGGGGGCGGGGCTGGCGTGCCATGGCGGCGCGTTTCCCGTGCAATTGATGCCGTTGCCGGCAATGGCCCCCGGTGAGGCGGCGGAACTGGCCGGGCAGGTGCGCGGTGTCCTGGTGCGGTCCGGGCGCAGGTTGGCGCTGGCGCTGCTGCTGCGGGCGGACCACCGCGAACAGGACGTGGCGCGGGTGGCGTCGCTGCTGGCGCGCCGGCTCGCAACAGGAGGAGGGAGCAATCATGTGGACGCATTTCGAGATTTTGCCGTTTTCCAGGCGCTGGCTTGAGGCGCAAGACACGGTGGCGGGGCAGGCGGGCGGGGCGCAAGCGGCAGGCGGAGAAGAGGGGGAGCGCGGCATGCAAATGGGACGCGGGGCTGCCGGACGCAGCACCGTGGGGCGCGCCATCGCGGGGCGAGGCATGGCGGGGCGCGGTGCGATGGCGCGCGGCGCGGTGGGCCGGGGCGGCCTCGGGCGCGGAGGGGGGGCCGATGGCGCAGGCTGGCGTGGCGCGTCCGCGCGCGCGGCGGGCAATGCATGGGGCTATGCCGGGGGCAATGCGGCGCGCAATGCCGGGAGCAATGCGGTGGGCAATGCGGCGCGCAATGCAGTGGGAACGCGGGGATACCGCGGCGTCCAGGCGGGCCGGGTGGCCGCGGCAGGGGGCGGACGGGTGCGGGGCAAAGGCGGCGCCGCGCTCCTGGGTGGCGGCAGGGGAGTCCGGCCTGGCGGGCCGGCGTGGCCGCCAGGCCGCTCCTGGCCGTGGCGCCGTTGGCCCGATGGCTGGCCTGGTCCGGCTGGCGGCTGGTGGCCGGTGGGGATGGCGGTGGTCGAGCCGGACTGGCTGGCGCTTGCCGGCGCGCCGCCGGCGGACGGCCCGGCGCCGGACGGCGCGGATGCCGGCATCGGCGGCGCCCCATGGCAGCAACGAACCGAAGACAGGAGGTGACGTATGTACAGCAAAGATTGCCCATGCGCGTCCTGCCGCCACACGGCGGCGGGAGGGCTGGAAGTCATGGAATTTTCGTATGAGTTGCCGGCGCCGTTCAGCGAACAGGAAGAGACCGAACTGGCGCTGGAATTGTTGTCGGTGACCAGTGAAGCGGAACTGGAGCAATTCCTCGGCAACGTCTTCAGGAAAGCGTGGCAAGGCATCAGGAAGGTCGCGAGGCCGCTGGGCGGCGCCCTGAAAGGTATTGCCAAGGCGGCGCTGCCGATGGTGGGCGGTGCGCTGGGCTCGTTCATCCCGATTCCCGGTGTCGGCACGGCGCTGGGCTCCGCGCTGGGCGGGGCCATCAGCAAGGCGCTCGAAGTGGAATTGAATGAAATGGGCGAGCTGGCGCAGGAAGACCGTGAATTCGAGATGGCGCGCCGCTTCGTGCGCATCGCGGGCACCGCCGCCCACCTGGCCGGCGACGGCGATGGCAGCCCGCGCGCCGTGCGCGGTGCGCTGTTGCAGGCCGTGCGTGCCCATGCGCCGCAAGCGGCCGCCGGCAGTGGCGGCGCCGGCCTGCCTGGCGGTCCGGCGCACCGCGGCGGCAGCGATGCCGCGCCGTGGCGTGAAGTCATGCAAGGCGAAGCGTATGCGGGACCGTGGCGCAAGCGGCGCGCCGAACGCTTCCCCATGCTGGAATGGCCGTAAGCGCCATGGTCATCGATTGCCATTGCCATGCGGGGCCGGGCGACGGCTTGTCCGGGCCCTGGGACAGCGATGCCACGCTGGCGCGCTACCTGCGGCGGGCCAGCCGCGCCGGCATTGCGCGCTCGGCGCTGCTGCCGGCGTTCCACAGCGATTATGCGGTCGCCAACCGCGCGCTGGCGCGCCTGGTGGCGGCCAGCCCTGGCCGTTTTTTCGGCTATGCCTTCGTCCATGCGCGGCGCGACCGCGGCCGTATCGACGCCATGGTGCGCACGGCGGTCGAACAGTATGGCTTCATCGGGATCAAGGTGCACCGCCATGATGCGCGCATCAGCGGGGAAGTATGCGATGCGGCGCGGCGCTACCGCTTGCCGGTCCTGTACGACCCGGTTGGCGAGACATCGGTGGCCGAACTGCTGGCCACGCAGTATCCGGATGTCGCGTTCATCCTGCCGCACCTGGGCAGTTTTGCCGACGACTGGGCTGCGCAACTGGCGCTGATCGACCACCTGGCGCGGCACCCGAACATCCATGCCGATACCTCCGGTGTGCGCCGTTTCGACTTGCTGGAACAGGCGGTGCGCCGCGCCGGACCGCACAAGGTACTGTTCGGCAGCGACGGACCGTGGCTGCATCCTGGACTGGAACTGGACAAGGTCAAATTGCTGGGATTGCCCGCCGCCGATGAAGCGCTGGTCACCGGGGGCAATTTCCTGCGGTTGATCGGGCACGTTCGGTGATACCGGCGCACTGCAGGCGGCCACCCTTCAATGGCACGCGGTCCCGTCCGCTTTACCTTTGCGCCGCATCTGCAGTGCGCGGTCGCTGATGCCCAGCAGCGCGGCGGCGCGCTGGTTGTTGCCCTGTTCGGCGGCCAGCGCCAGCCGCATGGCGGTGTCGGCAGCAGCCTGGCTGATGGCGGGCAACGATACGCCCAGCTCCAGCGCATGGCGCACGGCCTCCGTGAAACCCTGGTCGGGCCAGGTGCCAGCTCCATGCAGCCGTTCGTCGGGCGGCACGTCGCCGATGGTCAGCGGCCCTGCGCCGCAATGGCGGTGCCAGATGCGCGCGACGGTCTGGCGCAAGTCGCGCACGTTGCCCGGGTAATTGCGCGTCAGCAGGTAGTCGCGTACCGCGGGGTCGAGTTCGTGCGGCTGGCCGGGGTCGAGCTGGCGCAGGAAGTGCGCCACCAGCGGCAAGATGTCGCCGGTGCGTTCGCGCAGCGGCGGCGGGCGGCAGCGCCAGCCCGCGATGCGGTAATACAGGTCGGCGCGGAACGTGCCGGCCGCGACGCAGGCGTCGAGGTCGCGGTTAGTGGCGCACACCAGGCGGAAGCGCGTCGGTTGCCAATGGTTGCCGCCCAGCCGCTTGTATTGCCGTTCCTGGATCACGCGCAGCAATTGCGCCTGCAGCGGCAGCGGCAATTCACCGACTTCGTCGAGGAACAGGACGCCGCCGTCGGCTTGCGCAAAGGCGCCGTCGCGCGCGGCGGCCGCGCCGGTAAACGCGCCTTTTTCGTGGCCAAAGAACTCGCTGCCGGCCAGTTCCGGCGACAGCGTACTGCAATCGAGCAGCACCATGGGCCGTTCCAGGCCCGGGCCCTGGCCCGGCAGCGCGCTGCCGTTGAGCTGGTGGATGAGTTTGGCGATTTCTTCCTTGCCGGTGCCGGTTTCGCCAGTGATCAGGACGGACGATGGCGTGAACGCGGCGACTTCCACCACGCTGCGCACCAGCGCGCGCCATGCGGCGCTGTCGCCCACCAGGCAAGAGCGTACCGCGTCCGACGCCATCCACTGCGCGACGGCGCGCCAGCGGCCCAGCCGCGCGGCCGCCTGCTGCGCTATGGCGTGTGCGCCGTCGGGCGCGGACGGCCACAGGAGCACGTCGGCGGCTCCGCAGTCCAGCAGCGACCAGCACGCGGCGGCCGGCAGCGCGGCGCAACAGATCGCCAATATGGACGGGCAAGCGGGCTCCGGCGCCAGTGCGGCCAGCGCCGCGGCAGCCTCGCTGTTCCATTGCGTGAACAGGAACACGGCCGGACAGCCGTGTTTGCCATTGGTGGGCCGAACACCCACCCCAGCCAAGCCCAGCCCGGCAGCCAGTGCGTCGGCCGCACCGTCCGGCAGCGAGGCGGACCGATGCAGCGACACGATCAACGTGTCATCGCCATCCATACCATCAAGTTAGGCAGCGAAGCAGCGGGGCGGTTGAGCTGACGCAAACATGCAGGCTCCCATGGCAGCGGTGGGAAAGCTCGTCGAATCATGACGATTCTACCCGCGCCTCTCGGCGGCAGGGACTGCCATGCCAAAAAAGCAACTCTGCCGCTCGCGATTTTCCCGTCTCAAAAGAAAAGGGCCGGCGTATAGCCGGCCCGCATCGTGCCGCCGCAGCGGTTATTGCTTGACGCAATCCACGAAGTAATCGCGCTTGCCGTTGACTTCGCGCTTGACCAGGCCGTGCACGTCGGTTTCGAAGCCGGGGAAGCGCTCGTTGAAATCGCGGGCGAAGCGCAGGTAGTCGACGATGGTCTTGTTGAAGCGCTCGCCCGGGA
>CBIHOX010000151.1:0-15151 GCA_966211685.1 uncultured Pseudoduganella sp.
CAGTCACCGGGCGTTTTGGCACGATCGTGCCAAAAAGATAAAAATATCACTATAAATCAGGCGTTTGGCGTGGCAAAAGCTCTGAAAAGAGATTGTTGCAGGCCCAAAAAATATACAATATCGAACTTCCAGGGAGCCAACTCATGAAAATCAAACAACTCTCCGTGACGATCGCCGCATTGTGTGTCGCTGCCGGCGCCAGCGCCGCGGACCCGAAGCTGGGCATCGTCTACGATGCCGGCGGCAAGTTCGACAAATCGTTCAACCAGTCGGCTTTCGAAGGCGCATCGCGCTTCCAGAAAGAGACCGGCATCAAATTCATTGAAGTGCAGGCCAGCAGCGATACGCAAGCCGAGCAGGTATTGCGCGGCTTGGCCCGCAAGAACCTGGATCTGATCGCCTCGATCGGCTTCGCGCAGACGCAAGCCGTGCAAAAGGTGGCCAAGGAATTCCCGAAAGTGCGCTTCGTGCTGATCGACGGCGTGGCGCAGGGCGCCAACGTCAATTCCATCACGTTCAAGGAAGAGGAAGGCTCGTACCTGGTCGGCGTGGCAGGCGCCATGGCGTCCAAGTCCAAGAAACTGGGCTTCATCGGCGGCATCGACATCCCGCTGATCCGCACCTTTGCCTGCGGCTATGCGCAGGGCGCGAAGTCGGTCGACAAGAAGTCTGAAGTCATCCAGAACATGGTGGGCACCACGGCCGCCGCCTGGAACGACCCGGCGAAGGGCGGCGAACTGGCGCGCTCGCAATTCGAACGCGGCGTGGACGTGGTGTTCGCGGTGGCTGGCGGTTCCGGCAATGGCGTGCTGCAGACCGCCAAGGAAAAAGGCAAGCTGTCGATCGGCGTGGATTCGAACCAGAACGGCCTGTATCCGGGTTCCGTGCTGACGTCGATGGTGAAGAACGTCGGCAACGCCGTGTATGACTCGTTCATGCAGCAAAAGAACGGCACCTGGAAAGCCGGCGTCACCGCCAAAGGCTTGAAGGAAGGCGGCGTGGACTGGGCGCTCGACGACAACAACCGCAAGCTGATCACGCCCGAGATCGAGAAAAAGGTCATGGCGGCCCGCAAGGACATCATCGACGGCAAGGTCAAGGTCATCGATATCCGTACCGGCGTCAACTGCCCGGCCTGATCATGCCATCCAGGAAAACGCGCCAGCGGGGTCTTCCCGTTCGGCGCGTTTTTTAATTTACTCCCATTCCAGTGATCCTATGCACCCAGCAGTAGAATTTCGCGGCATCTCCAAGCACTTTGGGGCGGTGAAAGCGAACACGGACGTCAGCTTTTCGATTGCCAAGGGGGCCATCCACGGCCTCGTGGGCGAGAATGGCGCCGGCAAATCGACCCTGATGAGCATCCTGTACGGATACTATCGCGCCGACAGCGGCGAGATCCTGCTCGACGGACAAGTCCAGTCCATCCACAGTTCGCACGAAGCGATCCGGCTCGGCATCGGCATGGTGCACCAGCACTTCATGCTGGTGGAAAACATGACGGTGCTGGACAACGTGATGCTGGGCGCCGAGGGCGGCTTCAAGCTGGCCGGCCAGCGCGCCGGCGTGGAAGCGAAGCTGCGCGAGATCTGCGCGCGCTACCGGCTCGACGTCGATCCGCTGGCCACCATCCACGACTTGTCGGTGGGCGCCCAGCAGCGGGTGGAAATCCTCAAGCAGATTTACCGCAGCGCGAACATCCTGATCCTCGATGAACCGACCGCCGTGCTGACCGCGCAGGAAACCGAATCGCTGTTCGAGATCCTGCGGCTGTTCAAGGAACAGGGCAAGACCATCATCCTGATCACGCACAAGCTGCAGGAAATCATGGACATCACCGATACCGTGACCGTGATGCGCGGGGGGAAAGTGGTGGGTGCGGTGCAGACCGCGCAAACGTCCAAGGAAGAACTGGCCAACATGATGGTGGGCCGCCCGATCGAGAACAACCTGCCGCGCGCGCCATGGAAGCTGGGCAAGCCGGTGCTGGAAGTGCGCGACCTGGTCCTGACCGACGGCAATGGCGTGACCTTGCTGAACAAGCTCAATTTCACGCTGCGCGCCGGTGAAATCGTCGCCATCGCCGGCGTGTCCGGCAATGGCCAGAGCGAATTGATGGAAATCCTGTCGGGCATGCGCCTGCCGACGTCGGGCGAACTCACGTTCGAGGGCAAGGCGCTGCCATACACGGGGCGCGGCGACGCCGACGGTTTGCCGCGCACGTTCCGCGAACTGGGCATCGGCCACGTGCCGGAAGACCGCTTGCGCGACGGCGTCATCAAGGGCTTCTCCGTCATGCACAACACGTTCTTTGGCCACCAGGATGACAAGGCGCTGAAGAACCGCTGGGGCCTGATCGACTTCAAGGGCATTGCCGAGCGCTGCGCCGGCTTGCTGAAGACCTTCGACGTGCGCCCGGCCAACCCGGACTTGCGTATCGGCCTGCTGTCCGGCGGCAACCAGCAAAAAGTCGTGATTGCGCGCGAAGTGCTGGCCAATCCGAAGCTGATGCTGGTGGGCCAGCCGACCCGCGGCGTGGACATCGGCACCATCGAAGCCATCCACCGCCAGTTGCTGGCGCTGCGCGACGCCGGCATGGCGATCCTCTTGGTATCGGTGGAGCTGGAAGAAGTACGCGCGCTGGCCGACCGCATCCTCGTGATGTGCGGCGGCGGCATCACGGGTGAATTGAACATCGACGAATTCGACACGACTCGCATCGGTCTGCTGATGGGAGGCATGCATAAATCATGACGACTAACGATATGCCACGCTGGGCCACGGCTTTTGTGATGCCCGTTCTGAACCTGCTGTCCGCGCTGCTGGTGGCCGCGCTGGTGATCCACCTGCTGGGTGAAGACCCGGTCGATTCCCTGCGCGTGCTGGTCAACAGCGCCATCGTGAATCCGGAAGGCTTGAGCTATACGCTGTTCTATGCGTCGACGTTCGTGTTCACGGGCCTGTCGGTGTCGATCGCGATGCAGGCCGGCCTGTTCAACATCGGTTCCGAAGGCCAGATGTATGTCGGCGGCCTGGGCCTGACCCTGGCCATGCTGGCCTTCGACGCTTCGCTGCCATGGTGGCTGCTGATCCCGGCCGGCATCCTCGGCGCCGCCGTGTTTGGCGCATTGTGGGCCTTCCTGCCCGGCTACCTGCAGGCGAAACGCGGCAGCCACATCGTGGTGACCACGATCATGTTCAACTTCATCGCGGCTTCGCTGATGAATTTCATCATCGTGAAATACCTGATTCCGCCGGGCGAGCAAAACACCGCGTCGCGCGTGTTCTCGGCCGCGGCGGAAATGCCGCGCCTGAACACCTGGTTCCCGGTGCTGGGCGACACCCCGCTCAACGTCAGCTTCCTGTTCGCGATCGCCGCGCTGGCGATCTATGGCGTGATGGTGTGGCGCTCGCCGTGGGGCTATAAATTGCGCGCCACGGGCCTGAACAAGCACGCGGCGCATTACGCCGGCGTGAAGATCTCGGGCATGATCATCACCGTGATGCTGATTTCCGGCGCCCTGGCGGGCCTGGGTTCGGTCAATTCCATCATGGGTTCCACGCACTACCTGTCGCTGAACTTCGTCGGCGGCGCCGGTTTCGTCGGCATCGCCATCGCGCTGATGGGCCGCCAGCACCCGGTCGGCATTTTCCTGTCGTCGGTGCTGTTCGGCGCGCTGATCCAGGGCGGCTTCGACCTGTCGCTGGAAAAACCCAATATCCCGACCGAGACCTTCATCTTCATCCAGGGCTTGATCATCCTGTTCTGCGGCGCGATGGAAAACCTGTACGCGCCTGTTATCGCGAAACTGGCCAAGAAGGGGTAATGCCATGACTTTCGAAGACCTGCACCTCGGCTCCATCATCGTCTCGACCGTGCGCAACGCGCCGGTGTTGATATTCGCCGCCATGGCCGGCCTGTTCGCCGAACGCTCCGGCGTCATCGACATCGGCCTGGAAGGCAAGATTTTGGCTTCGGCGTTCGTGTCGGCCGCCGTGGCTTTCGCCACGAAAAACCCGTGGTTCGGCGTGGCGGCAGGCATGGCCGTGTCGGTGGCGCTGGCCACCCTGCAAGGCTATGTCGCCATCACGCAAAAGGGCAACCAGCTGGTGGGCGGCATCGCCATCAATATCGCCATGAGCGGCCTGACCTTCGTGGTGGCGCAATTCTTCTTCCAGCAGGGCGGCCGCACGCCGGACCTCGGCGACGCGCGTCTGTTCGACGTGGTGTTGCCGGGCAGCGCGCTGGTGGCGGACGTGCCGTTCATCGGCTGGTTCTACACCAAGCTCATCGGCGGCCACTCGGTACTGGTGTACCTGGCGTTCGCGCTGGTGCCGCTGGTGCACTGGGTGCTGTACCACACCAGCTTCGGCCTGCGCCTGCGCGCCTGCGGCGAAAACCCGCACGCGGCCGACGCGGCCGGCGTGTCGGTGGAATGGACCCGCTACCGCGCCATGCTGATCGCAGGCGTGCTGTGCTCGTTCTCCGGCGCGTACCTCGCCATCGTGCAAAGCGGCTTCTTCCTGCGCGACATGTCGGCCGGCGCCGGCTACCTGGCGCTGACGGCCATGGTGTTCGGTAACTGGCGTCCGGTCTATACCTTCCTCGGCTGCCTGATGTTCGGCTTCTTCGGCGCGGTGCAAATCCAGCTCGAAGGCGTGGACTTGCCGGTCATCGGCCGCATCCCGGGCGCGCTGATCCAGATGGTGCCGTACGTGGTGACGGTGGTGGTGCTGGCCGGCCTGATGGCCAAGTCGGTGGCGCCGAAAGCCATCGGCGTGCCGTTCGTGAAGTCGCGCTGATCATCCCTATGGGGAAGGCGGCATTGCCTTCCCCCTGCCCTCCCCCCATAATGGCTCCGCGCCGCGCCCTGCGGCTTCCCACCCACGGAGACCAACCATGAAAAAAACCGCTGCCGCCCTGCTGGCCGCCCTGCTGTTGCCGCAAGCGTACGCGCTCGACCCATCCGCCGCCGTCAAGGCCACCACCGTGCTGAAGGCGCAAAACAGCTGGGACGGCAAGCCGCTCGCATATCCGCAAGGCCAGGCGCAGGTCACGGGCCTGTTGATTGAAATCGCTCCGGGCGGCGAGACCGGCTGGCACCTGCATACGGTGCCCTCGTTTGCCATGGTCATGGAAGGTAACCTGGAAGTGCACTTGAAAGACGGCTCCGTCAACCGCCTGAAGGCGGGCGACATGCTGGCCGAAGTGGTCAATACGCTGCACAATGGGCGCAACGTCGGTCCAGGCCCGGTCAAGCTGGCGGTGTTCTACACGGGTGTTTCCGACAGCAAGTTGACGGTGATGGAAGCGGCAAAACCCTGACAGGAGGTGACTATGGCTTTACCCGCCCTGCTGGCCTGCCTGCTGTTTGCCGGCGTAAGTTTCCAACTGTGGCGCCGCAATGCGCGGCTGAAGCGGGAGAGCCATATCCGCACATTCGATTTGCCGAAGGGCATATTCGACAAGCTCATCCAGCGTCATCCGCACCTGACCTTGCGCGATTGCCAGCTGGTCTCGCACGGCTTGCGGCAATTCTTTCTCGCGCACCTGAAATCGGGCCGGCTGTACGTGGCGATGCCATCGCAGGTGGCCGATGACCTGTGGCACGAATTCATCCTGTATACCAAGCATTACGACCAGTTCTGCAAACAGGCATTCGGCCGCTTCCTGCACCATACTCCAGCCGAAGTCCTGGACAAATCCAAACGCGACAACACCGGCATCCGCCGCTGCTGGCGCTATGCGTGCCTGGAAGAGAATATCAATCCGAAAGCGCCTACCCGGTTGCCGCTGCTGTTCGCGCTGGACGCCAAGCTCGGGATTGCCGGCGGCTTCATCTATGCACTCGATTGCACCACCTTGCGCGACGTCGACGGCGCCGTGCATTGCGGCGCGGACTTGTCCAGCTGTGGCGGCGGCTGCGGCGGCGGTTCCAGCAGCTGGGCCGACGGGGGCGATGGCGGTTCCGACAGCGGCGGTTCCGACGGGGGCGGCTCCGATGGCGGCGGCGGTTGCGGCGGTGGCGGCTGCGGGGGCGGCGGCGACTGAGCGCCCTTCCCTGTCCCTGCCATCGGCGGCATGGGCGACGCGTGCGCCGTCCCGCCGGCCAGCCATCCTATACTCGCGTGGTCCCACCAGTACAGGAGAATGCGATGGAATTCCACCGAGGCCGCCTGCTCGATCATGTGCACCTGCGCGTGACGGACCTGGATGCCAGCAAACGTTTTTACGAGGCAGTGATGACCGCGCTGGGCCTGACCGAGGCGCTGGTCGCGGGACCGGATTTCTTTTACGCAGACGAGTTGTACGTCAACGCGGCCGACGAATACGCCAGCCGCCTGCACCTTGCCTTCCAGGCCAGGGACCGCGCCGCGGTCGACGCGTTTTACGCGGCCGCGCTGGCGGCGGGCGGCAAGGACCATGGCGCCCCCGGTGAACGTCCGTATCACCCCGGCTATTACGCTGCTTTCGTGCTGGACCCGGACGGCAACAACATCGAAGCCGTGTTCCATGGCCCAGCTACGCGTTCGGCGGAATCGGTGGTCGTGCGGCCGGAGTCGCCCTGACCAGGTGAACCTGGCCTATACTTGGCGTCCCGATCACCGACGCGACGCCACCGATGAAGCCAGTCCTCTTTCCTGTCATTGCCCTGGTCGGCTGGACCCTGCTGGTCCAGCTGAACATTGCTGTTGCCCGTATTGGCGCCGGCCTCAAAGGCAGGATCCGCCCGAACGACTTTAAATACGGCGAGTCGCCGGCGGTGCCGCCCGACGTCAGCATTGCCAACCGCAATTACATGAACCTGCTGGAAGCGCCCATCCTGTTTTACGTGGCCTGCATCGTGTCCTACGTGACCGGCGGCGCCACGGCCCTGGCGGTGGGGCTGGCCTGGCTGTACGTGGGGCTGCGCATCGTGCACAGCGTGATCCACCTGACCTACAACAATGTCCTGCACCGCCTCGCCGCCTTTGCCTTCAGTAATTTCACGTTGCTGGGCCTGTGGATCGTGACCGGCGTGCATGTCGTCACGATGCATGGTTGAGCAACACCGGACCTTCGGATTGCTTGCTGCAACCTGACGGCGCATGGCACACTGGCCACATGATGGCCCTGCCCCCGCCAATTTCCCTGGTTTCCCCGACTCGCCGGCGTTGCCTGGCAGGCGCGCTGGCGGCGGGCGCCTGCGCAATCGGCCGTGCCGCGCCTGGCGCGGCGGCGGCAACGGTGATTTACCCGCTGCACCTGGGCGCATACGATGCCCGCTACGCCTACGACTGGCTGGTGTTGCGCACGGCGCTGGAAAAAACTGTGGCCACGCACGGACCGTTCGAAATGAAGCAATTCACCGAAGCCATGTCGCCACGGCGGGTGTCGCAGGAACTGGCGCTGCCCGATGGCCGCATCAACGTCATGGCGCGCGCCGCCGTGCCGGAATTCGAGCACGACTTCCTGCCGGTCCGCATTCCCATCGATAAAGGCTTGCTGGGCAACCGCATCCTGCTGGTGCGCAAGGAAGACTTGCCGCGCTTTGCCCAGGTGCGCAGCCTGCAGGACTTGCGCAAGCTGCGCGCCGGCATGGGCAAGGGATGGGCCGACGTCGCGATCCTGGCCGGCGCCGGGCTGCCGGTGGTCGAAGGCACGGCGCAGGAAAACCTGTACACCATGCTGATGGCGGGCCGCTTCGATTATTTCGCGCGCGGCGTCGATGAAATCCAGTGGGAAATGCGCGAATACGGCGCGCGCTTCCCGCGCATGGTGATCGAACCGACGCTGCTGCTGCGCTATCCGCTGCCACGGTATATCTACCTGCGGCGCGACGCCGAGGGGGAGGCGCTGGCGCGCCGGCTGAAGGCCGGCCTGGAAACCATGGTCCAGGATGGCGCGCTCGACGCGCTGTTCCGCCAGTACAAGGGACCGGTCATCGAATCGCTGCGCCTGGACAGGCGCCGCCTGCTGGCGCTGCCCAACGCCGGCCTGCCGGACATGCCCTTGCACCGCCACGAATTGTGGTACGCGGCGGGAGGCAAATAAACCACGCAATGCGGTGCGGCGCCACGGACCGTGCGTTTGCACGGCAAGGCGCCGCAACAGCGCTGCCGGCATTTCATTTCAAACGGCCGCTAGGGCCAGATCGCGTTCAGGATGGCCGCCAGCCGCACTCCCGCCTTCGCCAGTTGTTCCTTCACGATCGATGACGCGACGATCGGGTAATCGTCCGGCGCCGTGACCGGCCACGAAACTTTCGACTCCTTGACCGGCACCGCCTGCTGCGGTCCGATGTTCAGGCCAGCGTAGGCGCGCTTCGATACCGCCAGCGCCTCGGCCGCCAGCAGCGGCGCCCACTCGGCCGGGTCGCCGTCGAATTGCGCCGCCACTGGCCGGCCCGCCAGCGCCATGCGCGCATACTGGTCCGGCGTCTGCGCCTCGGTGCGCCGCATGGCGTAATCGACCAGTGGATAATCCCAGTAATTGTGCAGCGAACGGTTGGCTTCCAGCAGCAGCGCATTGCCGCCCACGGCGCTGAACACGGCTACGTCGTCGACCTGTTCCGCCCTGGACGGCACCACATAGGCGCCCTGTTTGTCGAGGTAGGCGTTGCCCACGTGGAGCGGCTGGTGCACGTCGCCGGCAAGGTGCGCCAGCAACAGCAAGGCTTGCCGCTTCGTGAAGCGGTGCGGGTTGACGGCCGCGCCATCCTTGCCCTGCAAGACCCAGATGGCCTGGCGCATCGATTGCACGATGTCGTGGCTGCCCGCCCCCACGCCGCGCTGCTGGTATTCCTGCGACTGGAACGGCAGGTTCACGAAATGGTATTCCGCGTGGCGCGGGTTGGCTTGCACGTAGTCCTGCATTTCCCTGGTTTGCGGGCCGCAGGCGTCACCCTTCACGCAATCCATCCACACGGCGGCCTTTTCCAGGGTTTCGCCCGGCAACAGCAGCGCGCGCACCTGCTGTTCCGCGCGGCTGCCGCGAAGCAGCTGGTCGGCCATGGCGCCCACGGCGCGGTGGCCGTCATAACCCCAGGCCTGCGCCAACAGCGGCGTGCAGCACAGCAGCGCGGCCAGCGCGCCGGCGGCGGCGCGCCGCGTCATTCTTCCTTGCCCTTGACCGGTTTCGGGTATTGGCGGTTGACGTCCAGCGGCGCCGCGTACGGCGAGGTCCACAACTGTTCGTGCAGGGCCGCCACGCGCTGCGCCATGGCCGGGTTGCGCAGCACCATTTCCAGGTTGCGCGACATGTCGAAATAGCCGCCGGCCCAGTTGCTGGTACCGACCCAGGCCAGTTTGCCGTCGATGCTCATGGTCTTGCTGTGGATGACGCGCGCGAACGGGATGAACCCTTCCGACGCCTGCGGCAACGTCACCACGCGGATTTCCACGTTTGGCAGCATGGCCAGGCTTTTCAGGTAATCGATGGCCGGTTTTTCGGTATTCCAGTTCGACACCATCAATTTGACCTTCACGCCGCGCTGCGCGGCGGCGCGCACCGCGTTGTCGATCACCGGATAAAACGGCCGCGTGCCTTTCGGTCCGTACGACAGCGGCGCATAGTCCAGTACCTGCACCCGCACTTCGCTTTGCGCCTCGGCCAGCATGGCCGGCAAGCCGCGCTCGGAATCGGCCACGCCGGCCGGGTTGTAGGGATACGGGCTGGCCATCAGGAACGCGTCCGGCGCGTAATTGGCGCTGCTGGCCGCGTGGGCAATCGGCGCCACTGGCTTGCCTTGCGCCAGTTGCGCCTGTGCGCGCCAGTCATGGTCGAAGATGGCCTGGATCTGCGCCACGACTTTCGGGTCCGTGATGCGCAGGCCGGTTTCATGGATGTGCGTGAACGAACGCCAGTCGAAGTTCTGGCTGCCCACGTAGGCCACCTGGCCATCGGCCGCCAGGTATTTCGCGTGGATGATGCCGTTGCCGGTCAGCTGGCTGAAATCGAGGATGCGCAGTTCCAGGTTGGGGATGGCTTTCAGGCGCTCGATGGTCGGCGCTTCCGACAGATTGACGCCTTTCTTGTCGAGCAGGAAGCGGATCTTCACGCCGCGCTTACCGGCCGCTTCCAGCCGTTCGACCACGCGCTCGAACGGCGATCCGGGTTTCACAACCGCATAAAACTGGCCGATCACGATTTCCTTTTTCGCGTTGTCGAACAATTCGCTCCAGACTGTGGCTGGGTCGCGCAAGTCCGGGTTCGGCAGCGCGGTTTCCACAGGGTTGGTCAGCACCAGCTCGTAGCCGGGAATCGAAAAATCCGCGCGCGCGCAGGTCGACGCGGCGAGCAGGGAAACAAGTAACAGTTTGCGCATGTTGGTAAGTGCTCCAGTAATAGTTAGCGTGCCGTTTGGCGGGCCATCGGGCGCGCTTTCACGTTATTTTGCGCGCCGGATGCGGCCGGCGTCGGCCGTGGCGCCGGCCGGCTTGCCGGCGCGTTCGCGGCTGGCGAGATACTCGGCCAGCGCATCGACGTCGCGCACGTTGGTGGGCGCGATGTTGGTGGCGCGCGTAAAGGTCGGGAAGGCATCGCCGCCCTCGGCCAGGAAGTGGTTGATGACCACGCGGTACGTACTGTCCTTTTCGACCTGCACGCCGTGCAGCAGCACGCTCTTGTCGACCACGCGCATGCCTTCCGCGCGCGATGGGTTCCATTGATAGGTGAAACCGTCCGACACTTGCAGCAGGCCGCGCTTGGCGGCGCGTCCGGCGGTGAACTGTTCTTCCAGCACCGCGTAGATCTGCGCGCCGGTCATGTTCACGACTTCCAGCGGATTCCCGTAAGGCAGCACGGCCTGCAACTGGCCCAGGCTGGCCACGTTGCCCGCGCCGGTGCGCAGCGAGGTGCGGATGCCGCCCCAGTTCATGAACGCGATCTGCGCGCCATAATGCCGGGCGCCATACAGCATGGCGTCGGCCACCAGGTCGCCCAGTGCGGTTTCATCGCGGTCGATGTCATCGGGCCGCACCATCGTATCGACCGCCAGGCGGGCCACCGGGCGAGCCAGCGCCTCGTCGCTGCGGGCGCGCACGGCCTGGACGTGGCGCTCCATGGCGGGATCGGGCGTGAATGCGCCCTGCTCCAGCACCACGTTGCTGGCCCGCTCTCCCACCACACGGCCGGTAGCGCGGTCGATGTCGATGGCGATGCGCGACAATACGTGCCCATTGCGCTCGGCCTGCGTCACGAGGCGGCCATCGATGCGGCACAGGTATCCCTTGTGCGTATGGCCGCTGACGATCACACGGATGGCGGGATCGAGCTTCTTCACCACATCGACGATGGGCCCGCGCAAATCCGAACAATCCTGTTTTTGCGGCGGCGACGGCGTGCGCCCGCCTTCATGGATCAGCACCACGAACGCGTTGACGCCTTGCGCGCGCAATTCCGGCAACACGCGGTTGATCGATTGCGCCTCATCGGCGAATTGCAACCCTGCCACGCCGGACGTTTGCACCAGCGACGCGGTTTCCGTCAGCACCGCGCCGATGAAGGCGATCTTCACGCCGTGCACCTGTTCCACGCGGTACGCCGGCAGGAATGGCTTGTTGGTGACCATGTCGACCACGTTGGCCGCCAGGTACTGGAATTTCGCGCCGGGCCAGGCGCCATCGAAACGGCATGCCTTGTCCGGCCGCGGCGATGCGCAGCCGCCCTTTTGCTGGCGCAGCAGTTCCACCCTGCCCGCGTCGAATTCATGGTTGCCGACCGAACTGGCGCGCAAGCCCAGGCGGTCCATCGCGGCCAGCGTGGGCTCGTCGGCCCACATCAGCGATTGCGCGGGGCTGCCGCCAATCAGGTCGCCGGCCGCCACCAGCAGCAATTCCGGATCGTCGCGCCGCCATTGGTTGAGCGCGCCGGCCATGATGGCGGCGCCGCCGGCCATCACCGTGCGTTCGGCGCCGCGCGCATCGGTGTACGTGATCTGGCTCGGTTCCAGGTGGCCGTGGAAATCGTTCAGCGCGGCCAGCTGGATGGTGGCAATGGCAGGATCGGCCGGCTTGAACAGCGCACAGCCGGACAGCAGGGCCGCCAGCGCCAGCGCGGGCGCGCCATGGCGGAAGATCGGGGTCAGCTTCATCGCGGGTAGATGGTTACAGGTGCAATCAGGTGGCACTACGGGTGGCGCTATTGTAGCGCCGGTGCATTGCCGGCCGGCGCGCCGGCGCACCGCCGATACGGTGCGTTACAAAAAAACGGCCGGTGTCGCCACCGGCCGTTCTGCAAGGCTAGCTCAAAGCCGGTCCGCTTAGAACTCGTACTTCAGGGTAGCCTGGATGGCCCACTGGGATTCGCCCTTGTCCTGGCGGACGTTCAAGTCTTCGACCTTGTCACGCAGCTGGTAGACATACTTGCCGTCCTGCATACCGGCGTAATCCACGAAGCTGCGTGCCTGCGCGCCGGCGGACTGGAAGCCCACTTCATTGATGCGGCCCCACTTCTTGTTGATCAGGTTACCCACGTTGAAGATGTCGAACGTGAAAGTGGCCTTGTGACCGTTGAAGAAGCTCGGGATTTCCTGTGCAATCCGCATGTCAAAGCTGTTGGTCCATGGCGCGAAGTCGCTGTTGCGCGTGACCACTTTGCCGGCGGCGCGTTTCAGCACGCCGTTCTGGTTGACGATGGACCAGAACTTGTCTTCGTTGGCGTGGTTGGTCGCGGTATCGCCCTTGAAGATCACTTCGCCCGAACCCGGCGCCGAAGGGACGTACATCAAGTCGTTGCCGGCCAGGCCGTCACCATTCAAGTCATTGTTGATGGTCCAGCTGTATGGTTTGCCGGAACGGCCTTCATAGAACAGGCCAAAGCGGGTGTTATACGAACCGAAGAATTTCTTCTGGAAGTTCACCACCGCGTTGATACGGTCTTTCACCAGGTAACCCGAGTTAGCATTGACTTCTTCGTTCGGGTTGAACACGGAACGGCCGGACCAGTTCGAGTTCGACGTCGACGACGTCAGCGGCGACACTTCCTTCGCTTCCGTGTAGGTGTACGCCACCGACCAGCCGAAGCCGGCCGTCAACGGACGCGACAGCGACAGGGTCATCAGGTTGGAACCGCCCTTGCTGGTCTTTTGCGCCAGGATCACGTTGTTGAACGCGGAGTTCGAACCCGATTTCGCGCGCAAGCCGGTGCAGTCAGCGCCGGTGGTGATGGAGCCGCCGGTGGCGTTCCAGCATGCCTGCTTGTAAGCCTGTTCCGTGTAATACAGTTCACGGCCGTCGGTACCGATACGGGTCGGCGCGCCCAGGTTCAGGTTCTGGTAGTAGATGCCGTCTTTCGTGTCGAGTTTCAGGAACTCGGCGGCAAACACGATGCCGTACCATGGCAATTCATGGTCAAACGCGATATTGGCTTTCCATACCGATGGCTGGCGCAGGCCAGGCGCCAGGATATCGACGTTGGCTGCCGGCGGGGTGCCGCTGAAGGTCGGCTGGTTGTTGATGTCCGGGCTGAAAATCGCAGGCTGGCCCGCGGCATTGTTACAAGCCGCATAGCCGCTGATGCCGCAACCGACCGTCTTGGTGATCACGCCAGGGTTCGAGAACGCGTTCGATACCCACACGGTGGCCGCAGCGCCCTGGAACAGGCCGGCGCCGCCGCGCAACTGGGTCGGACGCGATGCATCGAACTGGTAGTTGAAGCCCACGCGCGGCTGCCACAGTTTCTGGCCGTCGAACGTGTTGGTGTTGTCGTAGCCATAGCCGCCGGTCTGGCGGCCGGTCGGCGTCGTGCGGGCCACGGTGGGCGCCAGCACGGCGGCGTTGGCGGCCGGCCGGTCATCCATCGTGTTCATGTCGATGCGCACGCCGCCGTTCAGGGTCAGGCGCTGGTTGACGGTCCAGGTATCCTGCACGAACAGGCCGGTGTTTTTCATGCTGAACTTCGCCACCGCGTCTTCCAGGGTCTTGCCGGGATTTGGAACCTGGGTCTGGTACGACGATGGACGGCCGCGGCTGAAGTTTTCCAGCACGGCTTGCTCATGCTGGGCAGCGGTCAGCTTGGTGCAGTCGGCAATGTTGGCGCCGGTCGTTACGCCGGTCACGGTGTTGTAGCCGATGTTCGGAATGCAGGCAAACGTATAGTTGCCGTAAATGTTTTGCAGGAACGCGTTGTAGATCTTGTTGTTCTGGTAGTCGCCGCCGAACTTGATTTCGTGGTCGCCGCGGCTCCAGTTCGCACCCAGGTAAATGTCGTCGGTCTTGGTGCCCAGGACGTTGCGCTGGCGGCTGTTTTCCGTACCGAAGTTGATGAAGCGGTTATTGGTCGACAGGCCGGCCGGTGCGCCGGCCGGCAGGGTGCCCGAGAATTGCAGGCCGACCAGCGGCATTTGCGAATTCACGCGCGGCACCGAGTCATAGTCGCGCTTCGACAGTTTCAATTCAGTCGAGAAGGTCGGGGTCCAGTCGGCGGTCCACTGGGCAACCTTGGTCTCGATGGCTTTCACCTGGCTGTACCAGGTCGAATTCAGCGAAATGCCGGTCGCGCTCAGCAGCGGGAAGATCGGATCGGCCTGTTCGGTCTTCGCGTAGCGCACCATCACGCGGTGGTCGTCGTTGACGTTCCAGTCCAGCTTGACCAGCTTGTCCGTCACGTCCAGCTTGGTGCCGGCAGGCACTTCGGACGTGCCGACGTCGAGGCCATAGCGGTCCTTGGCGATTTGCTGCGCCTTGGCGATGGCGTCGCTGGTCACGCCGACGTTGGTCTTGTCGCTGCCGATCGGACCGAACGACGGCGCGGTGCGGGTCGACTGCAGTTTTTCATAGTTGGCGAAGATGAACAGCTTGTCCTTGATCAGCGGCGCGCCCAGGGTGAAGCCCTTGGTGGTTTCCTTGAACGGCGCCGGATCGAAATACGTGTTGTTGGTCGAGTTGAAGCGCTCGCCGGCCAGCTTGTCGTTGCGGAACACGTAGTAGACGCTGCCCTTGACCTTGTTGGTGCCGGACTTGGTGACCGCGTTGATGTTACCGCCGGTGTAGCCCTTTTGCGTCACGTCGTAGTTGGCGACGTTCACCTGCACCGACTGGATCGCTTCGATCGAAATCGGCTGTTTCGACGTCGGCGAACCGGACGCTTCCAGGCCAAAGGTATCGTTGACGGACACGCCGTCGATGGTCAGCGAGTTGTAGCGGCTGTTCTGGCCGGCCACGGACATTT
>CBIHOX010000152.1:0-14987 GCA_966211685.1 uncultured Pseudoduganella sp.
AAAAGCGCATCCGTGGCCGCGTCAAGCGCCAGATGGAAAAGTCGCAGCGCGAGTATTACCTGAACGAACAGGTCAAGGCCATCCAGAAAGAGCTGGGCGAGGGCGAGGATGGCGCCGACCTGGACGAGCTGGAGAAGAAGGTTGCCGCCGCCAAGATGCCGAAAGAGGCACTGGACAAGGCCAACGCCGAGCTGAAGAAGCTCAAGCTGATGTCGCCGATGTCGGCCGAAGCCACCGTGGTGCGCAACTACATCGATACGCTGGTGTCGCTGCCATGGAAGAAGAAATCCAAGGTCAACAACGACCTGTCCAACGCGGAAAAAACGCTGGAACAGGATCACTATGGCCTGGAAAAGGTCAAGGAACGCATCCTCGAGTACCTCGCGGTGCAGCAGCGCGTCGACAAGCTGAAGGCGCCGATCCTGTGCTTCGTCGGTCCTCCGGGCGTGGGTAAGACCTCGCTGGGCCAGTCGATCGCCCGCGCCACGAACCGCAAGTTCGTGCGCATGGCGCTCGGCGGCGTGCGCGACGAGGCCGAGATCCGCGGCCACCGCCGTACCTATATCGGTTCCATGCCGGGCAAGGTGCTGCAATCGCTGGCGAAAGTCGGCGTGCGCAACCCGCTGTTCCTGCTCGATGAAATCGACAAGATGGGGGCGGACTTCCGCGGCGATCCGTCGTCGGCGCTGCTCGAAGTGCTGGATCCTGAACAGAACCACACGTTCTCGGACCATTACATCGAGGTGGACTTCGACCTCTCGGACGTGATGTTCGTGGCGACGTCGAACTCGTACAACATTCCGCCGGCGCTGCTGGACCGGATGGAAGTGATCCGCCTGTCGGGTTACACGGAAGACGAGAAGACCTCGATCGCGCAGCGCTACCTGCTGCCCAAGCAGATCAAGAACAACGGCTTGAAGGACGGAGAAATCACCGTGTCGGAAGCCGCGATCCGCGACGTGATCCGCTACTACACCCGTGAAGCCGGCGTGCGTTCGCTGGAACGCGAAGTGTCGAAGATCTGCCGCAAGGTGGTCAAACTGCTGCTGTTGAAGAAGAGCGAGAAGAAAGTCGCTGTCACGCCGAAAAACCTGGACAAGTTCCTGGGCGTGCGCCGCTACGACTTCGGCGTGGCGGAAAAGCAGAACCAGGTCGGCCAGGTGGTCGGCCTGGCATGGACCGAGGTGGGGGGCGATTTGCTGACCATCGAAGCGGTCAGCATGCCGGGCAAGGGCAACGTGATCCGCACCGGTACGCTGGGCGACGTGATGAAGGAATCGATCGAAGCGGCACGCACCGTGGTGCGCAGCCGCGCCAACCGCCTCGGCATCAAGGCCGAAGTGTTTGAAAAGAGCGACATCCACATCCACGTGCCGGAAGGCGCGACGCCGAAGGATGGTCCTTCGGCCGGTATCGGCATGACGACCGCGCTGGTGTCCGTGTTCACGGGCATTCCAGTGCGCGCCGACGTGGCGATGACGGGTGAAATCACGCTGCGCGGCGAAGTGCTGCCGATCGGCGGGTTGAAGGAAAAACTGCTGGCGGCGCACCGCGGCGGCATCAAGACCGTCCTGATTCCCGAGCAGAACGTGAAGGACCTGGCCGAGATTCCGGACAATGTGAAGAACAAGCTGGAAATCGTGCCGGTGCGCTGGATCGACAAGGTGCTGGAAGTGGCGCTCGAGCGTCAGCCGGAACCGCTGGTGGAATCGCCGGCAGTGGAAGCGGTGGCCGCGGCGCAAGCCAAGGTCGACGGGCAGGGCGACGTGGTCAAGCACTGATCTCGCCATGCGGTGACGGGTGACCGATGGTTGCCGCGTCAGCGCAATTTGGATGGAAAAACCGCAAACAGGCGCTGTCATGGCGCCTGTTTGTATTTTTACTGGTGTTTTCGCCAGTGTTTCCCTTGACACAAGGCTGAGCCCGCCTGTTTAATACCGCCTGAGATTTTTCTCTGCCGCCTGAAACCCGCATCAATGCTGGCTAAAAACGGTATAAATGATATAAACCTTTGTGACGGGGACTTTTGTGAACAAGACTGAACTGATCGACCATATCGCTGCATCCGCTGACATTTCGAAAGCGGCCGCCGCCCGCGCGCTGGACGCGATGATCGATGGCGTAACCACCACCCTGGCCAAGAACGACAGCGTCACCCTGGTCGGCTTTGGCACCTTCTCCGTGAGCGAGCGCGCGGCCCGCACCGGCCGCAATCCGCGCACGAAAGAGGAAATCGTAATCGATGCCGCCAAGGTTCCTAAATTTAAGGCTGGTAAAGCGTTGAAAGATGCTGTAAACTAACGGACTTCGGTGAGCAGCAGTGCTCATCGAATTGTTCAGCGGGCGGTTAGCTCAGTTGGTAGAGCGGATGCCTTACAAGCATTAGGTCGGGAGTTCGACCCTCTCACCGCCCACCACGTTGGACAAGTGTTGTATCGCTGTAGTAGCTGGAGCGGTAGTTCAGTTGGTTAGAATACCGGCCTGTCACGCCGGGGGTCGCGGGTTCGAGCCCCGTCCGCTCCGCCAACTACACTGAGGAAGGCCCGATTCGTCGGGCCTTTTTCTTTTTCCGGCTACGCCTATGACTGTGCTCCCCCGCCATCCCTACCTGTCTTACCGCGTGCGCATGGCGCACCATGGCTTGCGCGCGTTCCTCGCCAGCCTGGCCAATTCCATGGAAGTGCTGTTGCTGGTGTTCGCCAATGTCCTGCTGGGCCTGTGCGCAGTGATCGCGTTTCCCGGCATGCTTGCCGTTACGCTGGACTGGCCCGCCATGCTGGCCGTGCTGGCCGGCCAAACCCTGCTGATCGCCACCCCGGCCTGGCTGCTGCGCCAGCGCCTGCATCCGCACGCGGCCATTGCCTGGGCCTGGCCGCTGCCGGTGCCGCCGGCGCTGGCCTGGCGCGCCGACGTCCTGGTGGCCGGCATGCTGGCCGGGCCGGTGGCGCTGGTGTATGCGGTGTCGTGCGGCATCTGGTGCTGGCAGGCGCCGGCGGTGTTGCGGCCGGTTTTGCCGCAAGCCGTGCTGGCCACCCTTGCCACCCTGGTGCTGGGCTGGCTGGCGGCGGCCGCCATGCTGGCCGCACGCCGCCGCCTGCCCCGTCCCGGTGCGCCACGCGCCATGGCGGTCGTCACCCCCGCCCCTTATGCGCCCACGCCGTTACGGCCGCTGTACGTGGCGCTGTGGCGCCAATTATTCTGGCTGCCGTTCTGGCGCGGCGACAACCGGGTCGGCTTGCAGCAATGCCTGTTGCTGGCCACCGCGCTGGGCGCCACGGCGGCCTGGCTGCGCCACGCACTGCCCCTGGTCCCGCCGGCTGCGCTGGGCGCGGTTGCCGGCGCGGCGCTGGTGGTGCTGACCGACCGCGGCGACAAGGCCGTGCGCGAACAGGCCGCGCGGCTGGCCGGGGTGCTGGCCGCGTGGCCGCTGCGCAGTGCGCCGCTGACGCTGTGCGCGCGCGGCTTCAGCCTGGCGCCGGCGCTGGCGGTGCTGGCCCTGCACGCCATGCTGGCCGGACAGGGCGCCGTGGTGCGGATATGGCAGGGCGTGGCGCTGGCCGCGTGCTGCGCCATCGTGGCGCTGCCGCTGGCGCCGCGCGGACGGGTGGTGCTGGTGGTGCTGGCCTGCGTGGTCCTGGCCGCCGTTGGGAGTGAATTCGACAGTGATTTCGGGAGACACCACTGATGCTGGCCATCGAACACGTGAACTTTGAATATGCGGGCCATGCGCTGTTCCGCCAATTGTCGCTGCACCTGCAAGCCGGCGTGACCTGGCTGCGCGGAGAAAATGGCGCCGGCAAGACCACGCTGATGAAGCTCGTGGCCGGCGCGCTGTTGCCGCACACCGGGACGATTGCCGTGGCCGGCATCGACAGCGCGCGGCAACCGCTGGCCTACCGCCGCCATGTCCATTATTGCGGCGGCGATACGCCCGCCCTGCCCTGGCTAACCGTGCGGGAAATCTTCGACCTGCACCTGGCGCTGTATGCCGGCGCCGATGCTAGCGCGCTCAACGACCAACTCGATGCGTTCCGCCTGCGGGGCGTGCTGCACCAGCCGGTCACGACTTTATCGCTGGGGCAACACAAGAAAATGCAATTGTCGCTGGCGCTGGCGCTGCCGGTATCGGTGCTGCTGATCGACGAACCCTTCAATGGCCTCGATGCCGCCGCGGTCGGCTACCTGCGCGCCCAGCTGGCCGATCCGGTCCGCCGCGCGCGGCAATGCATCGTGCTGACCAGCCACCTGGAACCGGGCCTGCCGCTGGCGCAAACAATACAACTGTGACGGCCAACACTTGTAACTTGGGCATAATCAGTCACAATCGATGAATGTCGGCATGTTGCCGGCCATGCCATGGAGCCCATCCGATGTTCAGGTTGTTCAAATCCCCCAAGCTGTCGCCGCGCCTGCACCGGTTGAAGGAATCGGCGCTGTTCGCCTCGCTGACGCCGGTGGAATTGAACATCATCGATGACTTGATGCATGAGCGCCGCTACGTGGCCGATGAAATCATTTTCGATGAAGGCGAAGATGGCCAGGCGCTGTACCTGGTGATGTCGGGCCGCGTGATCATCAGCCGCGCGCACAGCGACGGCGTGGAAATCGTCGCGGAAATTTCCCCTGGCTCATTCTTTGGCGACCTGGCTCTGCTCGACAATGCCCCCCGCAATGCGCAGGCGCGCGCGCTCGAACATTGCGAACTGGCCGTGTTTTTCCGCGCCGACTTCATGGGCCTGATGGAGACCGATGCGAAGATCGGCTACAAGATCGCGCTGGCCCTGGCCCGCCACATCGGCCACCGGTTGCGGGAATGGATGGCCGGCAAACCCCAATTCGAGGCGTTATGAGCGACCCGTCCCGCACCGGGCGGCACGCGGCGCACGCCAGCCCTCCACCATGAAAATCGACCATATCCGCCTGCCGGGCGGCGCGCAGCGTCGGCTGCCGCCCATCAACCACGAGGAAGCCGCGGGCCCGCTGGTGTGGACCGGCATCATTGCCACCACCTGCCTGTTGCTGCTGGTGACGCAGCACATGCTGTGGCTGGCCATTCCCTTCCTGCTGGCCATCATCCTGTATTACCTGCTGATGCCGCCCATGCAGCGGCTGCTGCGCATGGGCATGGACCGCAACATGGCGGCGCTGGTGGTGGGCGGCAGCTTCTTGCTGGCGGTGGCGCTGGCCGTGCTGGCCGGCATCAGCTGGACGTCGGCGCCAACCGATTCGTGGCAAGACATGCTGGGCCGCTACCTGCAGGGCGGCCTGGCGTTCGTGCGCACCTTGCTGCTGGGGCTGGAAGAGCAATTCCCGATCCTGCACGACATCCATTTAAGCCAGGTCATCAACACCCAGTTCACGGCCTATACCGAAGACTTCGTGCAAAGCCATCTGACCGGCTTCGTCGTGTCGGTCGCGGGCTGGCTGCCGGCCCTGCTGCTGGCGCCATTCCTGACGTTCTTTTTCCTGCGCGACGGCCACCTGTTCAAGAAATTCCTGGCGCGCGCCGTGCCGAATGCGTTCTTTGAACGCACGCTGTGCCTGCTGCATGAAGTGGACCAGACCGCGCACCGCTATTTCCAGGGCCTGGCGTGGCTGACCGTGCTCGATACGGCCGTGCTGGCGCTGGGGCTGTGGGCCATCGGCGTGTCCTCGCCCGTGGTGCTGGGGCTGATTTCCGCGCTGCTGGCGTGGGTGCCTTACGTGGGCTCGATCGTCGGCTGCATCATGGTGGTGATGGTAGCGTCCACCGATGCGGCCGGCGAACCGCTGGTGGCGTATGGCGCCATCGGGGTCTTCATCCTGGTGCGGCTGCTCGACGATTTCGTGTTCATGCCGCTGACCCTGGGCCGCAGCCTGCACATGCATCCATTGATTACCGTGCTGATGATTTTCATCGGCGGCGCGGTGGCCGGCGTTGCGGGCCTGATGCTGGTATTGCCGCTGCTGGGCGTGGTGATGGTGGTGGGGGAAACCGTCGGCCGGCTGCTGACCAACCCGCGCCTGCGCGCCCGGCACCGCAATGCCAGGGCGCTGCGGGAAAAGCAGGCCAGCGCGGATTTGGTGGTCTGACGCGCGTGGTGGATGACGCCTGCGGCTGATCCACCCTGCATCCATGCGGCACACAGGGCGGACCAGCCGGCGCAGCCGGCATGATCCGCCTGATTCAACTGACCTACCCGTTACGCGGCAACCGCCACCGCGGCTTCTTCCACTTCATCGCCCGAGCGGATCAGGTGGTCGAACGCCGACAGCGCGGCCTTCGCACCCTCGCCGGTGGCGATGATGATTTGCTTGTACGGCACCGTCGTCACGTCGCCGGCGGCGAACACGCCCGGCACGGAAGTCTGGCCGCGCGCATCGACTTCGATTTCACCGTGGCGCGACAGCGCGACCGTGCCCTTCAGCCATTCCGTGTTCGGCACCAGGCCGATCTGCACGAACACGCCTTCCAGGTCGACCTTGTGCGCTTCGCCACTGGTGCGGTCCTTGTACGTCAAGCCCACGACTTTCTTGCCGTCGCCGAGGATTTCCGTGGTCTGCGCCGACACGATCACCTTCACGTTCGGCAGGCTGCGCAGCTTGCGCTGCAAGACCGCGTCGGCGCGCAATTCCGCGCCGAACTCGATCAGCGTCACGTGCTGCACGATGCCGGCCAGGTCAATGGCCGCTTCCACGCCGGAATTGCCGCCGCCGATCACGGCCACGCGCTTGCCCTTGAACAGCGGGCCGTCGCAGTGCGGGCAATACGCCACGCCGTGGTTGCGGTATTCCTTCTCGCCCGGCACGTTGATTTCACGCCAGCGCGCGCCGGTCGCCAGGATCACGGACTTGCTCTTCAGGGTAGCGCCGGTGGCGGTCTTCACTTCAATGATCTTGCCGGGCACCAGTTCGCTGGCGCGCTGGGTATTCATGATGTCGACTTCATAAGCCTTGACGTGCTGTTCCAGCGCCACGGCGAATTTCGGGCCATCGGTTTCCGTCACCGAGATGAAGTTCTCGATCGCCAGCGTATCGAGCACCTGGCCGCCGAAGCGTTCGGCCAGCACGCCGGTCTTGATGCCCTTGCGCGCCGCGTAGATCGCCGCCGCCGCGCCGGCAGGGCCGCCGCCGACGATCAGCACGTCGAACACGTCTTTCCTGTTCAATTCCTCGGCGGCGCGGGCGCCGGCGTTGGTGTCGAGTTTCGCGAGGATTTCCTCCACGCTGGTGCGGCCCTGGCCAAAGTGCTGGCCATTGAGGAACATCATCGGCACGGCCATGATCTGGCGCTCTTCCACTTCTTTCGGGAAGACCGCGCCATCGATGGTGGTGACCTTGATGCGCGGATTGATGACAGCCATCGCATTGAGCGCCTGCACCACTTCCGGGCAGTTGTGGCACGACAGCGAAATGAACGTCTCGAAATGGTAGTCGCCGTCGAGGTTGCGGATCTGTTCGATCACGGCTTCGTCGAACTTGATGGTGTGGCCGCCCACCTGCAGCAGCGCCAGCACCAGCGACGTGAATTCATGGCCCATCGGGACGCCGGCAAAGGTCACGGCGATATTGGTCCCGGGGCGGGTAATGGCGAACGATGGGGTGCGCACCGAGGCGCTGCCCTTGTGTTCCACCAGGGTGATCTTGTCGCTCAATACGACGATGTCGTTGAGCAGCGCCTGCATTTCGCGGGCTTTGTCGGAATCGTCGAGCGATGCAACGATCTCAATCGGCTGCACGACCTTTTCCAAATAGGCTTTCAACTGGGTTTTGAGATTTGCATCCAACATGACTTTTTCCTTTTTTTAAATGGCGGATTACGCCGCTGCGCGGCTAATCCGCCCTACATCCGTTGCTGTAGGCCGGATTAGCGCAAAGCGCGTAATCCGGCATGCATGCAATTACTTAGATCTTGCCAACCAGGTCCAGCGATGGGGTCAGCGTAGCGGCGCCTTCGGTCCACTTGGCCGGGCATACCTGGCCTGGGTGCTCGGCAACGTACTTGGCAGCCTTGACTTTGCGCAGCAGCTCGGTGGCGTCGCGGCCGATGCCGTTGTCATGCACTTCCATGACCTTGATGTAGCCTTCAGGATTGATGACGAAGGTGCCGCGCAGGGCCAGGCCTTCTTCTTCGATCATGACTTCGAAGTTGCGCGACAGGGCGCCGGTCGGGTCGCCGATCAGCGGGTATTGCACTTTCTTGATGGCGTCCGACGTGTCGTGCCATGCCTTGTGCGCGAAGTGGGTGTCGGTCGAGATGCCGTACACGTCCACGCCCAGCTTCTGGAATTCAGCGTGGTTGTTGGCCAGGTCTTCCAGTTCGGTTGGGCAGACGAAGGTGAAGTCGGCTGGGTAGAACACGAATACCGACCACTTGCCTTTCAGGGACGCTTCGGTCAGGTCAACGAATTTGCCGTTGTGGAAAGCGGTTGCCTTGAACGGTTTGATCTGGGTGTTAATCAGGGACATTGTGATTTCCTCGTCGTGGTTTGTTATCAATGAGACGTCAGTTTACGGGTTTGTAAGTCATTTGAAAAATTGATTGTTCCAATGAATCCAATTGACTTTGACTATCAAACAACATAGCCAAGACGCTATTATCCCCGTTCCTGCGACGATGCGTGCCCGGCACGATGTCACTCTCTGGGGTCAGGCACCAGGGGGTGACAAGTTTGCGATTTATCAAGGATGTCACACCCCGGGGTCAGGCACCGGAGGGTGAAATGACGGTCAGGGCTGGCCGCGCAGGTGGGTGTCGAATTCGGCGGCCGGCATGGGTTTGGCGAACAGGTAGCCCTGGCCGTAGTCGCAGCCGGCTTGCGCCAGCAAGTCGCGCTGTTCCGGGGTTTCCACGCCTTCGGCAATGACTTTCAGGCCCAGCTTGTGGGCCATGACGATGATGGCGTCCGACAGCGCCATGTCGGACGACTCGGGCGCCAGGTTGCGGGTGAAGCTGCGGTCGATTTTCAAATAATCGATGTCGAATTTCTTCAGGTAAGACAGCGACGAATACCCGGTGCCGAAATCGTCGAGCGCGACCTGGATGCCGCCGTCGCGCAATTGCAGCAGTTTTTTCGTCACCGCGTTCGAGGCGTCCAGCAGCAAGCCTTCCGTGATTTCAATCACCACCGACTGGCCCGGCAAGCCCAGTTCATTGAGCCGCCGCATCCACCCCTCGTAACCGCCCTCGCGCTGGAATTCCAGCGGCGACTGGTTTACGCTGACCTGGAATTCCGAATGGATATCGGTGCGCCAGCGCTGGATCCAGCGCGCCGACTCATGGAACACCCATTCGCCGATCTCGTGGATCAGGCCCGACGCTTCCGCCAGCGGAATGAATTCCAGCGGGCTGACCATGCCACGCAGCGGATGGCGCCACCGCACCAGGGCTTCGGCCTTGTGGATGCGGCCGGTATGCAGGTGCACGATGGGCTGGAAATACAGTTCCATCTGGCCGGCCTTGACGGCGCCGCGCAAGTCGTTGGTCAGGCGCATGCGGTTCAGCGCCGCCACCTGCAGCGCCGGCGTGAAGTAGCTGAAGCGGTTGCGGCCCGCATCCTTGGCCGCGTACATGGCCTGGTCCGCATGCTTGAGCAGGTCGTCGACCGAACTGGCGTCGTCCGGATACAGCGTGATGCCGACCGAGGCCGACACGAACGCCTGTTCCTGCCCCAGCTGGAATGGCGCGCGCAGGCTGTCGATGATGTTTTGCGCGATGGTGTCGACCCGGCCGATATCGGCCAGTTCACCGAGGATCACGGTGAACTCATCGCCGCCCAGGCGCGACACGGTATCGGATTCGCGCACGCAGGCGCCGATGCGGCGCGCCGCATCGACCAGCCGGATGTCGCCCTGCTGGTGGCCCAGCGTATCGTTGACTTCCTTGAAGTGGTCGAGGTCGATGAACAGGATGGCGATGCGGTTGCCGTCGCGGCGGCTCTTGATGATGGCTTGTTCCAGCCGGTTGTGGAACATGCGCCGGTTCGGCAATTGCGTCAGCGTGTCGAAGTTGGCCTGTTGCCAGATCAGCGCTTCGGTCTGTTTCTTTTCCGTGATGTCTTCGATCATGCACAGGTGCAGCGCCGGCTGCGCGGCGGCCGCCGCCAGCGCCGTGATGGAGGCGTCGACCCACACCACGGAGCCATCGGGGCGCAGCAGGCGCTTGGCCAGCTTGAAGCCGGACTGGCGCTGCGCCGCCATGGCGTCGATCTGCACCTGTTCGGCCGCCACGTCATCGGGATGGCTCAGGTCGCGCCAGGTGCTGGCTTTCATTTCCTCGGGCGTGCGGCCGGCGATTTGCAGGTAGCGCGGATTGATGTCGCGGAACTGGCCGGTGGCGGTATCGATCAGCGCAATGCCCAGCGGCGCCGCTTCGAACATGGTGCGGAACCGCTCCTCGCCCTTGCGGATGGCTTCTTGCGCGCGGTTGCGTTCACGCGTGAGCAGGCTGAAATGCACGGCCGCGCCCAGGATCAGCAGCACGCCGGCCGCGCCGAGCACGCGGTACAGCCACACCAGGCTGGGGCCGCCTTCGACGTTGTACAGGAAACCGTCGAAATTCACCCCCTTGGGCAACATGCCCAGTCCGGCGTAGATGTCGGCAATGTGTTGCCAGCGTTCCGGGTTCATGTAGCCGATTTCCACCAGCACCGGTTGCACCAGCGGCACCATGGCGCGCGCCTCGAACAGCAAATGCTGGCGGTCGTTGCGGCGCGAATATTTATTGAGGATCAAGTCCGCGATTTCCTCCTGGTGGCTCATCGCGTATTGCCAGCCCCGCATGCTGGCCGCGCGGAAGGCTTTCACGCGCTCGGGGTGCTGCTTGATTTCCTGTTCGCTGGTAAACAGGTTGTCGCCATAAAAATCAATGCCCGCATTGCGCGGGCTGTAGATGTCGTAGGGGAAGCCGATGCGGTCCAGGTAATCCGGCTCATTGGTGATGTACACCGACATCGCATCGACCCGTCCCTTGACCAGGTCGTCCGGGTTGAACGTGTGTTCGACCCGCATCAGGTTGGCCGGCGCGATCCCCTCTTTTTTCAGGTACGCCATGATTTCATCGGCTTGCGTCAATTCATCGGTCAGCGAACCGATCATCACGCGTTTGCCGACGATCGCATGCACGTCCGGCGTGGCGCCGGTCTGCGCCATGATCAGCGCATACGGCGAATGCTGGAACACCACGCCCAGCACCACCACCGGCTTGCCGGCCATGCGCGCCAGCAGCAGGCTGCTGCTGCCGACGCCATATTGCGCCTTGCCGGCCAGGACCGCGCGTTCCGGCTCATTGCCGTCCGCGCCTTCGAGGATTTGCACGTCCAGCCCGGCTTCGCGGTAATAACCTTTTTCCACGGCCGCGTAATAGCCGGCAAACTGGAACTGGTGCGTGTGCTTCAACTGCAGCGTGATCTTGTCCTGTGCCCGCGCCGGCAGCGCGCACAGCGCCGCCAGCACCAGGCTTGTCAGGATCCACCAGCGTCGCAAGATCGCCGTGCTCCGTTACTTGAGCATGGCGGGCGCGGTCACGTCGGTCTTCGTGCCGTTGCCCAACTGGCCTTCCGTGTTGCGGCCCCACAGCCACACGGTATTGTCTTTCTGCAGCGCCACGCTGTGCGCGTTGCCCGCTTCCACCGTCAGCCAATTGATTTCCGTGCCGATCTGCACCGGCGCGCCAACGTTGACGGTGCTGCCATTGCCCACCTGGCCATTGCTGTTGGCGCCCCAGCCCCACAGCGTGCCGTCGATACGCAGCGCCAGCGAGTGCGTCAGGCCGGCGGCAATGCCCGACCAGTTGGTGGCAGTGCCCACCTGGGTGGGGGTCGGTGACGTGACCGCGATATTCGACGTGGCCACACCAAGCTGGCCGGACGAATTGTCACCCCACGCCCACAAGGTGCGGTCGGAGCGGACCGCCAGCGAATGCGTTCCGCCGGCCGCCACGCTGACCCAGGTCGAGGTGCCGATCTTGGTCGGCTGCTGCACGTCGGTGGTGGCGTTGTTGCCGACCTGGCTCTTGGCGTTGCCGCCCCACGCCCACAGCGACCCATCCATGGCGCGCGCCAGCGTATGGGTGGCGCCCGCCGATACCGCGGTCCACGTCATGGTGACGGCCGGCGTACCGGACGTCACGGTGGCCACCTTGGTGGGCACCAGGCGGTCGATCTTGGAGTTGTCGCCCAGCTGGCCATTGAAATTGCCACCCCAGCCATACAGCACGCCGCTCTTGTTGATGGCCATGCTGTGCGACTTGCCGGCTGCGATGGTGACCCAATCCTTGCCCGTGCCGACTTTCACCGGCACGTTCTTGTCCACCTGCGTGCCGTCGCCCAGCTGGCCATTCTGGTTATAGCCCCAGGCCCACAGTACGCCATCGCTGTCGATGGCCAGCGTATGCAATTCCCCAACCGCCACTTGCTTCCACGGCAATTTGACGCCCGTGGTGGCGCTCACCAGCGCCGGCGCCACGCGGTCCACATTGGAACCGTCGCCAAGCTGGCCCTGGCGGTTCCAGCCCCAGGCATACAGCGCGCCATCGGCGCTGCGCCCCACCGTGTGGTTGCCGCCGGCGGAAATGCCATCCCACTGGCCCTGCACATTCACCGTGGTCGACCCGGATACCGTGCCGACCGTGGCGGTCACCGTATCGGAACCGATGGCCTTGCCCGTCACCAGCCCGGTGGCGGACAGCACGGTGATATTGGTGCCTTTGGCCGACCACGTGAGGCCGGTGGTGATGGCTGCCGATTTGCCATCCGAATACGTACCGGTGGCCGTCATTTGCTGCGTCAACCCCACCCGCACGTTGGGCGTCACGGGGGTCACGGCAATCGACAGCAGGGTCGGCGCGGCGGGCGTGGTGGTGGACGAACTGTCTTTGCCGCCGCCGCAGGCGGTGAGCAGCGCCAGCATGGGCGCCAGCAACAGTGAAGTGGATGTCAGGGATAGTTTCATATTGTTCCAGTTGAGGTCCGGGGTCCGGTCTGCGCGTCCCGATCTGAACAATCAGTGTAGCCGCAACCAGCCCCGCCCGTTCATGTGAGCTGGGATGAATTATCCATGCATTTGTGAAATTTGAGGGAAGAAAACAACACGGCGGGCATCCCTTGCAGGATGCCCGCCGCGCGATCTTGTCAACCGGTTATTTCCGGCCGCGTGGCGCCGCGCCGGCCTTGCCGGCGGCAGGCTTGGCGCCCGGCTTGGCCGCGGCAGGCGCCGCCTTCTTCACCTTGATGGTGTCGAGGATCGATGGACGCGCCTTGGTTTCCACCGTGGCGCGCGCCGTCATGGAACCGGTCAGCGCATTGGGTTTGCCGCCGCGGCCCGGCAGCACCGGCAAGCCTTTGGCGCGCTTGTCGGCCCCCGGCGCCAGCATCGGCATGGCGCGCTTGCCCTGCGATACCTTGAAGTTTTCCTCGCCCGCCACGTACGGTGGAATCAGGTGGCGTTCGCCGGTGCCGATCAGGTCGCCCCGGCCCATGCGGCGCAGCGTGTCGCGCAGGATCGGCCAGTTCTTCGGATCGTAATAGCGCAGGAACGCCTTGTGCGCGGTGCGCTGCTTCTGGCTGCGCGGCGTTTCCACCACTTCCGAATCTTCCGTCACCTTGTGCAGCGGGTTGCGGCGCGAATGGTACATGGCGCTGGCCATGGCCATCGGCGTCGGCATGAAGGTCTGCACCTGGTCCAGGCGGAAGTTGTTTTTCTTCAGCCACAGCGCGAGGTTCAGCATGTCCTCATCGGTGGTGCCCGGATGCGCCGCGATAAAGTACGGGATCAGGTATTGCTTCTTGCCGGCCTCGATCGAATACTTTTCGAACATGGCCTTGAACTCGTCGTACGCGCCGATGCCCGGCTTCATCATCTTGGACAGCACATTGGTTTCCGTGTGCTCCGGCGCGATCTTCAGCAGGCCGCCGACGTGGTGCGTCACCAGTTCCTTCACGTATTCCGGCGAACGCACGGCCAAGTCATAGCGCAGGCCGGACTGGATCAGGATCTTCTTCACGCCGGGGATTGCGCGCGCCTTGCGGTACAGCTTGGTCAGCGGATTGTGGTTGGTGTTCAGGTTCACGCAGATCGACGGGTACACGCACGACAGGCGGCGGCACGTTTCCTCGATCTTCTTGTCCTTGCACGCGAGGCGGTACATGTTCGCGGTCGGGCCGCCCAGGTCCGTGATGGTGCCGGCAAAATTCTTCGTCGTGTCGCGGATCAGCTCGATCTCGCGCAGGATCGACGGTTCCGAACGGCTCTGGATGATGCGGCCCTCGTGTTCCGTGATCGAGCAGAACGTGCAGCCGCCAAAGCAGCCGCGCATGATGTTGACCGAGAAGCGGATCATTTCCCAGGCCGGGATGTTCGCATCGCCATAGCTCGGGTGCGGCGCGCGCGCATAGTTCAAGTCGTAGACGTTGTCCATTTCATCCATGGCCAGCGGCAGCGGCGGCGGGTTCATCCACACGTCGCGGTCGCCGTGCTGCTGCACCAGCGCGCGCGCATTACCCGGGTTCGATTCCAGGTGGAACACGCGCGAGGCGTGCGCATACATCACGGGATCGTCCTTGACCACGTCGTACGACGGCAGCCGCACCACGGTGCGGTTGTGCTTTTCCTTCGCCATGGCCTGGCGCTCTTCGCGCGACATGATGCGGATCGGCTTGACTTCGGGTTCCGGCGCCGCGTTTTCCGACGCGCATTCCTTCTTGTCTTCCTTGGCCATCGCATACGGGTCCGGATGCGGATCGATGCGGCCCGGGATATCGACGCGGGTGGAATTGTGCACGCCCCAGTCGTCGGACGGCATCCAGCCCACCGGCACCAGGAAGGCGGTGCCGCGCAAGTCGCGGATGTCCTTGATGCTTTCGCCGGCGTCCAGGCGCTTGGTCATGTCGACCAGCGCGCGCTCGGCGTTACCGAAGATCAGCAAGTCGGCCTTGGATTCGGTCAGCACGGATTTGCGCACCTTGTCCGACCAGTAATCGTAGTGCGCGATGCGGCGCAGCGACGCCTCG
>CBIHOX010000153.1:0-14746 GCA_966211685.1 uncultured Pseudoduganella sp.
TCACCGGCACCGCCGACGCCCAACTGAACGGACAACCCGAGCTCCTGGCGCGCGCCATCGAAAACGTGGTCCGCAACGCCATCAAGCACAGCCCCGCCGGCGGCAAAGTGGAAGTGGAAACGGCGCTCGACGCGCGCTTCATCCGCATCCGCGTCATGGACAGGGGCCCTGGCGTAGCGCCGGAAGACTTGGGGAAGATTTTCCAGCCCTTTTACCGCAGCAGCAGCACGGAGAAGGACGTGGATGGACATGGACTGGGCCTGGCTATCGCCCAGCAGGTAGTGCAGCAGCACCGGGGCCGCATCGCCGCCGCCAATCGTGCCGGCGGCGGGCTTTGTGTGGAGCTTTCGCTCCCGCTGGCCGAAACTTAAGCCTTAGGCAGGGTCACGCCGTGCTGGCCCTGGTATTTGCCGTTACGGTCCTTGTACGAGGTTTCGCAGATCTCGTCGCTCTCGAAGAACAGCACCTGGGCGCAGCCTTCGCCGGCGTAGATCTTGGCCGGCAGCGGCGTGGTGTTGGAAAATTCCAGGGTCACGTAGCCTTCCCATTCCGGTTCGAACGGGGTCACGTTGACGATGATGCCGCAGCGCGCATAGGTCGACTTGCCCAGGCAAACCGTCAGCACATTGCGCGGGATGCGGAAATATTCGATGGTGCGGGCCAGCGCGAACGAGTTCGGCGGGATGATGCAGACGTCGCTCTTGATGTCGACAAACGAATTCGAATCAAAGTTTTTAGGATCGACAATGGTGCTGTTGATGTTCGTGAAAACCTTGAATTCATCGGCGCAACGGATGTCGTAGCCATAGGACGAGGTGCCGTACGAAATCACCTTGCGGCCATCCTGGGCGCGGACCTGGCCCGGTTCGAAGGGCTCGATCATGCCGTGCTGCTCCGCCATGCGGCGTATCCATTTGTCGCTCTTAATCGTCATCGCAAAACCATTCTTTCAAGATTGCAGGCAGGCGCCATCGGCCCGAACACCCGGGATTTTACAAGAAACCTGCCCTCAAGAATAATTTTGCCAGCCTCAGCCACGCCGGCGCCGGTGATACGCGTTGCGTACTCCCTCGGCGCCCAGCAATTCCGTGATCATTTCATGCACGGCCTGCGCGGTCAGTTCGGGCGATTCCATCGGAAACAAATGCCCGCCCGGCAGCATGCGGATATGCCGCCCCACCAGCCGGTGCGTGGCTTCCAGTCCGGCCATGCGGTTTTCCTCGGATTCGGTGCCGCCGATGAAACCGGCCGGCACCTGCAGGCCGCGTCCGACCAGCTTGCCGACGTGGTGCGGCAGGCTGCGGTAGACCGCGGTTTCATTTTCCCGCGTAAACCGCAATTGCACGCCATCGGGATGCGGCTTGAGTCCCGCCTCGATATAGTCGCGCAGCACGCCGGGCGCCCACGCCGCGAAAATTTCCTTGGACGCGAAATGCTGGTATGCGGCTTCCGCGTCCGGCCAGACGTTGCGGCGCCGCGCGGAAAAACGCGCCGGCGAAAAGCGGTCGGCAATCGGCATCCGGCGCATCACGCGCAGCACCAGTGCACGCCAGCCGGCCACCACCGGGGAATCGAGCATTACGACACAGCGCACCAGGTCCGGCCGTTTCGCGGCGGTCATCACGCTGAGCATGCCGCCCAGCGAATGTCCCAGCAAGATCACGGGTTCCGTATACCGCTTCTCCAGTTCGTCGACCAGTTCCCGCACCAGGTGCGGCCAGCCGGTGCGTACCGGATAGGCTGGATTATGCGCATGCATGTCCAGCGCGCCGATGCTGTAATGCTCGCCCAGCAGGTCGAACAGCTGGCGGTAGGTACCGGCGGGATAGCTGTTGGCGTGGGCAAAGTGGATTTGTGGTTTTTTCACGGGTCGCGTCTCCTTGCAAGCCATTGTAAAGACGCTATCGCATTAATAAGTAGAACGCTTGCTCTAATCTTTCGCGGGCGCCGAAGGCTGCGGCGGTTGCGGCTCGGGTGGCACGTCCGGCTTGTCGATCACCAGTATGTGCTTGTCGACTGCCTTGTCTTGCCGGCGCTGCCGGACGACCTGGGTGGCGACGGCTTTGCGTGGCGCGACCGGTTGCGGGTGGCGGGGAAACAGCATAGCGGCCTTTCATCGTGGAAATCCGGCAGATGGCGCTGTCTCACTGTTTTGCAAGTCCGCCGTACAAATGCTCAGCGCCCGTACCAGTAACGCGCATGCGACGCACGGTAGGATTCCATCAAAACCGACGATGCCATCTCCACGGTAATGGCGCCGGTTTCATCGGTCCTCAGCCGCCCGATGTCCAGCGCGCCGTAACGGGCCCACACCTGGGGCTGCGGATGTCGGTAACGGTTGCGGTAACCTACCTGGAACAGTGCGACCGATGGCGCGACCGCGCGCAGGAACGCTTGCGTCGACGATGTGCCGCTGCCATGGTGCGGCGCCAGCAGGACATCGGCGCGCAACGCCCCGGCGCCGCGCGCCAGCAATTGCGCTTCCTGCGCGGCTTCGATGTCGCCCGCCAGCAGCACCGCCCTGCCGTTCGCGCTGATTTTCAGGACGCAGCTGCGCGCATTGGGTTTCAGGGCGGGATCGCCGTAACTGTCCGCCGTCGGGTGCAGCACCGTGAATTCCACCCCATCCCAGCGCCAATGCTGTCCCGCCACGCAATGCCGGTGCCGGGACGCCGCCCGCACCACCGGATGATGAACCGGCAGCGATGAAGCCAGCCACCCCGCGTCGATGCCTTGCATGACCGCCAGCGCACCGCCTGCATGGTCGGTGTCGCTGTGGCTGACGATGACGCCGTCGAGCCGGCCGATGCCGCGCGCCTTCAGGTATGGCAGGATCACACGGTTGCCGCCGTTCGATTCCGGCGCATACGCGGGACCGGTGTCGTACAGGAGGCGGTGCCCGGCGGTTTCCACCAGCAGCGCCATGCCCTGTCCCACGTCGAACGCCACCACGCGGAATTGCCCCGGCGGCGGATGGTCCGGCTGCGCCAGCATCAGCGGCAGCCACGTCACCGCGCCGAGCCAGCGTACCGGCCAGCCGCGCGGCGCCAGCATCCACGCGGTGCCCGTCAGCGCCCATGCGAAAGCCCAGGCTGGCGGCGCGGGCGCCGTCCACACCGCATGCGGCCAGGCGCTGATCCATTGGAGCGCCTGCGCCAGCAGCCAGACCGCACCATGGGCCAGTTGCAGCAACGGCGTGCCAATGGCTTGCGGCAGCAGGCTGCCCGCCAGCGCCAGCGGCGTCACCAGCAGGCTGATGACGGGAATCGCCAGCGCGTTGGCCACCGGGCTTGCCAGCGAGAACTGGGCAAACAGCAGCAAAGTCAGCGGCACAAGGCCCACCGTCACCGCATATTGCACGCGGGCCGCCAACACCAGGCCAGCGGCCATGCCGGCCAGCCAGCCGCGGACTGGCCATCGCTGCCCCGCCGCCGCACCGGCACCCGGCCCAGGCCCGGACTTCTCTGAGTGATCGCCCTGGTTGGACAGTTCCTGCTGTTTTGCCGGGTTTGGCTGGATCGGCTGATTCGGCTGATGTGCCTGAATTGCCGGGACCGGCTCACCTTCCTGCCCTGGATGGCCTGGCTGGCGCCGCTGGTCCGACATCCCAGCGCCAATATCAGCGCCCCCGCCTGCGCTGGCAGCCGCCTTGGCGGATGAAAACCACTTGTTCGTTAATTGCATATCCATAGCGCCGAGCACGCGGTCGCCAAACCCATTACCGGAACGCCCCGCCGTCGCATACAGGATCGCCGCCACCGCGCCGAACGACAGCCAGAATCCCGGCCACATCACGGCCCAGGGGTCCAGCACCACCGTGACGCAGGCCGCCAGGCACAGGATGTGCGTAAAGCCGGCCAGCCGGTCCAGCCACAGCGCGGCCGCCACCACCGCCAGCATGTACAGCGTGCGCTGGGCGGGAACGCCAAAGCCGGCCAGCAGCACGTACGCCAGGGCCGTCAACACCCCCGCCACGGCGGCCGCCTTTTGCACCGGCAGCAGCAGCGGCAACTGCGCGCGCGTGAAGAACGAACGGCGCCACACGGCCGCCGCAGCCCACGCCGCCAATCCCGCGATCATCGTGATGTGGAGGCCTGAAATACTGACCAGGTGCGAAATGCCGGTGCGGTTGAAGATGTCCCAGTCGGACTGGCTGATGGCGCGCTGGTCGCCGATGACAAGGGCGACGATCACGCCCGCGTAGTCACATCGAGGCAACGCTTGCACGATGCGGTCGCGCAGCGCGGCGCGGGCGCGTTCGACAGCGGGGCCGAGCCCCGGTACGAATCCGGCAAGCAACCGGTTCGTCCCCTGCTGCCGCACGTAGCCGGTGGCGCGCACGCCCTGCTCCAGCAGCCATAATTCATAATCGAACCCGTAGGGATTGGCGTTGCCGTGGGGCCGCTGCAAACGCACCGCCAGGCGCCAGCGCTGGCCGGGACGGATGTCCGGCACGCCATCGGCGCCGCCGTCACGGCTGTCCGCGAACCATGACAGGGCAATCCGGGGCGGCACGCGGGCCGCCGCATCGTGCACATGTTCCACGGCCAGGTTGAAGCGCATGCCCTGGGCCATGCGGCTGGGCAGGCTGTCGACCACGCCGGTCAGCACGATGTCGCGGCCTTCGTCGCTTTTCGGCAGCGCGGGCGCCAGCGCGTGATGCGCCAGCAGCGCGGACCAGAAGAATCCCGCCGCGCCGCCGGCGGCCATGGCCAGCGCCAGCCTGGCCCTCCGGCCCGCCCGGCCATGCCACCGGCGCAACGCCGGCACCAGTACAGATGCGGCGACGCAAACAGCCGCCAGCCCGCATGCAGGATAAGGGGGCAGCACAGCCTGCTGTTGCAGCCACACGGCGCCGCAAACAAAGCCCAGCATGGCGCAGCGGGACATGGCGGCCTCCGGTGAATGGAAACCACCATTGTGGACATGCGCGCGATGATGGAGCTTGCGTTAATCCGGAAAAGTGATCGACCAGCGCGCTGCGCGCGCAGCACCATGGCGCGCGAGGTCGAGCCGCCCCGCCGCGCCAGGTTCAGTGCGGCCGCCGTGGCTGGTCCGCGTAAGCTTGATGCGGCCGTTGCGAAAACCGTCTAAAGATTAAGCCAAAGCAATGAAATCGGAGCCGATTCAGCATGTCGCCGCCGGGAGCATGATCGGATCAGACTTTCACTGCGGATTAGCAGAGCGCTTTCGATTGCCCCACCCGATTTTCGACCGGCTTGAACTCCGGTTGCACCGAATAGATTGCACCAGACCACGCGGTGAGCATACGGCCCCCACGCTGCATCATGTTCCCCCTCACGCTCCCATCAACGCCGCCATCCTCGGCAAAATCAGACGTGCATTCGCCGTGGTCGCGTCGCGCACCACGTCAGCCGCCACGCCGCGCAATTGCGCCAGCGCCTCGCCGATGCGCGGCACCTGGTCCGGGGTATTGACGCCGGGATGCGCCCAGGCCGGCGCGATATCGGGCGCATCGGTTTCCATCACGATCGCCGACAACGGCAAGTCGGTGGCCAGCCGCCGGATTTGCAGCGCGCGCGTAAACGTGAGGTTGCCGCCGAAGCCGAGCTTGAAACCCACGTCGATATAACCCTGCGCCTGCTGGAAACTGCCATTGAAGGCATGGGCGATGCCCCCGTTCGGCGTGATTTGCCGCACGTGCTTCAAGACCTGGTCTTGCGACTTGCGCACGTGCGTCAGCACCGGCAAGCCGAAGTCGCGCGCGATGCGCAACTGTTCGCGGAAAAACGCGACCTGCTTGTCGCGCATGGCCGGTTCATTGAGCAGCGGAATGAAAAAATCCAGCCCCACTTCGCCGATGCCGATGAAACGCGGATCGTCCATGGCCGCCGCCACTTTCTCGCGCAAGACAGCCAGGTCGTCTTCCTTCGCGTTCGGCACGCAGATCGGATGGATGCCGAGCGCGTAACACGTGTTGCCGCGCTGCGCGGCCAGTTGCGCCACCGTATCCAGGTTGCCCCGGTCGATGGCGGGGATCACGATCATGCCGACGCCCTGTCCGCGCGCCGCATCGGCGATATCGAGCGCGCGCGTGCCGAATTCGTGGGCGTCCAGGTGGCAATGGGTATCGATCCACATGGCGGCGCCTCCCTATTCCTGCTGCAAACCCTGGTCGGTCAGGCGCAATACGCGGTCGCAGCGGCGCGCCAGTTCCGCATCGTGGGTGACGATGACGAAGGCCGTGCCCAACGTGCGCGACAGTTCCAGCATCAGGTCGAACACTTGCTCGGCCGTGTTGTGGTCGAGGTTGCCGGTCGGTTCGTCGGCCAGCACGCAGGCCGGCTGCGTCACCAGTGCGCGCGCCAGCGCCACGCGCTGCCGTTCGCCGCCGGACAATTCGCCCGGCACGTGCGTGACGCGCTTGGCCAGGTTGACGCGCGCCAGGATCTGCTGCGCCTGCTCATGGGCCGCCGCGCGTTTCATGCGCCGTATCATCAGCGGCATCGCCACGTTGTCGAGCGCCGTGAATTCCGGCAGCAGGTGGTGGAACTGGTAGACGAAGCCCAGCGAGGCGTTGCGCAAGTCGCCGCGAGCGGCCTCGCCCAGGCTGGCGAAATCCTTGCCCAGCAGCGACACCATGCCGGTGCTGGGCGTATCGAGCCCGCCCAGCAAGTGCAGCAGCGTGGATTTGCCGGAACCCGAGGCGCCGACGATGGCCACCCGTTCGCCGCGCCGCACATCGAGGTCGATGCCGCGCAACACGTTGACCGAATACGCGCCCTGCGTAAAGGTCTTGCCCAAGCCGCGGCACGACAGTACCGCAGCGCCGTTGTCATTCATAACGCAATGCCTCCGCAGGTTTCACACGGGCCGCCCACCAGCTGGGGTAGATCGTGGCCGCGAAGGCCAGGACCACGGACACGATGCCGATCCGGATCACGTCCGGCCAGCGCATGTCCGACGGCACGGTGCTGATGTAATAAATGTCCCTCGACAGGAACTGGATGCCCAGCATCCGTTCGATGAATGGCACGATGACGTCGATGTTCTGCGCCACCAGCACGCCGCCGACGACGCCGGCCGCCGCGCCCATCACGCCGGCAATGCCGCCCTGGATCACGAAGATCTTCATGATCGAGGCCGGCGACGCGCCCAGCGTGCGCAGGATCGCGATGTCGGCCTGCTTGTCGGTCACCGTCATCACCAGGGTCGACACCAGGTTGAACGCGGCCACCGCCACGATCAGCGCCAGGATGATGAACATCATGCGTTTTTCGGTCTGCACGGCGGCAAACCAGTTCGCGTTGAGTTTCGACCAGTCGCGCACCTCGAGCTGGCCGCCCATGAGCTTTTTCAATTCGTCCGCCACCTGCGGCGCGCGGTGCATGTCCGAGAGCTTCAGGCGCAGCCCGGCGGGGCTGGACAGGCGCAGCATGCGCTGCGCATCCTCGATGTGGATGAACGCCATGCCGGCGTCGAATTCCTGGTGGCCGGCCTGGAACACGCCGGCCACGGTGAAGGCGCGCATGCGCGGCACCACGCCGGCCGGCGTCACGGTGCCCTGCGCCAGCATCATGGTGACCTTGTCGCCGACATTGACCTGCAGCGCGCGCGCCAGGTCGATGCCCAGCACGATGCGGAACTCGCCCGGCTGCAGCGCCTCGAAGCTGCCGTAGCGGATGCGCCCCGCCACGTCCGACACGTTCGGCTCTTCCGACGGCAGCACGCCGCGCACCACGGCCGGCCTCAGCGCCTCGCTCCCATGCTGCAGCATGGCCTGGGTTTCCACGAACGGCGCCGCGCCGCGCACTTCCGGATGGCGGAACGCCTGCTGCGCGGCGGCGCGCCAGTCCGGCATGCCGCCATCGGGCTCGAACACCTCGACGTGCGCCAGCACCGACAGCATGCGGTCCGTGACTTCCTTCTGGAAGCCGTTCATCACCGACAGCACGATGATCAGCGCCGCCACGCCGAGCGCGATGCCGGCCAGCGAGATGAAGGAAATGAATGAAATGAAGCCGTTGCGGCCGCTGCGCCGCCCGGCGCGCGTGTAGCGCAAGCCGATCAGCCATTCATAAGGGAGGTTCTTGAAGATCATGGCGTATCGGTGACGGTTATTCGTAGCGCAGCGCTTCGGCGGGCTTGACGCGGGCCGCGCGCCAGCTCGGGTACAGGGTGGCGACGAACGCCAGCCCGACCGCGGTGGCGGCAATCACGCCGACGTCGCCCCAGCGCAGGTCGGACGGCACGGCGCTGATGAAATAAATGTCCTTGGACAGGAACTTCATGCCGAGCAGGCGTTCGATGGCCGGCACGATCACGTCCACGTTCAGCGCCAGCAGCACGCCGCCGGCCACGCCGATCGCCGTGCCCAGCACGCCGACCAGCGCGCCCTGCACCATGAAGATCTTCATGACCGACATCGGCGAGGCGCCCAGGGTGCGCAGGATCGCGATGTCGGCCTGCTTGTCGGTCACCGTCATCACCAGCGTGGCCACCAGGTTGAAGGCCGCCACCGCGATGATCAGGGTGAGGATGATGAACATCATGTTCTTTTGCGTGTGCACGGCGGCGAACCAGTTCGCGTTCAGCTTGGACCAGTCGCGCACCAGCATGTTGCCCTGCATGAGCTGCTTGAGTTCCGCCGCCACCTCGGGCGCGCGCTGCGTGTCGGCCACGCGCAGCCGCAGGCCGAACGGACCGTCCAGGCCCAGCAGGCGCTCGCCGTCTTCCAGCGCGATATACGCCAACCCGGCGTCGAATTCGTTGTGGCCGGCCTCGAAAGTGCCGGCCACGGTGAAGATGCGCATCGACGGCGCCGCATTGAGTCCGCCGAGGCTGCCACCGTCGAGCGGGTTGGCGCCATTTTGCGCCAGCGCCATCGCAACCTTGCCACCCACCGCCACATCGAGCGCCTTGGCCAATTCCACGCCCAGCACGATATTGTGCGAACCCGGACGCAGCGCGTCGAAACCGCCCTGTCTGGCCAGCTGCGTGACACCGGACACCTTGCCTTCGTAGTCGGGCAGGATGCCGCGCACGATGGCCGGGCGCAGCTTGTCGCTGCCGTGCACCAGCATGGCCTGGGTTTCCACGAACGGCGCGGCAGCCTTGACTTGCGGATGCTGCGCGGCGCGGCGCGCCACGTCCTGCCAATCCTTCATGCCGCCGCCGCGCACGTCGTACATTTCAATATGCGCCAGCACCGACAGCATGCGCTCCGTGACTTCCTTCTGGAAGCCGTTGTACACCGACAGCACCACGATCAGCGCCGCCACGCCCAGCGCGATGCCGGCCATGGAAATGGCGGAAATAAAGGAGATGAAACTGTTGCGGCCACTGCGCTTGCCGGCGCGCGTATAGCGCAGGCCGACCAGCCATTCGTACGGCATGTTCGACGGCCGGCGCGATGGCGCAGGGGACGGCGCGGCGCCTGCGGGGGCGCCGCCAGTGCTGCTGGGTGAAGTCATGGGACCCGGTAAAAAACTTGGCAAGCCCGGATTTTGCCACATTAGCAGCATTTCATGCGTGAAACAGATAACCGTACGCCCCATGCCGCCGGCGCGCTGCGGTAAAATGGACGGTTATGAAGCAGCTTACCGTCGTCGTCCCCTTTGCGCTGATCCCCCCTGAACTTGCCAATGACCTGACCCGGGCCTATACCGCCCCGGCGCTGGCCATGTTGCTTGGCAGGCATGCCAACCTGTCCATCACGGCCACGGAGCCGGATGCCCGCCTGCTGCCGCACGAGGCATGGCTGGCGCCGCGCCTGACCGGCGCGGCCTCCGACCAGCCGCCGCTGGCCCATGCGGCCATGCGCGCCCTCGGCTTGCCGCCGCAGGACGGCTACTGGTTCCTGGCGCATCCGGTGCACCTGGCCCTGGCGCGCACCCACATGGTGCTGGGCGACCCGCGCGGCCTGCGGCTCGACGATGGCGATGCGCGCGCCCTGTTCGACGCGACAAGGCCGTATTTCGAGGAAGTCGGCAAGACCCTGCTGTATGGCGACGCCAACACCTGGTTCCTGCGCGCCGACGACTGGCGCGCGATGCGTACCGCGTCGCCGGACGCCGCGATCGGCGAAAACCTGGCCGACTGGATGCCCGACGGCCCGTCGCGGCGCGACTTCCGCAAGCTGCAAAATGAAGTGCAGATGCTGTGGCACGCGCATCCGGTCAACGCGGCGCGCGAACAGCGCGGCCTCATCCCCGTGAATTCGTTCTGGATGTGGGGCGGCGCGGAAGGCGCGCCGGCGCCGCTGCCGGAACTGGCGGAATCGGCTTGCCTGCCGTGGCTGTCCGTGCTGGCCGCGCCAGGATTGCGCGGCGCCGGCGCCGCCGCCGTGCTGGACCGGCCGCATAACACGATCGCCGTGCTCGGTGAAGCGCTGCCGGCCGGCAAGGAAGCCGACTGGTCGGCCTGGCTGATGCACATGCAGCAGCTGGAACAGCAATGGTTCGCGCCGCTGCTGGCCGCGCTGCAGGGCGGCCAGCTCGACACGCTGCAACTGGTGCTGACCAGCCGTACCCATGCCGTGGCGTGCACGGTGTCCCGTGGCGCGCTGCGCAAATTCTGGCGCCGCCCTTCGCTGCAAGGATTATCCGTATGACCCGTATTGCCATCCGCCCCTGCCCGTTCCGCGAATCCGAAATGCTGCGCCAGGGCGGCATTCACCCGGTGCTGGCGCGCCTGTTCGCCGCGCGCGGGCTGACCGATCCGCGCGAATTGTCGAGCGAACTGGCCGCGCTGAGCCCTCCTTCGGGTTTGCGCCACATCGACGCGGCCGCGGTGTTCCTGGCCGACGCCATTGCCGCCGGCAAGCGCATGGTGATCGTGGCCGATTATGACTGCGATGGCGCCACCGCCTGCGCGGTGGCGCTGCGCGGCCTGCGCCAGATGGGCGCCAGCGTCGACTTCATCGTGCCCAACCGCTTCGAATACGGCTATGGCCTGACGCCGGAAATCGTGGCGTTGACGGCGCGCGAAAAACAGCCCGACATCATCATTACGGTCGACAATGGCATCGCCAGCGTGGAAGGCGTAGCGGAGGCGAACCGGCGCGGCATCGAAGTCGTGGTGACCGACCACCACTTGCCGGGCGATACGCTGCCCGAGGCGCGCGTGATCGTCAACCCCAACCAGCCGGCGTGCGGCTTCCCCAGCAAGAACCTGGCCGGGGTCGGCGTGATGTTCTACGTCCTGCTGGCGTTGCGCGCGGAATTGCGCAAGCGCGGCGTGTTCGACGCCGCCACCCAGCCCAAGCTGGACAGCCTGCTGGACCTGGTGGCGCTGGGCACCGTGGCCGACGTGGTCAAGCTCGACACCAACAACCGCATCCTGGTGGCGCAGGGCTTGAAGCGCATGCGCGCCGGACGCATGCACGCCGGCGTGTCGGCCCTGTTCCGCGTGGCCGGCCGCCAGGCGCGCAGCGCCACGCCGTTCGACCTGGGCTTTGCGGTCGGCCCGCGCCTGAACGCGGCCGGGCGGCTGGAAGACATGTCGCTGGGCATCGAGTGCCTGATCACCGACGATGAAGACCGCGCGTGGGCGCTGGCGCAGCAGCTCAATGAAATCAACTTGAAGCGCCGTGAAATCGAGGCGGACATGCAGGATACCGCGCTGTTGCACCTCGACTCGTTCGAGCCGGCCAACAGCACGACCATCGCCGTGTTCGACGAATCGTGGCACCAGGGCGTGATCGGCATCGTCGCGTCGCGCCTGAAGGAAAAATTCTACCGCCCCACCATCACGTTCGCGCCGGCCGGCGACGGCTGGCTGAAAGGGTCCGGGCGCTCGATCCCGGGCTTCCACCTGCGCGATGCGCTGGACCTGGTGTCGAAGAAAGCGCCAAGCCTGATCGACAAGTTCGGCGGCCACGCGATGGCGGCCGGCCTGACCATCCGCGCCGACGCGTTCGACGCGTTTTGCGCGGCGTTCGAAGCCGTGGGCCGCGACTGGCTGACGGAGGCGCAGCTCGAACGCGTGGTGGAAACCGACGGCCCGCTCGACGACGATTGCTACACCACGCAATTCATCGCGCTGATGGATGGCCAGGTGTGGGGCCAGGGCTTCGCGCCGCCGGTCTTTTGCGATACCTTCCGCGTGGTCAGCCAGCGCATCCTGAAAGAGCGCCACTTGAAGCTGCTGCTGGAAAAGAATGGCATGCGCTACGACGCCATCTGGTTCGGCCATACCGACGCGCTGGGCGACCGCGCCCGCGTCGCGTTCCGCCTGGACGCCAATGAATACAACGGCGTCACGCGGGTGCAGCTGCTGGTGGAGCATGCGGAGCCGGCATAACTCCGCCGTATTAGCGGCGCCGGCTTCGCCACGCCTGGCCAGCCGTCAATCGTCGTCGTTCGGATCGAGGTCCGGGAACATCACCGACGTGAAGCCGAATTTCGTGAAGTCGCGGATCCGCATCGGATACAGGATGCCGTGCAGGTGGTCGACTTCATGCTGCACCACGCGCGCATGGAAACCGTCGGCGTCGCGCGCGATGCGCTTGCCGTACTGGTCGAACCCCTCGTAACGCAGGCGCGTGTAGCGCGGCACGCTGCCGCGCAGGCCCGGCACCGACAGGCAGCCTTCGAAGCCCTCTTCCATCTCTTCCGACAAAGGCTTGAGTACCGGGTTGATCAGCACCGTCTCAGGCACTGCGGGCGCGTCCGGGTAGCGCTGGTTCTTGCCGAAGCCGAAGATCACGAGCTGCAGGTTGACGCCGATCTGCGGCGCGGCCAGGCCGGCGCCGTCGACGGCGTGCATCGTCTCGAACATGTCCTGGACCAGCGCGTGCAGTTCGGGCGTGTCGAAATCGCGCACGGGCTCCGCCACGCGCAGCAGGCGCGGGTCGCCCATCCTGAGGATCTCGCGGATCGTCATTTCGGCAGGTCCGCGCACAGGTGCGCGAGGAATTCGCGGTAGCCTTCGGCCGTCTCCGGGTGCTTCATGCCGATGGCGGCCGTCGCCTTCAGGTAGCCCAGCTTGGAGCCGCAGTCGTAGCGGGTGCCGGCATAGCGGTAGGCCAGCACGCGTTCGCGCGACATCAGCGAGGCGATGCCGTCGGTCAGCTGGATCTCGCCGCCCGCGCCCGTGCCCAGGTTTTCCAGGTGGTCGAAGATGGCGCCGGACAGCACGTAGCGGCCCACGACGGCCAGCGTCGACGGCGCGTCCTCGGGCTTCGGTTTCTCGACGATGCCGGAGACCAGTTCCAGGTCCGGACGGTAGGCGCGCGCGCTGACGATGCCGTACTGGCGGGTGTGGGCACGCGGCACGTCCTGCACGGCGAGCACGCTGCACTTCTCGTAGCCGTACAGGTCCGTCATCTGCGCCAGCACGGGCTTGTGGCCTTCGGCGGTGTCCATGAAGTCGTCCGCGAGCAGCACGGCGAACGGCTCGTTGCCGATCACGGGACGCGCGCACAGCACGGCGTGGCCCAGGCCCAGCGCGGCCGGCTGGCGGATGTAGATGCAGTTGACGTTCTTCGGGATCACCTGCTGCACGAGCTTCAGCAACTCCTTCTTGCCGGCCGCTTCCAGCTCCGATTCCAGCTCGTAGGCCTTGTCGAAATGGTCTTCGATGGCGCGCTTGTTGCGGCCGGTGATGAACACCAGCTCCGTGATGCCGGCGGCCACGGCTTCCTCGACCGCGTACTGGATCAGCGGCTTGTCCACGATGGGCAGCATTTCCTTCGGCTGCGCCTTGGTGGCGGGAAGGAAGCGGCTGCCCAGGCCCGCCACGGGAAATACCGCCTTGCGGATCGGTCCGCGCTGTGCGGCAGGGTGTTGCTCCGTCATGTGATTCCTTATCGGTTCCTTATTGATTTGCTTCCAGCAGCGCCAGCAGGCCCGCTTCGTCGAGGATGGTGATTTCCAGCTCTTCTGCCTTGGCCAGCTTGCCGCCGGCCTCCGCGCCGGCCACCACGTAGCTGGTTTTCTTCGATACCGAGCCGCTGATCTTGCCGCCGGCCGCTTCGATCATGGCGCCGGCCTGGTCGCGCGACAGGGTCGGCAAGGTGCCGGTCAGCACGAAAGTCTTGCCGGTCAACTTGCCTTCCGGCGCGCTGGCCGCTTCCGGCAATTGCGCCAGCAATTCCTCGCGCAGCATGGCCAGCGCCTTGACCTGGCCGCGGTGGGCGTCATCGCGCATCCATTCGTCGAGCGCGGCGGCCACGTTGGCCGGCAAGCCGAACACGTTGAAGACGTTGAGGTAGCCCAGCGCCTCGAGCGTGACGCCAGCATCCACCAGCTGGCGGCAGCGCGGTTCCGTCATTTTCGGAATGCCCAGCGCGGCCAGCAGCTTCACCGGTTCGAGTTTCTCGCGCAGCTTGGCCGGCGGCACGTGCTCGCCCTGCGGCGCGACGCCGGCCGCCAGCAGCGCATCGATGGCTTGCTGGTTTTTTTCCTCGGCGAAGAAGTCGGCAATGGCTTCGGCCACGGTGCCGCCGATGTCGGGCAGCACGCGCAGCAGCGCGACCGGCGCGCGGCGCACCAGCGCAAACGTGCCGAGCCATTCTGCCAGCGTCTTGCCGGTCGATTCGCCGACGTGGCGGATGCCGAGCGCGAACAACAGCCGCTCCAGCGGCGGGCGCTTGCTGGCGGCAATGGCGTCCAGCAGGTTTTCCGCCCACTTGGTCGCGATCTTGCCCTGCGCCACGGTCTCGGGGGTGGTCCCGTCGCGCTCATCGGCGGCCCGCTTCATCTTCAACAGGTCGTCCAGGGTCAGTTTGTACAGGTCCGCCACGCCGTGCACCAGGTTGCATTCGACCAGGTTGTCGATATAG
>CBIHOX010000154.1:0-14394 GCA_966211685.1 uncultured Pseudoduganella sp.
CAGGTCGCGCTGCAGGATATCCCCTCGACCCTGGTGCGCCAGATCGACGTCTACAAGACGCGTGACGCCAGCCAGCTGGACACCGGCATTGCCGGCCAGGTCGACGTCAAGTCGCTGCGTCCGTTCGATTTCAAGGGTCCGAAAGTGTCGCTGTTGGCGCGTGAAACCTATCTCGATCCCGCGAAGAAGGCAAACCCGCAGATCAGCGCCATGCTGAGCAACCGTTGGGAAACCGGGATTGGCGAAGTCGGCGCCCTGGTCAATGTGTCGAACGCCAAGACGAAATACCGCAATGAAAGCGTGACGCCTGGCGCGATGGTGCCGTTCGTCAGCCCCAATCCCGCCGAAGTGCCGCCCGGTTATACGCCGTTGCAGCGCATCTTCGACAACAATATCTGGACGCCAGGCACCCTTACTGGCTTGCCGACGGCGGCCGGCTCCACGCTCAATTTCAACGGCAAACCTTATCCGTATTATCTGGCGCGCGACGCGGTCTTCCAGAGTGATGTCGAGGGGCAGCGGGAGCGTCCCGCCGCCAACGTCGCCCTGCAGTGGAAACCGGACAGCGATTCTGTCTACACGTTCGAATCGATGTATAACGGTTACCGTGACAAGGCCTTCAACCGCTTGCTGTTCAGCTTTGTCGACTGGTGGGGAGATCTCGGCAGCAACCCTGCCGGCACGATCACGACGTTCCCTGGAACGAACATCATCAAGAGCCGCAAGGTCAACAACGTCTACGGTTTCAACAGCGGCGACTACAATACGGCGGCAACCGATTCGTATGTCTATGCCCTTAACGGCAAGTGGAATGTGGGCGACCGCCTGAAGCTGGAAGGTGACCTGTCGTACCAGAAGAGCACGTTCCACTCGGAATTCACCGCCACCCGCATCGACCGCGTGGCGCCGTCGATCAACGTCGACTTCAACGACGGCAGCAACAACACGGCATTCCATTTCAACGACGATGCCGACCTGGCCAATCCGGCCAAGTGGAATGTCGCGCAGTTCTACGATAACGCCAACCGCAACAAGGGCAGCGCCGCGACGGCCACGCTGACGGGGGTCTACGACACCGACTGGGGGCCACTGGAGAACATCCACTTCGGCGTGCGATTCGATGACCGCAAGGCATCGGAAGCCAACCGCACCCAGTCGGGTACGCTGAATCGCAATCTCGCGTCGCTGGGACCGGAGTATTCGTCGTACAACGCGGGCTTCGGCACCGCGATTTCCGATGTTCCGCGTTCATGGGTCGAGCCCAATGCCTACTATATCCGCGATCATCTGGACGACTGGCGCAAGTTGATGGCCTCGGCCGACAAGAACTTCCAGACAACGGACAAACTGAGCTTGCAAAAGACGTTCGAGGTCGAAGAAAAGACCAGCAACCTGTTCCTGATGGGGAATACCCAGAACGAGTTGTTCGGCAATCGCCTGCGCGGCAATTTCGGTGTGCGCTACGTCAAGGTCAACACCGACATGACCTTCTACAAGGTTGACGCCACCACCAAGGCGGTGACCGCGACCGGCGCCAGCAAATCGACCAGCAAAGTGTTGCCTAGCATGAGCCTGATCTACGACGCTTCCAAGGACGTCGTGATGCGCTTCAATTATGGTGAAACCCTGCGCCGTCCAAACTTCGGCGACCTGAACCCTGTCCTGCAACTGGGTGACGACGTCTCGAAGGTGGGGTATGGCTCGGGCGGCGGCGGCAATCCCGACCTGAAGCCGACGCACTCCAAGAACCTCGATTTGACGGCCGAGTGGTATTTCCAGAAGGACAGCGCACTCTACGGTACTGCGTTCAAGCGCAAGATCGACGGACTGGTGGTGGGCTTGCGCCGCAAGGTGCACGTCGATCCGGCGAACGACCCGTTCCGCAATTCGACGTCGGGCGGCGACCACACGAATGGGTATGACTATGTCATCAATTCGCCGGTCAACGCGTCCAACGGTACGATCAGCGGCGCCGAGCTGGGCTTCATCTACTTCCCGAAAGGCTTGCCAAGCATCCTGGACGGCTTGGGCCTCCAGGGCAGCTATACGCGGCTGACGTCGTCGCAGAACGTGCCCGAGGCGAATGCCGCCGGCGAGATCGTGGCGCAGCTCAAGACACCGTTCTTCGGCGTGTCCAACAGCTCTTACAATGCCACGCTGGCGTACGAAAAGGGTCCGGTCAGCGCGCGCCTGTCCTATGTGTGGCGCTCGGGCTTCCTGGCTGCCAACGAGGCTGCGCTGTTCGCCAACCCGCTCGGTATCTGGCGTCATCCGGAAAAGAGTGTGGACATGCAGGTTTCCTACAAAATCAACGACAACATGTCGGTCGATATCAGTGGTGTGAATTTGACGAACGAAGTGCAGCAGCAGTACTACCACTTTGGCAGCGCGGGGAACGCGCAGCTGACCAACTTCGGCACGCTCCAGATCGGACGTTCGGTCTCGGTTGGTTTGCGCTGGAAGATGTAAGGCTTGCATGACAGTTTGGCCGCCGAGGTCAGAGGCGGCGGCCAGGCTGGCCGGGCAAGGGCCGGCGCTGCACGGGGCGGCGCCGGCATGTTGTAGGTTTACCGGAGCTGCAGATGCACACGCAAAAATTGACCACGCTGGAAAAGATCGGCTTCGGGGCCGGCGACATGGCGCTCAACGTGGTGATTTCATCGATGATGTTGATCATCACGTTTTATTACACCGATATCTTCGGCCTCAAGCCGCTGGACATGGCCACGCTGTTCCTCGTGGTGAAATGCGTCGGCGCGGTGGCCGACCTGGTGATGGGCCAGATCACCGACCGCGTCACCACGCGCTGGGGGCGCTACCGCCCATACTTCCTGCTGCTGGCGGTGCCGTACGGCGTCAGCGTGTTCTTTGTCTTCACCACGCCGTCGTGGGGCTATGACGCCAAGCTGCTGTGGGCGTATTCGACGTATATCCTGATGACCTTGATGACGGCCGGCGTCGGCATTCCATATATCTCGCTGCCCAGCAGCCTGACGGCCGATCCGCAGGAACGCCTGTCGGCCAACGGCTACCGCCTGTTCTTCGCGAAGATCGCCGGCTTCCTGGTCACCATCGTGGTGCCGATCCTGGCCGGCCAGTGGGGCGGCGAGGACAAGGCCGCCGGTTACCAGATGGCCATGGCCGTGATGGCGGTGATCGGCATCGGCCTGTTCCTGTTCTGTTTCGCCACCACCACCGAGCGCGTGCCGCACGCGGTGCAAAAGCAGTCGCTGTCGGACCAGTTGCGCGTGTTGCTGCGCAACGACCAGTGGCTGATCCTGTGCGGCGTCTGCGTGACCGGCACCATCGGCTACGTGCTGCGCGGTTCCGTGGCCGTGTACTACGCCAAGTATTACCTGGGCGGCGATACCGCGGCGGTGTCGGCCTTCATGTCGCTGGGCGTGGCGGCCGCCATCGTGTCCATGGTGGCGTCGACCTGGATCACCAAGTTTTATTGCAAGGTCAAGCTGTTCCGCTATTCACAGATCCTGGTTGCGGTGCTGTCGGTGGCGATCTATGTGCTGGTCAAGCCGGGCGACATGATGCTGGCCTCTGTGCTGTACTTCCTGCTGTCGTTCGTGGTGGATTTGCATGCGCCTGTGTTCTGGTCGGCCATTGCCGAGACCATTGATTACGGCCAATTGAAAACAGGAAAGCGCGTGTCCGGCTTTGCGTTCGGCGGCATTTCCGTTTGCCAAAAGGCGGGCATGGGCATTGCGGGCTGGCTGGTCGGCGTGCTGTTCGCCTACTTTGATTACCAGCCCAACCAGGAACAGACCGCAACCGCGCTGAACGGGATTGCGCTGATGTTGTCGGTGCTGCCCGGTTTCTTCCACTTCCTGATGGGCGCGCTGATGTTCAAGTACCGCATCAGCGACGAGTACTACACGGAAGTGAAGGCTGAGATGAAGAGCCACGCATTTAATTAACCATGTGGCAGGTTGAATTTCTGGAAATGGAGAACCTTGTGGCGGAGATTTTGAAGCCCCTGATCGAGCAACGCGCCGATCCGTATATTTACAAGCATACCGACGGTTACTACTATTTCACGGCGTCCGTGCCGCAATATGACCGCATCGAATTGCGCCGCGCCAGCACCATTGCCGGCCTGGCCAAGGCGGAAACCGTCGACGTGTGGCGCAAGCCGAACGTGGGGCCGTACAGTGAACTGGTGTGGGCGCCGGAACTGCATTACAACCACGGCGCGTGGTACGTGTATTTTGCGGCCGCGCCGAGCCGTGAAATCAAGCACAAGCTGTTCCAGCACCGCATGTATGCGATCCGCAATACGGGCGCCAATCCGCTGCTCGGCGAATGGGAATTCATGGGCCAGGTCGATTCCGGCATCGATACCTTCTGCCTGGACGCCACCACGTTCACGCACAATGGCCAGCTGTATTACCTGTGGGCGCAGAAGGACAATGCCATCGAGGGCAATTCCAACCTGTACATCGCGCCGATGAAGACACCGTGGGAAATCGATGGCGCGCCGGTGATGCTGTCGAAACCGGAATTCGACTGGGAAATCCGCGGCTTCTGGGTCAACGAAGGGCCGTCGGTGCTCAAGCGCAACGGCAAGATCTTCATCAGCTATTCCGCCAGCGCCACCGATGAAAACTATGCGATGGGCCTGTTGTGGGCCGATGAAAACGCGGACTTGCTGAATCCTGCCTCGTGGACCAAGTCGGCCACGCCGGTGTTGCAGACATGCTTCGAACACGGCGTCTATGGGCCGGGCCACAACAGCTTCACGTATGGCGACGACGATGAAGTCTACCTGGTGTACCACGCGCGCACGTACACGGAAATCATCGGCGACCCGCTGTGGAATCCCGACCGCCATACCTACGTCAAGCCGCTGCGCTGGGACGACAAGGGCATGCCGGTATTCGGCCGTCCGTCGGTGGCATGATGAAGATCCTGAACATTACCGAAGCGCCGTTTGGCGCCACCCGGGCTGGCGTTCCCGTGAAACTGTTCACGATGACGAACGGCGACGGCATGATGGTCAAGGTCACCAATTACGGCGGTATCATCACGGAGCTGCACGTGCCGGACCGCGAAGGCAAGCTGGCCGACGTCACGCACGGTTTCGACAGCGTGACGCCGTATGAGGGCGACGTGCCGTATTTCGGCGCGCTGATCGGCCGTTACGGCAACCGCATCGCGCAGGGCCGCTTCGCCATCGATGGCGTGCCATACCAGCTCGACATCAACAACGGCGCCAACCACTTGCACGGCGGCAGCGAAGGCTTCCACAAGCAGGTCTGGAAAGCGCGGGCGTTTACGCGCGCCGATGAAGTGGGCGTGACCTTGCAGTACACCAGCGCCGACGGCGAAATGGGGTATCCGGGCAAGCTGCAGGTCGAAGTCGAATACCAGCTCAATAACGCCAATGAATTGAAGGTGCTGTACCGCGCCACCACGGACAAGGCCACGGTGGTGAACCTGACGCAGCATGCGTACTTCAACCTGTCGGGACGCGCCGACCGGGATTCCGTGCTGGACCACCAGTTGCAGATTTGCGCCGACCGCTACACGCCCGTCGACAGCGGCCTGATTCCCGTTGGCGGCCCGGTGGAAGTGGCCGGCACGCCGTTTGATTTCCGCAAGCCGCACGCCATCGGCGAACGCATCGGTGCGGACGACGAGCAATTGCGCCGCGGCCTTGGTTATGACCACAACCTGGTGTTGAACAAGCCGGTGGCCGGCCTGCTGGCGCTGGCGGCCACCTTGCGCGACCCGCAATCGGGCCGCGTGCTGGAACTGTACACGCGCGAACCGGGCTTGCAGTTCTACAGCGGGAACTTCCTCGACGGCACGCTGCAAGGCAAGGGCCGCACTTACGAATACCGCAGCGCCATTTGCCTGGAGCCGCAGCATTTCCCCGATTCGCCGAACCGGGCCGATTTCCCCTCGACCGTCCTGCGGCCGGGGGAAACCTACGCGACGGAGTCACTCTACCGTTTTTCGGCAGTGTGACGCCGGTTGTGTAAAGCGTGCCTGCCTGTGCCGTGAACAGTACGGGCAGGCGCGCCGTCGTTTGTTGTTAGTAGTACTTTCTTCTGTGTGATGTCTTTGGGGCCGGGAAGGGCGACTTTTCCGGCCGTTTTTTCGTCACGCGGCGGTATACAGCATCTCTATCGCGTCATCGGTTTCCGCGACAGGCTTGAATCCCATCCGTTCGTACAGCCGCCGGGCCGGATTCACCTTGAACACGCTGAGCTTGACGCCGGCGCCCGCCGCCGTTGCCTCGTCAATCACGCCGCGCAACAGCCGCGCGCCGAGGCCGCGGCCCTGCATGTCGGGCGCGACCTGGATTTGTATCAAGTCCCATACCGGCGCGGTGCGCACGACTTTCAGCAGGCCGACCGGCTTATCGTCGATCATGACGATGCGCGCGGCCTCGAAGCAGAACAGGATGCGCTGCATGTGCGCCTCGTCGGACGGTGTCCCGCCCGACGCGATCAATGGCGCATCCATGGTCTGGTGGCGCAGCGCCAGCAGGAAGGGCAGGTCGGCTTGCGTGGCGGACCGCAGGGTCGGTGCGGACGGCGGGCGTGCGTTGATCCGGTCGCTGGCATAGCCGGCGCGCATGGCCTGGTAAATGATGATCCCGATAGCTTCATATCCCGCGCCGGCCTGCGCGTGGAAATTCAGCATGGGCTGCGGCGTGCGTCTGGCCGCCTGTTCCAGGATGGAAGACGCTTGTTGCGGCGGCATCGTCGCGCCGCCGATGGTGATGGTCTGGTCGGCGTGGAACTGGATCTCGATGCTGTCGCTGGCAGGGCTGGTCATGGCGGCGCTCATGGAAGCTGGGAATCCCACCATGTTATCTTCCTGGCAATCATGGTACAAGGGCTTTGCATGTGCTTGCCGATTTGGCCTGACCAAATTATGATTTGGCCATACCAATAACGGAGGTTACATGCATATTGCCCGCACGGTTTTGCTGCTGTCGCTGATTCCCGCCTTCAGTGGCGCCGCCGTGATCGGCCGCATGGCGCCGCCCGAACCACTGACGGCGGTCCGCATCGGCGCCACGCTCCCGCCTGAGCAACAGGGCGCCTGGCTGGCTTACCTGGCCCGCTCGGATGCGGCGCGGGCCGCCGACAGGCTCGCGCTGGCGCGGGAACGGGCAGGCGGGCCCGCGCCGGCCGCCGCGCCGCATGGCCGCGGCGGCGAACACGCCATGCCGCTGGACCGCCCGGCCGCGTGGTATGCGTCGCTGGAAGCGCGCCATATCGCCGACCATATCCTGAGTTTCCAGACCCCGTCCGGCGGCTGGGGCAAGAACATGGCGCGCAGCGGGCCCTTGCGCCTGCAGGGCCAGCCTTACGTGGCAACCGATGGCGGCAGGGAAGCGTGGGCGTTTGTCGGCACCATCGACAACGACGCCACCACCACGGAATTGCGTTTCCTGGCGCGGGTCCAGGCCGTGCTGCCCGGCGCAGAGGGCCAGCGTTACCGCGCGGCGTTCGGCAAGGGTATCGATTACCTGCTGGCGGCGCAATATCCGAATGGCGGCTACCCGCAAGTCTATCCGCTCGATGGCGGCTACCACGACGCGGTCACCTACAACGATGGCGCGCTGGCCGGGGTGGCGGCGCTGCTGTCGGACGTGGCGGCGCGGCAGGGCGATTACGCGTTCGTGCCGGCCGCGCTGGCGGCCGGGGCGCTGGCCGCGCGCGACAGGGTGCTTCGACTGGTGGTGTCCAACCAGGTGGTGGCCGGCGGCGTGCGCACCGGCTGGTGCCAGCAATATGACGCGCTGACCGGCCTGCCGGCGGGCGCCCGCAACTTCGAGCCGGCGGCGCTGGCGACAGCGGAAACCGCCGGCGTGCTGCTCACCCTGATGCAATTAACGGACCCGCCGCGCGACGTCACGTCAGCCGTGCACGCGGGCGCGGCCTGGCTTCGGCGCGTGGCGCTGCGCGATGTCGAATGGGGCCCGGCGCCGCCTGCCATGGATAACCGGCTGGCGGCAAGCAAGGGCGCCGGGCCGCTGTGGGCGCGCTATTACGATATCGCCACCATGCAACCGGTCTTCGGCGACCGGGACCGCAGCATCCATGACGACGTCAACGAGCTCGGCGTCGAGCGGCGCAACGGTTATGGCTGGTATGGGACGTGGCCGGCGCAGGCCTTGCGCCGCTATGCGGCGTGGGCGCCGGCGCATCCGCAATAAACAAGGCTATGAACAAGGCTATGCCGCTCGGATTCGCCGAGTAACCCGGGCAGGCGGCTGTAGGGTGGATGAGCGGGCGAAGCCCGCGTAATCCGCCATTGCATGTATTCCGGCGTTGCATGCCGGATTACGGCGCGTGGCGCCTAATCCGGCCTACATCGCTGGTATGGGACGTGGCCGGCATATCCGCGCTAATCATGGCTGCGCCTTCAGCGCCACCCGCACCGGGTTGTCCAGCCGCGCGGCCGCCTGCGCCACGTAGGCGCGCCACTGTTCGCGCGTGGTGATTTCGCCGGCGCGGCTCCATGCGGCGCCGGCCAGGTAGCGCAGCGGCTTGCCGGAAACCGCGGGCGCCACGATCAGGTGGTTCAGCGCATCTTCCGCGTAGCCGCTGGCCGCCGGCAGCACGATGGCCACGCCGAACGCGCCATTGCCGGCCTGCTCGACCCACTGCAGCAGCGCGTGCGATTGCGCGTCGCGCTCGACACTGATGGCCGGGTTTTGTCCCTTGTCGGCGGGCGTCTTGTTCAAGCCCGCCGCGATGTCGAGCGTGGCCGGGCCGTCGAACGTGAACGTGCTGTCGATGGTGTCGAACTGCCGGCCCGCGTCGACCGTGAAGCGCTTGGTTTCCGTGATCCTGGCGCCGGCCGCGTCCCAGCCGTCGTAGCGCAATTCGAAGACCGCGCGCACAGGGCCGTTGGCCAGTATTTTCCAGTCGGCGTAATTGGCGCTGGCATGCAGCGTCTTGCCATCCCATACGCCGACGCCGCCGGCGCCGCGCGAACGGCCCACGTTGTACATGTCCATGCCTTCGCCTTCGTCGTGGTGGTAATGGTCGTGGCCCTTGTTGTACCAGCGGTCGACGATGGGGTAAGGCACGCGCTTGAACCAGATATCGAGGCCGCTGGTGACCAGCACTTCCTTGCCGCTGCCGGCCGCCGCGGGCGCCGCCAGCGCCGGGCCATACGTGCGGTGCGCGATCTTGTCGTTTTCCCACGCGAAGTCGTCCAGTCGTTCGCGCACGTAGCGTGCAGAGACCTTGCTGGGGAAGACCGGCGCCAGCGTGTCGGTCTTCTCCACCGTGAAGGTCGCGCTTTTCTCGCCGGGCGCGAAGCTGTGCTGGAAAATCAGCTCGCCATAGGCGATGCCGACATTGTTGGGATCTTTTGCCTGCGGCGCCACGTTGGTGACCTGGTGCGGCAGCACGCGGCCCTGCGCGTCCCTGACCGCGATGCGCTGGATCAGCGCGTGCGGCAGCGCCTTGTTGACTTCCGACCATGGCACGGTGATGGTTTCCGACGGACGGGCAATGTCGAGGTCATGGCTGGCCGTGACGGACAGGCTGGCGCTCCAGGCCGGCGCGGCATACAACGGCGCCAGCAGGACCGCCAGCAGGGACGCACGAAGGGACGCTCGAAGGGACGCACGAAGGGACGCACGAACGGACGCACGAAGGGACGCACTGAGTGGCGCGCACAGTGGCGCCGGCTGCGCCGCCGTGACGAAGCGTTTAAACGGTGGGGTAGGCATCGTGGCGTTTCCTGTCAGTGGTGTTCGCGGTAATCGGTGGCGCCGTTGCCTTTCGGCTGGTAGTGGTAGGTACGCACCTTGTATTCGACGTTGACGTCCGGGTTCCTGATCAACTTCAGCATTTCCGCGCCTGCCATCAGGGCCGGGCCATAGCCGTGCAGCGCGTGCACGCTGGTGGGACGGTTGTAGTAGTACACCTGGTCCCCGGCCAAGGTGGTGCCGACGCAGATGCCTTCGAGCTCGCCCTTGCCGGTGATCTTCGCCGACAGCGCCTGCCACCCGGCCTGCGCGATGGAGCCATAGGTGGTGGGGCTGATCCAGCCCTGGTTGACCGCGTGCGCGATGGCGTAGACGAACATCGCGCTGGCCGACGATTCGAGGTACGAATCGTTACGGTCGATCATCTGGTGCCACAGGCCGGCGCCGGACTGGCGCTCCGCGATGCCCTTCAGGCTGGCGCGCAGCTGGTTCAGCACGGGTTCGTACCCAGGGTGGTCTTTCGGCAGCACGTCCAGCAAGTCCGACATGGCCAGCACGGCCCAGCCGTTGGCGCGCGACCAGTAGAAGCGCGGCGCGTCCGGCGCGTTCTGGTGCCAGCCGTGCGCATAGATGCCCAGCTGCGGGTTGAACAGGTAGCGCGACATGTTCAGCACATTGTTGACGGCGTCGTCGAAATATTTGCGCTCGCCCGTCATGCGTCCCATTTCCGCCAGCGCCGGGATGCCCATGTACATGTCGTCGCCCCACAGCGACACGGCTTGGGGGCGCTTGCGCGCCAGGGTGCCGTCGGCCAGTCGGAATTGTTTGTTGGCGACCCAGTCGCCGCAGGCGGCAATCATGCCGGACAGGTCCGGGCCGACCTTGGCATGGCGTGCGCGCATCAGCGCGGCGCAATAGGAACCGGCATCGTCCAGCGAGCGCGGATCGAGGAAGCGCGCGAAACTGTTGGCGCGTTCCAGCTTGAACAATTTTTCCTGCGCGGCGAAATACGGCTGCCGTTCCTTGAAGAAGCGGAAATGCCGCTCCGTCATGGCCAGGTAGCGCTTGTCGCCGGTGGTTTCGGCCACCTTCAGCAGGCCGGAATGGAACAGGCCCATTTCATAGGTGAGGATGCCGTAATCGCCCCTGGCCGGCTCGAAGATGGCGTCCGCCACCGGTTTGCTGAAATCCGTGATTTCCGCGCCGGTCTTCCTGCTGATCACGCGGGTCGGCGTGGTCGATTCCATGTAGCCGCGGATGCGGTCCAGCGCACCCGTGATCTCGGCGGCCACCGGCATCTTGTACGGGATCGGATACGTGCCCTCGGACACGTCATCGAGGTTCTTGTTGTCGGTGTTGCGGTAAGGGCCGGCGGCGTGCGCGGAACCCAGCAAGAGCAGCGCGGCGGCCACGCCGGTCAACAGGTGCGGAAGTGTTTTCATGTGGTCTCGTTTTGTAATTGGTCAGGCCATTCTAATTTGGTCCGGCCAAATGTGCAATCTGGACTAGCCAAAATAAGGCATGGGGCCGCGCGCCGCCCGTGCGCGGCAATGCCGGTAATGGCAATGTCAATACCGGTGCGGGCGCCAGGCGGCGCCAGTGACGGAAACGGATCCCGCCCCGCGCAGGGGAGGCGGGGCAAAGAATAGGAGGGAAGGCGAATGCAGTGCGGTGCAGGACGCGGGGCGGGCGGCATGCACTGCCCGAGCGCCGCGTCCACGTCCGGCGGCGGCGATCAGCCGCGCGAAAAGGTGCGCGTGACGCGCTCGAGGTGCGCGCGCATGGCCTGGCGCGCGGCGGTGGCGTTGTGTTCCGCGATGGCGCCGAGGATGGCGCGGTGGTCGTTGAGGGTATCCTTGCGCAATTCCTCGGTGCGGAAATGTTCCTTCATGCGGTGCCACAGGCTGCCGCGCTGGTCCCACAGGTATTCGACCACGCCGACAAAGGCGGTATTGCCGGTGGCGCGGGCGATCGCCAGGTGGAAATTGCGGTCCGCCAGTTCATTGCTGGAACGGTCGTCGTGGCTGCGTTCCATTTCCTCGACCGCCTTGAGGATGGCGTCGATGGCCGAGTCGGTGGCGTTCTTGGCCGCGATGGCGGCGATTTCGCATTCGATCAGGCGGCGCGCCGCCAGCACTTCAAACGGGCCGGGGCCCACTTCCGGCACTTCGGCCGGCAGCGCCGCGCGTTCGCTGACGTAGACGCCGGAACCGCCCCGCACCTCGACCACGCCGCCGAGTTCCAGCGCGATCAGCGCTTCGCGCAGCGAGGCGCGGCTGACATTGAGCTTGGCCGCCAGTTCCCGCTCGGCAGGCAGGCGCGAACCGGGCGCGATGCGGTCATCCTTGATCAATTGCTGGATGCGGTCGGCGACGACGCGGTACAGCCGCTGTTCCGGCGCGTTGGGGGTTTCTTGCGGTTCCTGGGGCTTTTTCATCAATGTTTTATGGTTGGCTGGGCATGACCGGCTGATTGTAGTGGGGTGTGGTGGTTCTGGCAATGCAACTCGGCCCGGCCCACCGGCGTGCCTTCCAATATAATCGCCCCATGCTGATCGATCACTTTTTCATTTGCGTGCAGCCCGGCGCGCCGGAAGCGGCGGCGCTGGCGCAATTCGGCCTGGCGGAAGGTTCCGGCAACCGCCATCCGGGGCAGGGAACCGCCAACCGCCGGTTTTTTTTCCATAACGCTTTCCTGGAATTGCTGTGGCTCGACGATGCGGACGAAGCGCGGAACGCGGCCACCCGGCCCACCATGCTGTACGAGCGCCTGGCCGGCGGCGAGGGCGTGTCGCCGTTCGGCGTCTGTTTCCGGCCGGCGCCCGGCGACGCGGCGGCGCCAGCGTTGCCGCTGCTGCCTTTCCCCGCGTGGCGCTACCGGCCCGCGTATTTCCCGCCCACGGTGTCGTGCGACATCGCGCTGGCGCCGCTGTCGGAACCGATGTGGTTCCACCTCGCTCCCGGCGGACGGCCGGACGCGCTGCCGCCGGAACGCGCGCAACCGCTGGCGCACCGCGCGCCGTTGAAAGAAGTCACGGCATTGAAGGTGGTGCAGCCGCGCCCCCTGTCGGCGCTGGCGCTGCCGGTGGCGATGGAACACGGCGCCGCCGACGTGCTGGAAGTCACGTTCGATGGCGGCGCCCGGGGCGCGTCACACGACTTCCGCCCGGTGCTGCCCCTGATTTTTAACTATTGAATGACATGATGAAGAACCGATCCCTGGGCGGCCTGGTGTATTCCACTGAAACCGGCCGCATGTGCCCCGATTGCGGCAACCCGGCCGCGCAATGCGCGTGCAAGGCCAACGCGAAAGCCGCGCCGCGCGGCGACGGCAACGTGCGGGTATCGCTGCAAACCAAGGGGCGCGGCGGCAAGGCCGTGACGCTCGTGAAGGGCGTGGCGCTGGACGATGCGGCGCTGGCCGCGCTGGGCAAGCAGCTGCGCTCGGCCTGCGGCGCGGGCGGCACCGTCAAGGATGGCGTGATCGAGGTGCAGGGCGACCACCGGGAATTGCTGGTGGCCGCGCTGGTCAAGCTGGGGCACAAGGCGCGGCCGGCGTGAGAGACCGCGCGGCCAGCCATGCCGCGCGGCTGCGAGGGCAGGGCTGCCGCTCCCTCCGGCGCGGTTGCGGGCCGCGCAAGCGCCGCCGGCCGGAAAACCTCGATTCTGTGTCGCAAGTGAGACAGTTGGTATTTGTCGCCGGCGCCAAGGCGTGGGACGATAAGGCTGTCACAGCTACCGGGGAATCGCCATGAAACGCCATCCTGCCGGCGCGGTATTGTTGGCCGGCGCCTTGCTTTGCGCGCCGGCGCTGGCCGCCGTCAGCACCCTGAAATTCCGCATCGCGGCCGAGCCGGACGACATGGCCAGCATCACCTGCATCGAGGCCACCAGCGGCGCCTGCACGGTCGCCACCGGGGCCCAGGAAGACCCGCATCCGGCCATGCACCGGATCGCCAGCGGCGGCACCATCGAATTGAAGAATCCCGGCGGCCGGCTGCACTATTGCGTGACCGTGAAGGACCAGGTCGACTGGCCCTCGTGTTTGAGCGGCGCCGATACCGGCTTGCTGAACACCCCCCGCACCGTCAACAAGGTGCTGTGGGATTGACAAAAAACCTATGCCATTTTTGGTATGGCTCCGGTTAAAAAATTGATTAGTACCTCGGCAATGCGCGGATAACAATAAAGGTACAACCAACACTTGGAACATACCAGGGGAGACACCATGATCCGCCATCCTGCCGCCGCCGCGCTGCTCGCGGGCGCATTGTTGTGCACACCGGCGCTGGCCGCCATCAGCACGCTGAAATTCCGCATAGCCGCCGACGACCCGGAAACCTCGAGCATCACATGCGTGGAATCGACCAGCGGCGGCTGCACCGTCATGACGGGCGCCCAGGGCGACGACCATCCCGTCACGCACCGTATTGCCAGCGGCGGTACGATTGAATTGAAAAACCCGGGCGGACGGCTGCATTACTGCGTGGCGCTCAAGGAGCGCATCGAATGGCCATCGTGCCTGGACGGCACCAATGCCGGTTTGCTGGGCACGTCGCGCACCGTCAACAAGCTGTTGTGGGATTGACCCGACTGCGACTTGCGGCTGGGGGCGCCCGTGCGGGCGCTTTTCTTTTTAATGAATCGATACCTTTTTTAATATCGATTTTAATTTTTAATTCATTGGAAACATATCGA
>CBIHOX010000155.1:0-14139 GCA_966211685.1 uncultured Pseudoduganella sp.
AAGAGAATTACGTTTAATATTTGTGCGAGTGTTAAATAATAATTTGAGCATCAGCGCCAAAGGCGCCGGGCTTATCTCATCTAACACCCACACTTATCGACTGTGTATTTTTAAAGAAGGACTGCTTACTTTCGTATTTGACGAAGCGTTGTGTTCGTCAGCAGCAGAGAAGCGAGATTATCCAGTGTTTCGCGATATTCGTCAACCCCTCGCTTTACTCCATCCTGCATCACTGCTTCCGTTGATCTGGCGCAGCGCTGCGGGGACAGAATTATAGCAAAACAACGCCGCAATGCGCAAGTTAATGCAAAATGTAGGTAAACTACAAGTAAACATTGACACAAATTTCACATCGACGTAGTTTACTAAAGGCTACCGCAGCAAATTCATAACGCCGTGGTAGTAATCATACAAGCCACATACAAGCAGTCCCGCAAAGGGCACCCGCACCGAGACATTCCTACGACAGTCACCATCGCATTTCCCGGCGAGGAACCACCACGCCAGGCGGGGCTGTCGCGGTCCAGACCCTGCGCTTTCCGTCAGCAGTTCCAACCTGTGCAAGGAGATGTGCATGCAATTCCCCCCTGAAACAATCCGGCAATTCCGCAAGAAGCGGCTGGCCGCCTGCTTGGCCACGCTGTTTACCGCCAGTGTCGCCGCGGCCGGCACGATTCCGGCCGCGCACGTGTATCACAACCACATGCCGAATTTCTGGCCGTTTTATGCGGTCGATCCGGTGGCCAAGTACAACGCCACCGCGGTCGGCGCGCCGATCCGCTACACCTATGATGGCGAAGTCATCAACCTGAAGCAGAGCCCGCCGGCCGGGTACAGCTATTACCTGCCCGCTTCGCTGGGCGGCGGCATCATGCCGCACGACGACCTGGTCGCGTATTACTCGCACGACGCGAAAACCGGCGCTTACCTGTACTGGCCGATGCAGGTGGCCAATGAAATGCAAAGCTGGTCCGGCGCCAAGGGGCAGATCCACGTGACAATGTCCGGCGCCGTCATCAACAACGTGCAAAGCCTGAACACGCTGCAAAACGTGCCTGGCTACACCAACCCTTCGTGGGGCGCCGCCTGGCTCAATACCTTCACCACGCTGAAAACCACCAACAACTACCGCACGCTCGATACCGTGCATTTCACGGGCCACCACACCATGGGCCCGCTGGTGGGTCCGGAGTACTTCCTCAAGGATTTGATTTACCAGAATGTCACGCTGGCCCAGCCTCACTTCCTTGGCAACAGCTTCCAGTCGTCGAAGGGATATTTCCCCACGGAGCTGGGCTTTTCCGAACGGCTGATCCCGACCTTGTCGAAACTGGGCGTGCAATGGTCCGTACTCGGCAACAACCACTTTTCGCGCACGCTGAAGGATTATCCGTATGCGTCGTACGACGCGGCGGGCGACACCCTGACGTCGCCGCCGAACCGCGCCAGCCTGCGCAACACGTCAACCACGGGCAGCTGGGTGGCCGCCGCCATGGCGCATGAACAGCAGGTAGTGGTCAACAAGTTTCCATTTGCCTCCACGCCGCACTGGGTGCGCCACGTCGATCCCGCCACCGGCGCGGTCACCAAACTGGCCGGCATTCCCGTCAGCCAGAACGGTTCCTGGCTGGAAGGCTGGGAAGGCGCCGTCACGGTCGATGAAATCGCGCCATACGCATCGCTGGAGCCGCGTCAATTCTTCGTGGTCGCCCACGACGGCGACAATTCCAGCGGACGCGCCGGTTCGCTCAGTACATGGCAGGCCGGCCACTCCACCACGTGCAGCGGCAACGGCTATTGCCTCGGTATCGATGAATACCTGAAAGCCAAGCCGATTCCCGCCGCCGACGTGCAGCACGTGCAGGACGGCTCATGGATCGATACACGCGACTCCTCGTCCGATCCGACCTGGTACCACTGGCATTTGCCGTTCATGATCTGGAAGGGACAGTTCGCGGAATTCAACCGCGTCACCGGCAACAACCTGGCGCCCAAGGTCAATTTGAAAGGCCAGCAGGAAGGCGCCACGGTGTCGCTGGAATATGGCTGGCACTACCTGGAGCGCAATTTTGCGCTGCTGCAGGCCGCGCTTAACTACGCCAGGACCGCCGAGCAAATCTGGCTCGATGCGCACCCCAGCCACTGGTCGCCCGCCACGCCCCTGGACAACCAGGTCACGCACCCGGGCAACCAGCTCAATCCCTGGATGATGTCGTACCCGGTCAAGGGCAATCCCGCTTCCGATTACGCGGGCGGCGCCAACCCGGCCGAACTGGCGTGGTATTTCCTGCTGCCCGCGATGGATTCCGGCTTTGGCTATTACGACGAAAACAAGGACGATTCCGTCAAGCCCACGCTGGCGTTCAACAATTCGCTGTCATTCTCGAAGCCCTACGTGCAGGCGCACCTGGCCAGCGACCGTACCGGGCCGTCGGTCTGGTGGCCGCAGCGCTACCCCTACAATCCCGGCTCCGTCAACGCCTCGAAAGCCGAGGGCTGGACGGTTCAGCACTACAGCAACGATTTCGCGGTCTATACCTATGGACACGACGTTTCCGGCATCGCCAGCGCCAAGCTCAAGATCCGCGTGCATGCCTCGAACAGCATCGACGCCAACGACGATACGTACAAGGTATATGACCCGGCAGCGCTGGCCGGCACGCCGGGCTTGTCGATCACGCCGGCCAGCGTCGGCGCGTGGCAGGAGTACCCGATGCAGGTGCGCGAACTCGAGCAGGACATGAATGGCGTGGCGTGGAACGCCGCCACCCGCGACACCATCGCCGCCCTGCCCGCACGGGAAACCGGCGACCTGTATTACGCGTACATTTCCAACTACCGCAATCAGCTGCTCGACTACTACGTGGAAATGACGGACACGCTGGGCAACGTGACGCGCTCGGAAATCCAGCAAGTATTCGTCGGCGCCGGCCGCTACAAGGCGGTCACCGGCGGCTCGGGCTATGCGGAAGATATCAATGGCCCCATCAACGGCGTCTACCCCTTCCTGACCATCGACAGCACGCCGCCGTCCACGCCAGGCGCGCCAGTGGCGGCCCAGTTGACGGACCGCTCGGTGTCGCTGACGTGGCAGGCCGCCACCGACAATATCGCCGTCACCGGCTATAAGGTGTACCGCAATGGCGTGCAGGTTGGCGTCACCGCCGGCGCCAGCTACACCGACAGCGGCCTCGCGGCATCGACCGCGTACAGCTACACGGTGGCGGCCTATGACGCGGCCGGCAACCAGTCCGCCGCCAGCGCCGCGCTGGCCGTGACCACCAAGGCGCCCGATACCCAGGCGCCGACAGCGCCGGGCCAGCCCGCCGCGTCGAACGTCACGCCGGTAGCCGCGACACTGGCCTGGACTGCCGCCACCGACAACTATGGCGTCACGCAATACCTGGTGCTGCGCAATGGCAGCCAGGTGGGAGTGACCGCCGCCACCAGCTATACCGACAGCGGCCTCTCGCCATCGACCACCTACAGCTACACAGTGAAAGCGCAGGATGCGGCCGGCAATACCGGACCGGCGTCGGCAGCCCGCTCCGTCACGACGGCGGCAGGCAACGTGGCAACCGTGTATTACCGCCTGCCTGCGGGCTGGAGCAACGCCAATATCCATTATTCGCCGACCGGCGGCACCTGGACCACCGTGCCCGGCGTGTCCATGGCGCCGGCTTGCGCCGGCTGGGTGGCATACACCGCCAACCTGTCCAGCGCGACCGGACTGCAAGCGGTGTTCAATAACGGCGCGGGCACGTGGGACAACAATGGCGGCAAGAACTATGTCCTGGGGACCGGACTGTCCAGCGTGGAAAACGGCGCCGTGAGCACCGGCGCCAATCCCTGCAACGCCGACACCAGCGCGCCATCCGCGCCCACCGGCCTGTCCGGCAGCGCCATCGACGCCAATTCGGTCAACCTCGCGTGGAGCGCGTCGTCCGATAACGTCGGGGTGGCAGGCTATTACGTCTACCGCAACGGCGCCCTGCTCGGCACTGCCACCGGCACCGGCTATGTCGACAATACCGCGGCGGCGGCGACCACCTACAGTTACACGGTCAAGGCATACGATGCCGCCGCCAACGTCTCGGCGGCCAGCGCCGCGGCCAGCGTCACCACGCCATCGCGCCAGGACACCCAGGCCCCATCCGTGCCGAACGGCCTGGCCGCCAGCAACGTGCGCGCCACCAGCGCCACCGTGTCGTGGAACGCGTCGACCGATAACGTGGGCGTGTCCGGCTACCTGGTGTTCCGCAACGGCGCGCAAGTCGCCGCCACGGCCGCCACCAGCTACAACGACAGCGGCCTGACGCCATCGACCACCTACACCTATGCGGTGAAGGCGCAGGATGCGGTCGGCAATACGTCGGGCGCCAGCAGCGCGCTGCAGGTGACGACGCCAGCCACTTCCGGCTGCCAGGTCAGCTTCACGATTGCCAATGCCAACACGGTCGTGGGCCAGAACCTGTACGTGGTCGGCAACAACGTCAGCCTGGGCAACTGGACGCCAGCCAACGGCTTTGCGCTGGCGATCCAGGGCAGCGGCGCCAACGTGCCGTGGACGGGGACCGTGACCCTGCCGGCCGGCACGTCGTTCCAGTACAAATACGTGAAGTGGAACGGCAGCACTGCGGCATGGGAAGGCAACCAGGCCACCGCGTCGGGTAACCGCGAATTTGCCACCCCGGCCACCTGCAGCGGCACGCTGCCGCGGTCGGACGGCAATTTCAAGTTCTGACGGTGTAGCCGCCTGCGGCCAGCCGCTCGCGCATCATGGCGCGGGCGCGGTGCAGGCGGCTTTTCAGCGCCGCCACGGAGATCGCCAGGTGCTCGGCGGCTTCCGGCGCGGTCCATTCCTCCACGTCGCGCAACACCAGCACTTCGCGGTACTCGGCCGGCAACGCGGCCAACGCGCCGGCCAGGTCGGCGCGCAAGGCCAGCGGATCGGCCGGCAAATGCAGCGTCGCTTCCAGCTCGTCGGTCCAGGCTTCGGCTTTGCCGCGCAGTCGCAGCAGGCGGTAGCACTCGCGCTCGACGATCCTGAACAGCCACCCGGCAAACGCGGCTAGCACGCGCACCGAACCGATATTGCGCTGCACGTTCCACAACGCCACCTGAACGGCGTCGTCGGCGTCTTCACTGGTGGCGCAGGCGCGCCGCGCAAAGCGGCGCAAATCCGGCTGCGATTGCGCCAGCAGCCGCTCCAGGGCATGGCGGTCGCCCTGGCGGGCCGCGTCGATCAACGGGGTATCGATTTTCATGAATGGCTTTACAGTCCCTGCTGGCGGAATGGCCGGTCGAAATGTGGCGATTTTTCAATGCGCCATTATGCACGTCAGCGCAGGCTGATGGTGGTGCGCTTCCAGGCCGGCTCCTGCCACTTGTAGAACACGGACAGCGATTCCGGTTTGTCCGCGCTACGCTCCGTCGCCAAGGTCGCCATGTCGACCAGCTCGAAGCTGCGGCGGAATTTTCCTTCGGCCCGCACTTCGCGCGCCACCAGCATCTTCTCCGCACCAGGCACCCAGCCGGCAAATTCCGCGTAGCCTATATCTGGGTTGCTGCTGCCCGGCGGCAGCACGTCGGCGCGCCACTGCTGCCCATCGCGGCGCAACAGCCACAATTCGCGCCAGCCTTCCATCGGCTGCACGGCCAGCGCCAGCGCGGCGCCGGACGGATGAGCGCGGGCCGACGCAGGCCACACCACGCCATACGTGCAGCGGCGCAGCAGGGGCGCGCCGCGCGGATGCCGGTCATCGGTCAGCAACACGCAGGTTTCGCCGGGCTGCCCTGGTTCCAGCGCCACGGCCAGTCCGCCGGGCACCGGCTGCGCCGCCGTGGCCTGGCCAGGCGCCGCGCCCCACCGTATCGCGCCGGCCCGTATCGCAGCTTCCGTATACGCGGCCTGGTCTTCTTCCGCGAGTTCTTCACGGTTGACGGCAGCCAGCCATTGCAGCGCGTACGCCGCGGCGGGTGCGTTGCCCTTGCGGGCCTGCTGGAACGCGAGCGCGGACCAGACCAGCGCCTTGCGCATGGCCAGCCGGTTTTGCAGGTAAGCGGGCAAGTCCTGCGCCGGCACGCTGTCGAGCAGCGCCGCATGTTCCTGCGTGAAGGCAGGCGGCGCCGCGCCGGGCTGCGCCGGACCGAGGCAATCTGGCCGCGTCTGTCCCAGCACGGCGCGCAAGCGCTGCGCGGGCGTGGCCGGCAGCGCCATCGCCCGGCGCCACGCGTCGCCGTCATAACACAGCCGCACTTCGCCATCGCGCTCGATGCCGCGCAGGGTGACGCCATATTGCGCCGCCACTTCCAGGTGGGCCGCCGTGACGGCTTCGGCCTGGGCGCCCTGGCGTTGCGACGCGCGCTGTGCCAGCCGCTCGGCCATGCCGCCCAGCGCATCGAACGGCTCGGCGGTAATATCGCGCGCCGGCGCGGCTTTCAAATACGCGGCGGCATAGGCGATGCCGAGCGCTTCCGCGCCCGGCGTGTCGCGCAGGAAGCGCATCACGGCCAGCAATCCAGGAGCATCGCTGCCGCCGGTGGACAGCGGCCGTGTGCGCGCCGCCCGCACGTAACCGCCCCGTTCGCGGCGGTAGTCATACACTTGCAGGTATCCCTGGCGTTCGCCGCGCACTTCCACCACGTCGCCCTGCCATAACACGGCTTGCTGTTGCGCCGATTCCCTTGCCGCGGCGCGCAGCGGGGTCTGGTCCTGCACGATGATGGCCAGCGTGGCCGCCGCCATGGCCGCTGTCACGGCGGCCATTATTGCTGCCCCTGCTGCGGCGTGGCTTCGGGCGCCGGGGCCATGCCATTGCCGATATTGCCGGCATTCCCGGCACTGGCGCCGTTATTGCCATTCATGCCCAGCAAGCCGGCGCCGATAAAGCCGCCGCTGACGGAAGGTGGTGCAATGATGACGGAGACCTTGTCGGACAGTTTATCGGCCATGGTTTTCTGGATCAGCAGCGGATGCCTGGTCAGCAACTCGCCTTCGCGCGCCATTTGCGCGCTGGTGGTCTTGCCCAGCGCTTCCTGGCGGTAGGCTTCCGCATCGGCCAGCTTGCGGCGCGATTCCGCCTCGCCGGCCGCTTCGATCACGCGCGCCTGCGCATTGCCTTCGGACACACGGATGCGCGCGACTTTTTCCGCATCGGCTTCGAGTTGCCGCTGTTCGACCTGCTTTTGCTTGAAGGGCAGCACGTGGCGCATCGCTTCTTCCTGCGCCCTGGCGGCAATCACCTGTTCGCGCGCGGCCGCTTCCGCGGCTTTTTCCCGCCGCACTTTTTCCGCATCGGCTTCCAGCTCGGACTGCTTGACCTGCTTTTCCTTCAATTCCAGCGTGTAGCGCATTTTTTCGCTTTCCAGTTCTTCCGCCAGCAATTTTTCCATGCCTGCCTTGAAGTCTTCCGGCAACGTCACCTTGCCGATCGCGACCGAGCGCAGCACAATGCCGTCGGCCGCCAGCTTCGGCTTCAACTCCGCTTCGATCGCGGCCTGAATTTCCTGCCTTTTCGACGAAAATATTTCACGCACCGTGTAGCGCGTAAAGACCTGGTACATCACGCCCTGCATCGCGGGCGCCAGCACGTCGGCCGGCACGTCCGCCGGCAGCTTGCGCGCCAGGTCGGCCAGGCGGCCCTGGTCGTAGGCATAGCGCAGCGCCAGGTCGACGCCGACCGACAAGCCTTCCTGCGACTGGAAGGGCGCCTCGGCGCCGGTGGCGGGGCGGTACAACTGGTCGCGCAACGGGAAGCGGCGCAACAGGTGCAGGCCCGGAATCACCACGGCCACGCCCTCGCCTACCTGTGCCGAGGAACCCGTCCATTGATTGACGCGCACGGCGCCGTCGCCGCGCGCCACCATTTGCACAGGGGGATGCGTATATATTGCCCACCCAGCCGCGCCGATCAAGGCGGCCGCGGCCAGCGCATTGCGTGGCCGCGGTGCCACCAGCCGCCTGGCGCCGCGCACCAGGGACTGGCACCCCCACCGCAAGCCGCGGGCTGCGGCGGCAAACACTTTTTTGATCGCCAGCACGATAGCAGCGATACGGACGGACATGGCATTCTCCTCGGAATAATGGCGGGACGTGATTGCCCCGCCGCTGACGCCATGGTGCGCCGCCGCGCCGCGAGCGTTCAATGGCGAGCCATGCGGGTTCGTTCCGCGCTGTGAAGAAAAACTCACGGCGGCCGTTATGACTTTTCCCGTAAAAGCAGGGATACTGGAGCCAGAACCATCAACACCAGCAGGAGCCTACCGTGCCGCGAGTCGCCGTGATCGAAGACGATCTTCCCACCAGTAACCAGTTGACAGGCTGGATAGCCGCCGCACGGCCCGGCATCGTGATCGACCAGTGGACCACGCGCGACGAAGCGGAACAGGCTATCGAACGCGAGCATTACGACTTGATCGTGCTCGATATTGAACTGGGCCGCGAACGCCATGCCGGCGTCGCCATCATCAACGCCATCAACAAACGGCACGGCACGCCGGTGCTGGTGGTATCGGCCATGCCGGCGACGATTTACCGCTCCATCATGAAGGCGCTGGACGCCTGGGATTACCTGCAAAAAAGCACGTTCGAGGAGGCCGACTTCATTGAAACCTTCCTCGACATCCTGCGCTCCGTGAAGGAACACAAGCCGGCCGCCAGCGCGGCGCTGGCCATGGATCCACTGCGCCAGCGCTCGCCTACGTGGCACGGCCAGCGCATCAATTTGCCGCTGACCGCGCAACGCATCCTTGCCGCGCTGTTCGCCAAACGCGGCCAGGTGGTCAGTTACGATGAATTGTTTGACGTCGTCAAAAGCGGCCGCAACCGCGACAATATCCGCAAGCACGTCAGCACCATCCGCGACGCCTTCCGCGAAATCGATCCGGACTTTGCGTGCATCGAAAGCGTGCCGATGCGCGGATTCCGCTGGTCGGACCCGGCCTGACATGGGCATCCCCCCTGTCCCGACGCCGGCGCGGCCGTCGTATTACGTGTTCACCCGCCTGACCATTCGCCTGGCCACCGCATGACTGCCCGCTTGTCTGCCCGCTTGTTTGCCTTCGTGTTCGCCCGCTTACGCCGGCTGCCCGGCCTGGCGCCCTACCGCTTGCGCATCGTCTTGCGCATGGCGTTCCTGTCGTTGGCCATCGCCATCGTCGGCCTGGCCATTTCGGTGCTGCAGCAGGAAAAGCAATTGAGCTATGAAAGCTATGCGCAATCGTTCCGCAAGACGCAAGACCAGCTGGCCGCCACCCTGCGCCACCCGTCCGGACAACTGGCATTGCTCAATCCCCACAGCGGTGCAGCGCAAGGCGGATTGCGGCCGCTGCTGCTGCCCTTCCCCGCATTGGACTTCGACGACCAGAACAAGGTGCGGCAAGCTGTCGCCATGTCCGGCTGCCTGGCGCCGGTCGGCCAGCAAGGGTCGCTGTGCGCGGGTATCGGCAACAACCCGTGGGCTGGCGGTTTTATCTACGTGGCCGGTACATTCGACAGCACGCGTTTGCAACCGCACCCGCGGCGCGAGCCCGACGTGACGCAGGCGCACCGCGTCGTAGTCACGGTGCGGATGCGGGGTGTGCAATACCATTGGATCGCGCCGTTTGAAGTGCCTGTCGACAGTGCGCCCACCGGCAGCGGCATGCAGGGCCGCCTGACGGGGCTCAATGCCCAGGATGCCGGCAAGCCCAATGCCCGTCCCGTGCGCGATTTTCGCGGCTGGATCTGGCAAAGCCCGGTCTGCACCCATGCCGAACTGGCGCCGGGCGACGCAGGCTGCCGCCACAACGGTTTCTTTTCCATCCGGCTGCCGGTCGGATTGCTGCAGGATGCACTGTTCGACCAGGCCCGCCCGGTTTGGCCGCCGGCCGACCTGGACAATATCATCGTCAACGTCGCGGTCTTGCCGCCGGGGGATGGCGCCCCCTTGCTTGATACCGCACGCGACACAGTGACGCCGCCATTTTCCCTGGCGGCCCTGCGCACGCAATTGTTGCCTGGGGAAACACTGGCCATCGCACGTCCCGGCGGCGCGGAAATCGCCCGGATTGCCGGCGCGGCCGATCCCGCCGCGCCGGCGTCGCCGCTGTTGCTGCGCCTGATCCGCCGCTTGCCGGTGGAAACCGAAAGTGCTCCGCTCGACAGCACCACCACGGTGGCCACGCCGCTGGGCGACTATGTCCTGCAACTGCATGGCGATGCGCGCAGCGTCAACCAAAACCTTGGCGTGGTGGCCACGCGGGTCTCCTGGTTCGTCGGCGCCATGCTCGGCGCCCTGCTGCTGGCGTGGCTGGTGGTGGAAGTGGGCATCATCCGCCCGATCGGCATGCTGACGCGCCGCGCCAACAGCGTGACGCGCACGGTGCGCGGCAGCGAGCGCCTGGCGCAGGTGGATTTCAGTGATTTGCGCGGCCGCGACGAACTCGGCATCCTGGCTTCGTGCCTGCACGACCTGCTGCGGCGCGTGCACGAAGACGTGGAACGCGAAGCCATCCGTGCGGAACAGGAGCGCGACATGTGGCATGCGGTCGGCCATGAAATCATGTCACCGCTGCAATCGCTGATGGCGCTGCATGGCAATGGCCGCGACCAGAGCCAGCGCTATATCGAGCGCATGCAGCAAGCCATCCGCATCCTGTACGGCAGCGCCTCGCCGGGCGAGGCGTTCCAGTCCGGCAGCGTGCAGGTGGAGGACGTGGATTTGCCGGCCTTCCTGCGTGACGTGGCGGCCTATGCCCCGTCCGCCGGCATTCCCGGCGTGCGCTTCGACTGCGAACCGGACCAGCCGGTCATGGTGCGTGCCGACCTGCATGCGCTGGAAGACGTAATCACCCACGTGCTGAACAATGCGGACCGGCACCGCACGCCTGGCACCGTGATTACCATCGCACTTGACACCACGGAACGCAATGCCGCCATCACGATCCACAACAGCGGCAGCCACATTGCCGCGGATTTGCTGGACAAGATATTTGAATATGGCGTTTCCGGCCGCGAAAGCGGTGGCAGCCGTGGCCAAGGTTTATTCGTCGCCAAGACTTACATGGCGAAAATGGGCGGCACCATCGCCGCGCACAACACGGGCGATGGTGTCGTCTTTACGCTAACCTTGCAGCGCAGCGGTTAGCACGTCAGTGCATGCGTATTTTCAGGATGTCCGGCCCTGCTTCGACCACGTCGAAATTCGGCGTACCCTGGCGCGGCATCACGCGGTCATCCGGTCCCGGCATGCCGGAACTGGCGCGGCCGGACGGGTCGAATTCCAGGGTTTCCCGCCCGCGCCTGCTGGGCGGGAACGGGAACGTCGCGCGCGGGCGGTAGACCTGGATATCGCCTTCATCTTCCTCAAATGAATGCGCCCAGGTCCCGGATCCCATGGTGGACAGGTGCGGGTCCATCATGCGTTCATGGTCACCAGCGATTCCAGCACATTGCGCGACGTGGCTGGCGCAATCAGCTGTGGCTGGTTCTCCGGTAGCGGTGCGCCACCCGGAGGCTGTTCGCCTTCGCGGAAGGCCGTGATGACACCGCCCATGTTTTCATACCCGGTGACGGACGGGCCCCAGGCGGAACCATTCCACCACTTGTGGTACAGCGCACTGTCGGTGCCCGTGACGAAGACGTCGAGCCGGTTCGGCGCCCACGAGACCACGCGCGGCGCCGACGTGCAGATACCGCCCATGTTTTCGTAGCCGGTCAGCGACGGTCCCCAGGCCGAACCATTCCACCACTTGTGATACAGCGCGCTGTCGGTGCCGATGACGAACACATCGAGGCGGTTCGGGCCCCACGCCACGACTTCCGGTTCGCCCACGCAAACGCCGCCCATCCGTTCAAAGCCGTCCACCGACGGTCCCCAGGCGGAACCATTCCACCATTTGTGGTACAACGCGCCATCGGTGCCGGTGACGAACACGTCGAGGCGGTTAGGGCCCCAGGCCACAGCGCGGGGCGCCGATGTGCAGACGCCGCCCAGCCGTTCATAGCCCGTCAGCGACGGGCCCCAGGCCGAACCATTCCACCATTTGTGGTACAACGCGCGATCGGTGCCGATCACGAAGATATCGAGGCGGTTCGGACCCCACGACACGATTTCCGGCTGGCCGACGCAAATGCCGCCCATGTTTTCATATCCGGTCAGCGATGGGCCCCAGGCCGAACCATTCCACCACTTGTGGTACAGCGCACGGTTGGTGCCCAGCACGAAGACGTCGAGCCGGTTCGGGCCCCACGACACCACGCGCGGGTCGCCCAGGCAAATACCGCCCATGTTTTCATACCCGGTGACGGACGGGCCCCAGGCGGAACCGTTCCACCACTTGTGGTACAGCGCACTGTCGGTGCCGGTCACGAACACGTCGAGCCGGTTCGGGCCCCACGCCACCGCTTGCGGCACGCTGGTGCAGACGCCGCCCATGTTTTCATAGCCCGTTACAGACGGCCCCCAGGCGGAACCATTCCACCACTTGTGATACATCGCACGGTTCGTGCCCAACACGAAGACATCGAGCCGGTTTGGGCCCCACGCCACCACCGGTTCCGAGCTGGGGCGCACCGTCGTGCCGGCGCCCAGGCCGATGCTGGCGCGGGGCCCGTCGAGGCAAGCCTGCATGCGCGCCACCTGGCCGGCGGTGAACATCACCATGGCGCTGTCGTCCACGTAATCCATGTAATTCATGAACATGTCGCCGTTCGGGCCATTGCTGCACGAAACGTGGGGGAAGGTCGGGGTGCCGGTATTGAAGCCGCCCTGGTTGGGAGTGTCGGCCACGTTGTCGGTGCCGGAACAGCCGGTGCCGTCGTCGCCCCAGATATGGTTGAGGTTGAGCCAGTGGCCGATTTCATGGGTGGTCGTCCGGCCCAGATTGAATGGCGCGGCCGCGGTGCCTGTGGTTCCGAAGGCGGAATGCAGGATCACCACACCGTCAGTGGCGGCCGGGCCGCCGGGGAATTGCGCATAGCCAAGCAGGCCGCCGCCCAGCTGGCAGACCCAGACGTTCAGGTACTGGTCGGCCGGCCAGGCATTCATGCCACCGCTGGAGGCTGACTTCACCGCGTCATTGTCGGAGAACGACGCGACCGTGGTCTGGCGCCGTTCGATGCCGGTGGTGGGCGCGCCGTGCGGATCGGTGGTGGCAAGGAAGAATTCGATGCGGGCGTCGGTGGCCAGCGGCAGGAATGGCGCCGGTGTGGTGCTGACGTCCGGGTTCGTGCGGCGGAAATCGCGGTTCAGCACATCGATCTGGCTGGCGATCTGTGCATCGGAAATGTTTTGCGCGGTGGTATTCCACACCACGTGCACGACAACCGGGATGCGGGTGATGCCGGTGCGCTGGGCCGACTGTTCACCGGCTTCATAGCGCTGCGCCTGGATTTCAATTTCATCGCGGGCACGGGCATAGTCGGGGTTGGTTGACAGCAGGCGCCGATGCACGTCCATCGTGGCGCAGCGGCGCACTTGCGGCAAGTTCTCGCCGCCATAGCCGCCATTTCCACCATAGCCGCCGCTGCCGCCGCCGTAGCCGCCCGATCCGCCGGGACCGCCCATGCCGCCGCCGGAACCTCCGCCGCCATTCATGTCGCCGCCCGGCATGCCATCATCGCGGCCCGTGCTTTTTTCATTCATGCCGCCGGTGGGCATGCTGTCCTGAGGTCCCCGTTTCGACACGCCGGGCATGCCGCGGTCGTTCGGGTCGGCCCATCCCAGCGAACCTTCGCCGGCCATTTGCTGGGAAACACTGCTGTTTTCACCCTGATAGCCGCTGCCCGCGTCGGTGCAGCCACAGCCTTCCGCCGCTGGCGCGTCCGTCCCTTTCTGCTGTTTCGCTCTCATGTCATCTCCCTGTCTCTGGATTAAGCCCATGTGCGTTCACATGCGCCGTGTACGACTAAGACAAAGATAGTGAAAAGAAGTTCCGTTAAATCTCGCACATTCTCACACCTGACCAAATTAATATTGATCTGCTGAGCTACATGCGATAGTTAAATTGGAATAAGTGATTTCCATAAGGATTTTATTTATTCCTATTTACAAGATTCAGAAAAGCAAAAAGCTGCACAATGCAAAAAGCCCGCTCAGAACAACTGAGCGGGCTTTTCTAATAACTAGCCTGACGATAACCTACTTTCACACTGGT
>CBIHOX010000156.1:0-14044 GCA_966211685.1 uncultured Pseudoduganella sp.
GGCGTTTCATCGCACGCGTAGCCGAACATCAGGCCCTGGTCGCCGGCGCCCTGGTCCAGGTCGAGGCCCTTGCCTTCATCGACGCCCTGCGCGATGTCCGGCGATTGCTTGTCGTAAGCGACCAGCACGGCGCAGCCTTTGTAATCGATACCGTATTCGGTATTGTCGTAGCCGATGCGCTTGATGGTTTCACGCGCCACCTGGATGTAATCGACATTGGCGTGGGTGGTGATTTCACCGGCCAGCACCACCAGACCGGTGTTGCACAAGGTTTCAGCGGCGACGCGGGCTTTGGGATCCTGGGCCAGGATGGCGTCCAGGATGGCATCGGAAATCTGGTCGGCAACCTTGTCCGGGTGGCCTTCAGAAACGGATTCGGAAGTAAACAGATAATCAACGGACATCGCAAGCTCCTATTAATGGTTGAATAAACTTGTCGCAACAACCAAAAACGGCTTGCGACGCTTTAGCGAGATTTATATTCCGCCTCGCAAGTTGTCTGTTAACTCAGCGGATACTACGAACGTGGTATTTTACGCTTCTTTGAAAATTTTGGCAGAGCAAAAGCGCTTGCTGCAACGAATACATGCTGGTTTCCATCTTCCGCTTCTTTTCCCACTTTCCCTTGCCGGTACTGCATGCACTGGGTGCTGCACTGGGCTGGCTGGTCTACCTGTTGTCGCCTTCGCACCGCCGCCGCATGAAACAAAACATGCGCCAGGCCGGCTTTGAGCGCCACTTGACCGCCGCCATTGCCGAGTCAGGAAAAAGCATAGCCGAATTGCCGTTCATCTGGTGCGCACCGCCTGAAAAAGTATCGCGCCGCGCCACAGTGGAAAACTGGCAACTGGTGCAAAGCACGCTCGATGCGGGACGCGGGATTGTCTTCCTCACGCCACACCTTGGCTGCTTTGAAATTGTCGCGCAGGAAATCGCCTTGCGGCAGGAATTGATGGTCATGTACCGCCCGCCAAAGAAGGAAGCGTTGAAGCCGCTGATCGAAGGCGCGCGCGCCCGCAAGAACCTGCTGCTGGCGCCGGCCAACATGTCCGGCGTGCGCATGCTGGCCAAGTTCCTCAAGAAAGGCTTGCCGGTCGGGATCTTGCCGGACCAGGTGCCGCAGGAAGGCGAAGGCGTGTTTGCCGACTTCTTTGGCCGCACGGCCTACACCATGACGTTGCCGGCCAAGCTGGCGCAGCTGGGCGACGCCGTCATCATCGCCACCTATGCCGAACGCCTGCCGTTCGGCCGCGGCTACGTGATCCGCTTCGTGCCGTTCGAGGGCACGCTCGATGGCGATTCGGCCCAGCAGGCGCGCGCCATCAACGCCGCCATGGAAAAGCTGATTGCCCGCTCGCCCGCCCAGTATTACTGGAGCTATAACCGTTATAAAGTCCCGGCCGGCGTGTCCTCCCAGCAGGAGGCGGCATGAGGGTCTTGTTGGGATTCATGTGGCTGCTGCACTGGCTGCCGCTGCCGGTGCTGGGCCGCTTCGGCACGGCGGTCGGTTCGCTGCTGTTCGTCGTCATGAAACCGCGCCGCGAGATCACGCTGACGAATCTGCGGCTGACCATGCCGGCCTTGACGGAAGCGCAGCGCGTGGCGCTGGCGCGCCGCCATTTCCAGAGTTATGCGCGCAGCGTGTTCGAGCGCGGCATCCTGTGGTGGGCATCGGAAAAGCGCTTGAAGCGCTTGATCCGCGTGGTCTCGTACGACGGCCCGCATCCGGCAACCAATGGCGTGCCGGTGGCGGCGATTTCAGACAAGCCGACCATCATGCTGTGCCCGCATTTTGTCTGCCTCGACGTGGCGGGCGCCGCGATTGCCATGGAGATGTCGGCCTCGTCGATGTACGTGCAACAGAAAAACAAGGTATTCGACCAGGTCTTGCGCGATGGCCGCGCCCGGTTCAAACCCGTGAAACTGTTCACGCGCCATGACGGCATCAAGCCGATCTTGCGCGCGCTGAAGGAAAAGCTGCCGTACTTCATGTTGCCCGACATGGATTTCGGCGAAAAGGACGCGGCGTTCGTGCCGTTCTTCGGGGTCCAGTGCGCTACCCTGACCGCCACGGCCCGCATTGCCGCCACCACTGGCGCGCAAGTGATGCCCGTTATCAGCACCTTCCTGCCCGGTTACCGCGGCTGGCAAGTACAATTTTATGCACCGTGGCAGGATTACCCCGGCCCTGACATGGTGGAAGCCACGCGCCGCATGAATGCCTTTATCGAGGACCGTGTGCAGGAGGCGCCGGCAGAATACTTCTGGACGCACAAGCGCTTCAAAACCCGCCCGCAAGGCGAACCGTCGCTGTACGCGGGAAAATAGCAAAGAATCGAGGCAGGCGGCCCGCCTGCCGGACCAACTTGGAGCCGATGCAAATGAAATTGAAGTTCACCAAGATGCACGGCGCCGGCAACGACTTTGTCGTGATCGACGCCATCAACCAGCAAATCGATTTCACGCCAGCCCAGTGGAAACACCTGGGCGACCGCCGCTTTGGCGTGGGCGCCGACCAGATCCTGGTGGTGGAAAAATCCACGCGCCCGGATTGCGATTTCCGCTACCGCATCTTCAACAGCGATGGCGGCGAAGTGGAACAGTGCGGCAACGGATCGCGCGCCTTCGTGAAATTCGTCGTTGAAAAAGGGTTGACCGACCGCAAGCGCATTACCGTGGAAACCATGGCGGGCGTGATCGCACCGCGCCTGGAAGACAATGGCGCCATCACGGTCGACATGGGCGCGCCGATCCTGGAGCCGGCGCAAGTGCCGTTCGATACGGAAGGCTTGACGGGCGTCAGGGAGGGCCGCGATACGCTGTGGCCGCTGACCCTGGAGCTGGGCGGCGACAAGGAAACCGTGCTGGTCTCGGTGGTCTCGATGGGCAATCCGCACGCGGTGCAAGTGGTGGCCGACGTCGATACCGCGCCGGTGGAATTGACCGGGCCGCTGATTGAACACCACCTGCGCTTCCCGCGCCGCGTCAACGCCGGCTTCATGCAACTGGTGAACCGCCAGCACGTGCGGCTGCGCGTGTTCGAACGCGGCGTCGGCGAAACGCTGGCCTGCGGCACCGGCACCTGCGCGGCCGTGGTGGCCGGCATCCGCCGCGGCCTGCTCGATTCGCCGGTGCGCGTCGATGCGCGCGGCGGCCAGTTGTCGATCGCGTGGGAAGGCGAAGGCCAGCCGGTATGGCTGACCGGCCCGGCCGTCACGGTGTTCGAAGGCGAGATTGAAATCTGACCCTGCCTGACCCGGCCTGGCCTTGACTGCCCCCAGCCTGGCCGGGCCGACGGTCAGGCCACCGCCAGCCCGCCATCGGCGCCATCGGCGCCGTCAGCCGGCAACAGGGTTTTCAGGCGGTACAGGCGCTGGCGGTAATTGCCTTCCGGCCCCTCCATGCTGCAATCGACAGGCTCGAACAGGCGCGTGATGCGGTCCAGCGCCTGGCGCTGCTGGGCCGTGCGCACCAGCACCAGGCGGCGCTTGCTGCGGCCATAACTGGCGCGGATGTCGACCGCCAGGCAATGGCCCTGGTCGGCCGCACCGATATCGAGCAACAGCGCTTCGGCGCGCGTCAAGCCGAACAATTGCGCCAGCTCGACGCGGGCCGCCAGCAGCGGCTGGCTGTGCTGCCACCCGCGCATATCCGGCAAGCCGGCGGTCCATGCCGCCGCATCGGGCGTTTCCGGTGCAATGCGCTGCAATGCGGCAGCCGCTTCGGCGGCGCCCTGGGCGGCGGCCTGCTGCAGCCAGTACACGGCCCGCACATCGTTTTGTTCATCGCCGCGCCGCGCGCGCCACGCATGGATGCCGCATTCGAGCTGGGCCGCGCTGTGGCCCATGCCGGCGGCGCGCTCCAGGCACGCCTGCGCCTCGGCCACGCTGCGCTGGGAAAATTCCGGTTTGATGTAGATGCGCGACAGCGCGAACCACGCGTCGGCCAGGCCCTGTTCGCCCGCCTGCGTCAGCCAGCGGATCGCGCGCTTGAAGTTGGCGGCGGCAATGCCGTCGGACACGCGGGCGCCGTCGCACGTCATGCGGGCAAACCACAACCCCAGCGTCAACTGGGCGCCGCGGTCGCCGCCATAGGCGGCCAGTTCGCAATAACGCTGCCGCTCCGCCTGGCGCGCGCCCTCGCCCGCGTCATGGCCGGCTTCGTCGGACTCCGCCATGGCCTGCGCACAGCGCGCCAGCAATTGCACCTGGTCCGGCGCCGGCTGCCAGCCGCACGCCCGCGCCGCTTCCGCATCGTGCGGGGCGTCCTGCACCAGCTGCCGTGCCAGCGGCAAGGCCTGCGCCAGGAAGTCGGCGCGCGGCAGGCGTTCCCACGCCCAGGCCAGCGCGCCAGGATGGGCCGGACTGTCGCCGGGCACCGCCGGCGGCGCCGTCCGCGCGGCCGGCGCGCCCGCAACGCCCCATGTACCCGCCGCGCCCGACGTTGCGGATGCGCCCGATGTGCCGGATGCGCGCGCCTGCTGGCGCTGTTGCGCCAACAGGCGCACCGCCTCGGGCAGGCCGGCACGCGCGGCGGTTTCGAGCCCCTGCATGGCTTTCGCATGCAGGCCGGCGCTGACGGCTTCCGGCGCGAGCAACACCAGTTGCGCCAGCACCAGGCCGGCCTGCGTCACGCCGGCATCCCAGGCGCGTTCGTACCACGGCAGCATGCCGGGATTCTTGCGGGCGTGTTCATAGCCCACGTAACGGCCGATCAGGCGCCAGGCTTCGTCGCGCCCCTGCAAGGCGGCGCGGTTGAGCCAATGCAGCGCGGTCGGCTGGCTTTGCGGCAGGCTGACGCCGCCAAACAGATACAGTTTGCCTAATGCCAGTTGGCATTCCGCATCACCGGCGCGCGCCCCTCGGATCATTCCTAGTTCTTCACGATTTGCCATCGTTCCACTATTAATGTGATTCATTCAAGAAAACGCAGTTGATGCAGCTTCCGCGCCGAAAAAAGTAATCCATTCGGCCAGGCGCATTTATCGATCTTGCCACACTTCAACAATCACACACCACTCCCATGTTACTCAAAGTGGCATTGGCGCGTCATACAACAGAGCCGGGAAAATAGTTTAAGTATTTGATCTTGCTCAAGTATTCGATCACCTTGCGGCCGTTACTCTGTACTACTACGTATTTACAAACCGAAAGGGCATATGGATAAAACTTCAGCAATGTTGGACAATAGCAGCCGTTACAAAAATACAACAGAAAGCTGTGCCATATAGGCTTTCAACCAATACTAACCGTCATAATCGACCAATCCGCAGCTCGAAATAGCAGTCGGCAATTAAGGTTTAGGCCAACTGCGCGCCACTGGCGCCGCACTTTATGCTTTTGGATTGTTGAACGATTTCTTAGAAAAGGAACAGCAAATGAAAAAATCATTGGTGGCCCTGGCATTGTTGGGGGCATTTTCCGCCGCTCACGCGCAATCGTCGGTAACCATTTACGGTACCCTGGACGCAGGTTTCGCAAAAACCACCAACACCACGCCCGGCGTGTCCAGCCCCACCACCATCGGCAAACGCGACAACAACAAACTGGGCTTCCGTGGCCAGGAAGACCTGGGCAGCGGCCTGAAGGCGCTGTTCCAGCTGGAAATCCGTTTCGAGCCCGACACCGGCACCATTGAAGGCGTGACCCGTCCCCTGTTCCAGGGCCAGAGCCGTGTCGGCCTGCAGGGCGATTTCGGTACCGTGCGCCTGGGCCGCGGCCTGACCGCGCTGCAGGAATCCACCACGGCGTACGAGCCATGGAGCGGCTTGCCCAACGTGGCCGGCTTCCAGACCGACCTGCAGGTCGGCGGCTACCGCACGTCGCTGCCAGGCAGCGGCAGCGATCCGCTGGGCCTGGCAGGCAACTCGGGTAACCGTTTCGCCAACGCGATCTTCTATAACACCCCGGTCTACAACGGCTTCCAGCTGAACGTCACCTGGGGCACCAAGGAAAACAACGGCGGCCCGGCCATCGTCGGCCTGGGCACTGCCGCGGCGCCGCAATTCCCGGCCGGCACGCAGGCATCGTCGTATCCGTATTCGGTCAGCGCCACGTACACCGAACCCGGCTCGGCGCCACGCTATTCCGTCATGATGGCCACCGAACGCAACGCCACCGAAGCCAAGCTGTGGCAAGTGGCCGGTTATGTGCGTCCGATGCCCGGCCTGAAACTGATGGCGACCTACAACAAGCAAGACCTGGGCAACTTCATCGCCGCCGGCAAGCCGAACGAGGAAATGGATTCGTGGGTGCTGGGCCTGAATTACACGATGGGCCCGGGCAAACTGTTGCTCGGTTACGGCCAGAAGAGCCCGGACCTGGTGGCCAAGACCAAACAGGCCTCGATCGGCTATGAATACAGCCTGTCGCCACGCACTTATGTCTACCTGGACTTGTCGCACAAGAAAACGCCAACCACGGCTGTTTCCGCCATCGACATGACGCAAAACCATTATTCGATGGGTATCCACCACAATTTCTGATCGCGCCACGCTTTCAGATCGCAAGCCCTGGACTGGTTCCGGGGCTTTTTTTTGTGTCGCTGTGTGTTTTTTGCAACTGTGACCGTTCGAGCCACATGGCTTCCTGTACAACACGGCCGATAGATGTCATCCTAGCCGTCAAGAATTAGAACGCACGTACTATTTCCATTAAAGAATATTGATCGGAGACCCCTAATGAAGGCCAAGTTACTCGCAGCTGGTATTGCCGCCGTTTTCGCTGCGCCTGCCATGGCGCAATCGTCCGTCACCATTTACGGTATTGCTGACGCCGGCATCATGTACGTCAAGAATGGCGGCAACGATTCCAAGGTCAAGCTGGTCAGCGGTATTGCCGACGGCTCGCGCCTGGGATTCCGCGGCACGGAAGACATCGGCGGCGGGTACAAGGCCATCTTCAACCTGGAAGCCCGGGTGGAACTGGACAATGGCATGCAGAAGGCCGGCAACCTGTCGAGCAACCAGACTGTGGCGCTGACTGAGGGGTTGAATTACACGATTCCGGGGCCTACTGGAGCCGCCACGGCTGCGGCGCTGAAAGCGTCCCTGCTGCCTGTGCTGCAGTCGACTCTTAACCCGCAGTACAACGTCAACATCAATGGCGCCCTGTTCGACCGCACCTCGATGGTGGGCCTGGTGACGCCGGCTGGCGCCATCCTGCTGGGCCGCATGTACACGCCGGGCTATGAAGTGCTGGCCGCAGGCGACGTGTTCGAGTCCGGCACGGCAGCGGGCTGGGGCGGCATCGTGGGCGGCACCGGCGGCCTGCTGACGGCCGGCGTCTCGATCCGTTCCGACAAGTCCGTGCAATACCGCATTGAAACGCCAAACGGCTTCAAGGCCGCGGTCATGTACGGCTTTGAAAAATCCGGCTACATCGGCATGGACAAGCGCACCTGGGGCGCCAACGTGCGCTATGTGGCCAATGGCTGGGACGTGGGCCTGGGCTACAACTATGGCACCGACCAGGTTGGCGAAAAAGGCCTGGTGACCACCACGCTGGCCGGTTCCTACAGCACCGGTCCATGGAAACTGTTCCTGGGCGCGCACAAGCAGCAAAACCCGAATTCCGTGATCATCCGCGCTGCAATGGACCAGCTCGCAGCAAGCCCAAGCATTTCCGGCCTGCCGGGAGGCTTAGGCCCTCTCGTCCTGTCGCAAACCAACGCGGTCCTGAAGCGCAACTTCAACCTCGATGCGATCAGCTACCAGGCCGGCTTCCACTACAAGCTGGGCCAGGGCCGCGTGATGGCGTCCGTGGTACGCCAGGATGACAAGCGCGCCGACGCCAGCGACGCCACCCAGTATGGTCTGGGCTATGACTACAACCTGTCCAAGCGTACCGACGTGTACCTGGTGGGCGCCTACATCAAGAACGAAAACGATGGCCAGTACGCGATTGGCGCGGCCAGCGCCTCGGGCGGCTTCACGGCCAAGCCTGGCATGTCGAGCAAGGGCGTGCAAATCGGCATGCGCCACCGTTTCTGATTTCCTGAGTTCTGAGCGGTCCCTCCCGCTCACTTCCCGACGGCGCGCCGCCACCCGCGGCACGCTGCCTCGCAGGCGCTCCGGCTTCAAAAATGCCGGGGCGCCTTTTTTGTTTCGGCTGCGCCGCCACGGCTCGGTTAGAATGATGCGTTGCCCAGCTTCCCGAACTTGTACGACGATGATCACCACCCTGGATTCCGCTGCCGTTGCCCAATACCTGACCGACCATCCGCATTTCTTTGAAGAACATGCCAGTTTGCTGGGTGAATTTAAACTGTCCAGCCCGCTGACCGGACGCGCTGTCTCGCTGCAGGAGCGCCAGATGGAAGTGATGCGCGACAAATACAAAGCGCTGGAATTGCGCATGTCGGAACTGGTTCGGCATGCCAATGAAAACGCCGCCATCGCCAACCGTTTCCATGGCTGGACCCAGGCCCTGCTGCAAGTGCGCAATGACGCCGACATGCCGCGCGTGCTGGTCGACAGCCTGAAATCGAATTTCCACGTGCCGCAAGTGACGGTGCGCCTGTGGAACGTGGCCCCCGCGTTTGCCGCTGGCTGGTACGCCAGCGGCATCTCCGACGATGCGCGCATCTTCGCCAACAGCCTGCAGGCGCCTTATTGCGGCGCGAATAACGATTTCGAAGCGGTGCGCTGGCTCGACGAGGCGGCCGCCATCCAATCGACCGTCATCATCCCGTTGCGCAAGCCGGGCACGAAGACCGGCGCGTTCGGCCTGCTGATCCTCGGTTCGCCCGATTCCGAACGCTTCACGTCGCTGATGGCCACCGATTTCCTCGTGCACATCGGCGAAACCGCCGGCACGGCGCTGCTGCCACTGCTGGCCTGATCCATGGACAGCGCGCGCGGCAAGGATGGGTGGGCCAGCGCCTACCTGGAATTCCTGCGCACGCAACGCAAGCTGTCCGCGCACACGGTCGACGCTTACCGGCGCGACCTGATGGAATTGATCGCGCTGTCCGGCGACAAACCGTGGCCGGAACTCACGCATTTCGACGTGCGCCGCTTTGCCGCGCAATTGCACGCAAAAGCACTCGATCCGCGCTCGATTGCCCGCAAACTGTCGGGCTGGCGCGGCTTTTTCAACTGGCTCGGCGGACACGTCCACCTGGCGGCCAATCCGGTCGAGGGCGTGCGCGCGCCCAAGCGCGGCAAGCCGTTGCCGAAAGCCCTGTCGGTCGACGACGCGGTACACCTGGTGTCGGCCGAAGCCCATACCGCGGCGGCCGGCGACGAAGCGGCCGACCTGTGCAACCGCGCGATGTTCGAACTGTTGTATTCCAGCGGCTTGCGGGTATCGGAACTGGCGGGGCTCGATGCGCTGCCGGGCAAGGCGTCGCTGGGCTGGGTGGAAGCCGGCAATGGCGAAGTCATCGTGACCGGCAAGGGCAACAAGCAGCGCCGCGTGCCGGTGGGGCGCGCGGCGCTCGATGCGATTGCCGCCTGGCTCGCCGTGCGGCCGGCGCCCACCGATGGATCCGATGCACTGTTCGTGACCACGCGCGGCACCCGGATATCGCCGCGCGTGGTGCAATTGCGGCTCAAGGCGCATGGCTTGAAAGCCGGCACGCCGGCCAGCGTGCACCCGCACATGCTGCGCCACTCGTTTGCTTCGCACGTGCTGCAATCGTCCGGCGACTTGCGCGCCGTGCAGGACATGCTGGGCCACGCCAGTATCACGTCCACCCAGGTGTATACGGCGCTCGATTTCCAGCACCTGGCCAAGGTCTACGACGCGGCCCACCCGCGCGCCAAGCTCAAATAATTCTCTGCCACATCGATCTACTCGACATTTCGGTGCCTGGCCCTGGGACATTTCGGCGCCTGGCCCTGGTAGTCGACATTTCGGTGCCTGGCACCTGGGAGTGGTCCGATCTACTCGACATTTCGGTGCCTGGCCCCAGGCAGTGAAATGCTGTGTGGTAAGCGATGCTTCATATCAATCAGCGATTTGGCCGCTGTCGTGAAATTCCGGCATAATCCCCCGATTCCCGGGCCCGCCTGGCGGCCCCCACCCTAACTGGCACGCTGACGACCATGAACCTGATTCCGACCACCATCCTCACGGGCTTTCTCGGCGCAGGCAAAACAACGCTGTTAAACCGTATCCTGCAAGAAAACCACGGCATGAAAATCGCCGTGATTGAAAATGAATTCGGCCAGGAAAATATCGACAACGAAATCCTCGTTCAGGACAGCCAGGAGCAAATCGTTGAAATGAACAATGGCTGCATCTGCTGCACCGTACGCGGCGATTTGATCGTTGCGCTGGACAGCCTGGCGGCCAAGCGCGAAGCCGGCGAGATTGCCTTCGACCGCGTGGTGATTGAAACCACCGGCCTGGCCAATCCCGGTCCCGTGGCGCAAACGTTCTTTGTCGATGAAAAAGTCGGCGCCAGCTATATGCTGGACGCGGTGGTCACCGTGGTCGATGCGCGCCATGCGATGAAGCAACTGGACGACAATGAAGAAGCGCAGCGCCAAGTGGGGTTTGCCGACAAGCTGCTGTTGTCGAAAACCGACCTGGTCACGCCGGAAAACCTGGCCGCGCTGACGGCCCGCATCAAGCGCATCAACCCGCGCGCACCGATCGCGACCTCGGATTTCGGCAAGGTCGACATCAGGGAAGTGCTGGATTTAAAAGGCTTCAACCTCAATGAAAAGCTGGAAATCGATCCGGATTTCCTCGCTGCCGAAGAGCACGACCACGACCATGATCATGACCACGCCCACTGCGGCCACGACCATGAACACGGCGAGCATTGCAATCATGCGCACGATCATCACTATTCGCACCATACTGACGAGATTGCAGCCTTTGTGTTCAAGAGCGAGCGTCCATTCGACAGCGCCAAACTCGATGAATTCCTGGGCGGACTCATCAATGTGTACGGTCCTCGCATGTTGCGTTACAAAGGCGTATTGTTCATGGATGGGGCCGATCGCAAGGTTGTGTTCCAGGGCGTGCACCAGATTATGGGCAGCGACCTGGGTGCGAAATGGGGTCCAAACGACACTCGTGGCAGCAAAATGGTGTTTATTGGCAAAAATCTACCGAAAGACGTTTTTGTTCGCGGATTGGAACAATGTTTGGTATAAACTAACCGGGTTTTGTGGGGTGCCGGTTAGCAAGTTACGTGCCGGTACAGTTGTTGGCTAGGCCGCATCAACTGAAATTTGAAAACTCTGTCGTATCGAAGGTAAGTGAAGTGATGACTAAAACTAATAAAACCCCTGCCGCCAGCGAAGAACGCATCCTCACCGAAGAAGAGATTCTGAAGATGAGCGACGCCGATTACATGAACCCGGCACAAATGGCGTTCTTCAAGGCCAAGTTGCAGGCATTGGAGAAAGAGTTGCTGAAGAATGCCGGCGAAACGACCGAACACTTGCGCGAAACCGTGCTCGTGCCGGACCCGGCTGACCGCGCCACCATCGAGGAAGAACATGCACTGGAATTGCGTACGCGCGACCGCGAACGCAAGTTGCTGAAAAAAGTGCAACAGTCCATCGTGGCCATCGACAACAACGAGTATGGCTATTGCGAAGAGACGGGCGAGCCGATCGGCATTCCCCGCCTGATCGCCCGCCCGACCGCCACCTTGTCGCTGGAAGCGCAGCAGCGCCGCGAACTGAAGCAAAAGCTGTACGGCGACTGAACGTCGTCCTGGCGCACCGATGGCCGGCCGCGCGCCGGACAGGAACGCCTACCCCAAAAAAGCATGCAGGCCGCATGCTTTTTTTATTTCTGCGTGCGCCAGGCCACAGATCGGGCTTGCTCCTGGGCTACACTAACTACCATTCAGCGAGGAGTGCCGTGGGCCTGTTTTCACTTTTTAAAAAAGGCAAGGATGCCGCCAATGCCGACAGCGAGGATGCTGCCGCACGGCTGGCTGCCGACAGTGAATTGCAGCGCCAGCAAGCCCACGCGAAGCTGCAGCGCGATATTGCGCGCGCCACCGCACTGAAGATCGACGCCATCGAAGCGGCCATGGAAGCGGACATCTTCAACGATACTGAACCGGCCTGGACACCGCCGCCACGGCCGCGCGTACCGCAGGCCGCCAGCGACAATCCTGCCACCCTGCCCCTGCTGGACGGCCCCACCACGCTGTTGCTGGCCGACGACGAAATGCCGGCCCCGGCGCCGGCCGCCGCCACCGCTCCCGTCATCGATGAAAGCGCCGTGCTGTACGCCAATGGCCAGGCCGACGTGGCCGGCCACCTGCTGGCCGGGGCCATTGCCGACGCGGCCGGCGAAGGCGCGCGGCAAGACCGCACCGCATGGTGGCTGCTGTTCGACCTGTACCAGGCGACCGGGCAGCAGGAAGCGTTCGACAACCTGTCGATCGATTACGCCAGCACCTTTGAAACGTCGCCGCCGCCTTGGCGTGGCCTGCAGGCGCCGGCTCCCGCGGCCGCCCCCGCCTACAGCGGCATCGTTCCCAGCCACGTGTTTGGCGCCCTGCTCGATGCGCGCAGCGCGGCGCCGCTGGAACAGTGGCGCGCCCAGGCGGCCGACGCCCCCGCGCTGCGGCTGGACTTCAGCGCCATCACCGCCTGCGACGACGCCGGCTGCGCGGTCTTGCTGCACCACCTGCAGGCGCTGGTGGCGGCCAGGCGCGAATTGATCGTGGTGGCGGCCGACGAACTCGTGAAACTGTTGCGCGGCTACGTTTGCGTCGGGCGCAAGGACGATGGCGCCGCCACCTGGCTGCTGTTGCTGGAATTGCTGCAATTGCTGAACCGGGAAAAGGATTTCGAAGAAACCAGCATGGATTATTGCGTGACCTTCGAAGTGTCGCCGCCGTCATTCACCGCGCCGCAGCGGGTGGAAAGCGCGGCGCGCGAGCCGGCGGCCGCGCCATCCGACCGCTTCATGCTGCCGGCCGTCATCGAAGGCGATATTGCGCCGCTGCTGGCGGCCATCACGGCCTATGCGCAGCACAGTGACGCGCTGGTGTTCGATTGCACGCACCTGGCGCGCATGGAATTCGGGGCCGCCAGCCAGTTGCTGTCGCACTTGCAGGCGCTGGCGCAAGCGCCGACACCAGGCCAGGCCGCGGACGAGGCCCAGGCCGCCGCTGCGCCAGCCGCTGGGGCGCCAGCCATTGTAACGCCGGCCGAGGGGACGCCAGCCGCTGGTTCGCCAGCCGCTGGATCGCCAGCCGCTGCAACCAGGCCGGCGCCGGAACCGGTCCGCCGCCGCGTCGCATTCCGCGAAGTCAATCACCTGGTGGCGGCGCTGATGCGGCTCTTGGGCTACACTGCCCTTGGGCGGATTTTTGCCCACAAATATTAAGTCCCGTTCTTGCCGTACCTTAAACACCTTGCAATTTCCTGCTTGAACCCCATTTGCACGGCTGGCGCGCCATCGCATCGATCTTCGCGCCCTTACTTTGAGGTTTACAATGGAACAATTTCACGGCACCACCATCCTGAGCGTGCGCCGCGGTAACCAGGTGGCCCTGGGCGGCGACGGCCAGGTCACGCTGGGCAACATCGTCATGAAAGGCTCCGCGCGCAAAGTGCGCAAGCTGTACCAGGGCAAGGTCCTGTGCGGCTTTGCCGGCGGCACCGCCGACGCCTTCACCCTGCTGGACCGTTTCGAAGCCAAGCTGGAAAAACACCAGGGCAACCTGCTGCGCGCCTCGGTCGAACTGGCCAAGGATTGGCGCACCGACCGCGTGCTGCGCCGCCTGGAAGCCATGCTGCTGGTGGCCGATGCGCAATCGACCCTGGTCATCACCGGCAATGGCGACGTGCTGGAGCCGGAAGACGGCATCGGCGCGATTGGTTCGGGCGGCAGCTATGCGCAGTCGGCCGCCAAGGCGCTGTATGAAAACACCGACCTGAGCCCGGCTGACATCGTGAAAAAATCGCTGACCATCGCCGGCGAGCTGTGCATTTATACGAATCTGTCGCACATCATTGAAACGCTGGACGGGACCGCATCATGAACATGACTCCACAAGAAATCGTCGGCGAACTCGACAAACACGTGGTGGGCCAGGCCAAGGCCAAGCGCGCCGT
>CBIHOX010000157.1:0-13946 GCA_966211685.1 uncultured Pseudoduganella sp.
GCCTTTCTGGCGGCCGCGGGTCGGCGCCGGGGGGGGCGCGCGCGCCGCGGCGCTGCTGGCGCGCCAGCAAACCATGACTTCGATCTTTTGACACCATGACCCACACCGACACCTTGTCCCCCGTCCAGCAGATCGTCCAGGCGCACCGCCGCGGCGACGCCGTCGGCCTGTACAGCGTATGCTGCAGCCACCCCGTGGTGTTGCGCGCGGCCATGCGCACTGCGCTGCAGTACGATACCGTGCTGCTGGTGGAAGCGACCTCGAACCAGGTAGACCAGTTTGGCGGCTACACTGGCATGACGCCGCCGCAATTCCGCGATTACGTGCAGGCACTGGCGCGTGAAGCAGCGTTCCCGCCGGAGCGGCTGGTGCTGGGAGGCGATCACCTCGGGCCGAACGCATGGCAGCACCTGGACGCCGCAACCGCCATGGAGCATGCGCAAGTGCTGGTGGCCGCCTACGCGGCAGCCGGCTTCCACAAGATTCACCTCGATTGCAGCATGCGCTGTGCGGACGACCCGCCGCGGCTTCCCGACGACACCGTGGCCGAGCGCTCGGCGCGGCTGTGCGTGGCGGCCGAAGCGGCGGCCGCCGCCGCCGGCCTGCCGCCGCCGGTCTACGTGATCGGCACCGAGGTGCCGGTGCCGGGCGGCGAAGCGTCGCTGGCGCAGGCGCTGGCCGTGACCGACCCGGAAGCCGCCCGCACCACGCTGGACGTGCACCGCCGCGCCTTCCTGGCGCTCGGGCTGCGCGATGCGTGGCGCCGCGTGATCGCCATGGTGGTGCAGCCGGGCGTGGACTTCGACCACAGCGCGATCCAGCACTACGACGCGGCGCAAGCCGCGCGCCTGTCCGATTTCGTGGCGGGCCAGCCCGGCCTGGTGTTCGAGGCGCATTCCACCGATTACCAGCGCGAAAGCGCGCTGCACGACATGGTGCGCGACCACTTCGCGATTTTGAAGGTCGGCCCGGCCGCCACGTTTGCCCTGCGCGAAGGCCTGTATGCGCTGGAACAGATCGAAAGCGAACTGGTACCGAAAGCGCAATGCTCGAACCTGATGCGCATCCTGGAGGACACCATGCTGGACAAGCCGCAGCACTGGCGCAAGCACTATCACGGCAATGGCGTGGAACAGCGGCTGCTGCGCCGCTATGCGCTGTCGGACCGCTGCCGGTATTACTGGGGCGAGCCGGACGTTGCGCAGGCGGCGGCGCGCCTGCTGGCCAACCTTGACGGCGTGGCGATTCCGCTGCCGCTGCTGTCGCAGCATTTGCCGGAACAATACCTGGAAGTGCTGCAGGGGCAGCTGGACAACCGCCCCGCCGCCCTGCTGGAACACAAGGTGGGCCGCGTGCTGGCGCAATATGCGCGCGCCTGCAACCGCAACCATGCGGGCCATGCGCGGCCATTGGCCGGTGCGGCGCAGGCCGCCGCAGGCGCCACCGCGGCAATCTGTTAAGCTGCCGTTTTTTCAGCCACAGCCGACAGAGCCCACCATGCGCAATACCAGCCAACGCCGCGAAGCGATCCTGCAAATCCTGGCCCGCCAGGGTTCGGTGCAAGTCACCGACATGGTCGAACAGTTCGGGGTATCCGCCGTGACCATCCGCAGCGACTTGACCGCGCTCGAGTCGCAGGGGCTGGTCACGCGCAGCCACGGCGGCGCACTGCTGGCCCGCACGCCGCCGCCGGAACACAGCGTACGCCAGAAGGATGCGATCAACCATGAACAGAAGGAGCGCATCGGCGCGCTGGCGGCCAGCCTGGTGCGGCCGGGCGACAATATCGTCATCGATTCCGGCACCACCACGATCTCGCTGGCGCGCCACCTGCGCGGCGCCGATGACATCACCGTGGCCACCAACGGCTTGAACATCGCCTGGGAATTGCAGGACGCGCCGGGCGTGGACCTGATCCTCACCGGCGGCCTGCTGCACAAGAAATCGCTGTCGATCCAGGGCAGCCAGGCCGAGGCCTGCCTGCAGGCCTACAGCTTCGACAAGCTGTTCCTCGGCGTCGACGGCTTCGACCTGCAATTCGGCGTCACCACCCACCATGAGGCGGAGGCAAGCCTGAACCACAAGATGGTGGAGCGTTCGCGCAAGGTCATCGTGCTGACCGACGCCTCCAAGTTCGGGCGGGTCAGCCTGCACCGTATCGTGCAGCTGGACCGCGTCCATACCGTCATCACCGATGCCGCCATCAGCCCCGAGTACCGCGAAGGGTTGCTGCGGGCCGGCATCGAGTTACTCATTGCGGATTGAAGCGTTGTGTTGAATTCGTTAAGCGGAAGAATCCTTACTCCGGGCGGCTGGGTCGATGGCACGATCGCCTTTGACCAGCGCATCCGTTCCATCCGGTACGACGCCGCCGCCACCGCCAGGGACGGCGCGCCGGCCATCGTGCCCGGCTTTATCGACCTGCATGTGCACGGCGCGGCCGGCACCGACATCATGGAAGGCGGCGACGCCGGCGCCGTGGTGGCCCGCACCCATGCGCGGCACGGCACCACGTCGCTGCTGGGCACCACCTTGACGGCGCGCGAGCCGGCGATCCGGCGCGCGCTGGCAGGGCTGGCCGGCGTAATCGCCGAACGGCCCGCGGGCGGCGCGCGCATGCTGGGCGTGCACCTGGAAGGACCGTTCCTGAACATCCACCGCCTCGGCGCGCAGCCGCCCGACGTGGTGGTGGCCAGCCTGGAACAGGTGCGCGCGCTGCACGCGATCGCGCCGATCCGAGTGCTGACCATGGCGCCGGAAGTGCCGGGCCACCTTGCGCTGATTCCAGCGCTGCGCGACATGGGGATCCGCGTGCAGATCGGCCACAGCGCCGGCAGCTACGACGACGGCGTGGCGGCGCTGGAGGCCGGCGCCGCCGGCTTCACACACCTGTACAACGGCATGACGGGCGCCGGGCACCACGATCCGGGCATGGCGGCGGCCGCGCTGGCGCACGCGGAATACGCGGAAATCATCCCCGACCTGCAGCACGTGCAGCCGGGCATGATCCGCGCCGCGCTGCGCGCGATTCCGCGCCTGTATGGCGTGACCGACGCCACCTCCGCCACCGGCATGCCGGACGGCGAGTATGCGCTGGGCACGCAGCGCGTCTTCAAATGCCAGGGCTGCGTGCGGCTCGCGACCGGGTCGCTGGCCGGCAGCGTGCTGACGATGGACCAGGCGCTGCGCAATTTCGTCGGGCTGGGGCTGGACCTGGCCGACGCATCGAACCGGCTGTCGCGCTACCCGGCCGATTACCTGGCCGAATCAGAACGGGGCCGGCTGGAACCGGGCGCCTGGGCCGACATCGTGGTGCTGGACCGGGCGTTGCGGCCGGTGGCGGTGCACGTCGAAGGCGAGGCGGTGCGGTTGCGCGGCGCTGCGGGATAGCAAGACCGGCACGGCGCGCCGCCGTGCAACGATAACGACAACCAGGAGACATCATGCAAACCGCACCAACCGAAGCCGCGGCGCCCATCGCCGCGTCCCCGTCACGCGCCTGGGCCATGCGCTACCTGCTGTTCATTGCCGGCATGGGCGGGCTGCTGTATGGCATCGACGTCGGCATCATCGCCGGCGCCCTGCCCTACCTGGAATCGACCGCGTCGCAGGCGTGGCATTTGAGCGCGCAGCAATTGTCGTTCATCGTGGCGGCGGTGCTGCTGGGGTCCGTGCTGTCCTCGCTGTTTGCCGGCGCGCTGGCCGACGCGATCGGGCGGCGCTGGGCCATGGTGCTGGCCGGCGCCCTGTTTACCGCCAGCATCCCGCTGATCGCGCTGTCCGACGGCTATGCCGCGCTGTTGCTGGGGCGCCTGCTGCAGGGGGTATCCGGCGGCCTGATTGGCGTAGTGGTCCCGCTGTACCTGGCCGAATGCCTGCATGCGCGCCAGCGCGGACGCGGCGCCGCGCTGTTCCAGCTGTTGCTGACGGTCGGCCTGGTGGCGGCCGCGGTGATCGGCTATGTCGAGGCGCAGGGCGTGGAAAGCGCGGTGGAAGCGGCAAAGTCGCTGCCGGACAGCGCGCGCGCAGCCGCCCTGTTCGACGCCAGGGACCAGGCCTGGCGCCGCATCTTCTGGATGTGCCTCGCGCCGGGCGCGGTGTTCACGGCCGGCAGCCTGCTGCTGGCGGAGTCGCCGCGCTGGCTGGCGCGCCGCGGCCGCATCGAACAGGCGCGCGCGGCGCTGCTGCGCACGCGCAGCCCGCAGGAAGCCGACGCGGAAATGCGCGACATCGGCGCCACCCTGGCGCTGGCGGCGCCCCAAGGCACCCGAGCCGCCAAAGCCGCCGCGCCGGGCAAGGGCGCCGCCGATCCGCTGCTGAGCCGCCGCTATGTGCTGCCGTTCCTGCTGGCGTGCCTGATCCTGGCTTGCACGCAGGCCACCGGCATCAATTCCATCCTGGCGTACGTGGTGACGATCCTGAACCAGGCCGGCTTGCCGGGCGCCACGGCCAACATGGCGGACGTGGGATTGAAGGTGCTGAACGCCGTGATGACGGTGGCGGCGGTGGCGCTGGTCGATACGCGCGGCCGCAAGTTCCTGCTGATGCTCGGCAGCGGCGGCATCGTGGTGGCGCTGGTGGCGGCCGGGCTGCTGTTCCGTGGCGCGGAAAGCACGCGTCGCGACGTGACGGCGCAGGTGCAGGCGGCCGTGGCCAACGATGGCCTGTCGCTGCGGGCCGACGCCGCCACCCTGCGGGCGCTGGGGATGCCGCCGGCCGCCGGTCCCGTGCAGTTGACGGTGGCCTATGCCTACGGCCCGTTCACCAATGTGCAATCGCTGCGCAGCGACGACCCGGCGCAGCCGGCGCTGGCGGTTACGCGCGACGCGACAGTGCAGCAGGACAGCGTGATCGGCGCACTGTTCCGCCAGCTGCACCTCAACCCGTTCGCCGATCCGGCCGACGCGCGCGGCGCGCCGCTGCGCATCGAGCAGGCCACGGTGGGCGCGGTGCCGCCGGCGTCGCACGGCTGGCTGGTGGCGCTGGCGATCTGCCTGTTCGTCGCGAGCTTCGCGGTGGGGCCGGGCGTGTGCGTGTGGCTGGCGCTGTCGGAACTGATGCCGACGCGGATACGCTCGAACGGCATGAGTATTGCCCTGTTGATCAACCAGTTCGTGTCCACCGTGATTGCCGCCGTGTTCCTGCCGACCGTGGGCCGGCATGGCTATTCCACGATGTTTTTCTATGGCGCGGCGTGCACCGTGGTGTATTTCCTGGCGGCGGCCTTCCTGTTGCCGGAAACAAAAGGCAAGACGCTGGAGGAAATCGAGGCGCATTTCGCGCGCTGACCTACAGCACGCCGGGGCGTGCGCCTACAGCGCCGCCCCCAACCTGGGCCTAGCATGGACACGCCGGGATGGTCCGGCATATTTCCAGGAGACTATCATGGCTCAAAATCAGCAACATGGCGGACAATCCGGACAATCGGTCGGCAACAGCCAGACCCAGGACGGCATCCAGGGCACGCCTTCCGGCACCGAAGGCGCCAACAACGGCCAGGGCATCAATCAAGGCGTAGGCCAGGGCCAGTCGCGCCAAAGCACCCAGGACCAGGGCAACCGCCAATCGGGCGGCGGCACGGAAACCTACCAGCGCAACGACCTGTTCGAGGAACGCGACGACGACGGCGTGCGCGAGGAACAGCGCACCGATGCCCGCCAGACCACCCGGCAAGGCGCGCAGCAAAGCGCCCAGCGCGAAGGCCTCGGCAACCGCCAGCACACCGGCGAGCGCAACAACCGCCAGGGCCAGGACTTCGACCAGGCCCAGGACCAGGACCATGGCCAGGACGGCAACCAGTCCGGCGAACGCCTCGGCAACCAGCACTCCGACAAAGACCCCACCCGCCAGCGCTAACCCCACCCTGGGGTCAGGCGTGCGATCATGCATTCCCGGCCTCGCCCCCGCGCCGCCCCCACTCCGCAGGAAGCCCGCATTCGCGGCTCGCGCGCCGGGCGGCGCCGTCGGCAAGGTCATCGCACCTGGCCTGGCGCCGACCCAGCCACCATAAAGCTTGCGCTGCCCTTCCGTGGCGATTCCGGTTTGGAATGGGGAAGAAATGCACGAATGCACGCCTGGCCCCAGGGTGTGGCAACAATTGCATGAGTACAATATTCGGCCGTCATGCGCTATGATCGAGTCCATCATGAGCTTTCATCACCAAGGACCGTCTATGCGTAAATCCATTTCCCTGCGCCTGTTGTGCCTCGCCGGCGCCCTGGCCTTCGCCGTCAATGCCAGCGCCGACAGCACATCCTCGGCGTCCAGCGCCGGTTCCGCCTCCAGCGGCAGCGTCTCCGATTCCATCAGCGCGTCGAGCAACAGTTCGTCCGGCGGCAAGAACCGGGTGGCCGATGGCGCCTACCACATCATCGACATTGCCCAGGCGCCGGACCAGAAAGGCATGACGCGCGTGACGCTGCAGGCCGACACCGGCGCATTCGTGCTGACCCTGCCGCAAAAAGCGTTCGACCGCTCGCACCTGGCCAAGGGCGACGACATCTACGCGAAAAACCTGGAATTCGGCGTGGAATTCGCCCGCGCCGACACGCGCGAAGCGTTCTTCCTGGCCGTTGCCGATGACGTCTATGGCGAACTCGCGTCGCGCAAAGTAACGCTGTGACCATGGCGCCGCCAGCGCCGCCACATGCGGCGGCGGCGGAACCAGCCCCGGAACCGCGCCGGGCCGCGGCCCGATCCGCCATGCGGTGCGCCATTGCCGCCGCGGCGGCGGCAATGGCCCTGGCCGGCGGCGCCGCGCAGGCAGCCGCCTATGCCCCCAATTCCGCGAGTTCCGCCAACGCCGGCATGTCGCGCTTTTGCGACCGCGACCCGTCGCTGACGGTGGCCGAGGAAAGCCGGCTGTTGCGATTTGCCGCCATCGTGCGGCAGGAATTGTCGGCCGGCGACAGCGATATCGCGCTGGTCAGCCGCTCCGGCCTGGATTTGTCTCGCTTCGGCATCCGCTATTCGCACGCGGCGCTGGCGTGGCGCTCCACGGCCGGCAGCTGGTCGGCGCGCCAGCTGTATTACGCGTGCGACGAAGGCCGGCCGCGCATCTTCGACCAGGGTGTGGCGGGCTTCATCATGGGCACCGACAATCCCTCGCTCGGCTATATCTCGGCGCTGCGCCTGCCGCGCGCGGCGGCCGACACGGTGCGCCCCGCGCTGCTGGACGGCGAACGCGCATTGGGCTTGCTGGCCGCGCAATACAGCGCCAACGCGTATGCCTACAGCCTGCGGTACCAGAATTGCAACCAGTGGGTGGCGGAAATGCTGGCCGTGGCGTGGTCCGGCATGGCGGCGGGCCCGGACTTGCGCGCCCGCGCCCAGGACTGGCTGCGCGAACAGCGCTACGCGCCGGACCCGGTGCCGGTCGGATCGCGCCTGCTGATGTGGCTGCCCACGTTCGTGCCGCTGCTGCACGTGGACGACCACCCGATTGAAGACCGCGACGCGCTGCAACTGCGCGTCAGCCTGCCCGCGTCACTGGAAAGCTTCATGCGCCAGCGCGTGCCGGGCGGCGAGCGCGTGGAAATTTGCCACAACGAGCGCCAGATCGTGGTACGCCACGGCTGGCAACCGATCGCCGACGGCTGCGAGGCCGGCCCCGGCGACCGGGTGGTGGCGCTGGACTGAGCAGGCCACGCGCCGGCAAAGGCGCCATTGCCGGCGCCGCCGGCGCCGTGGTCAAGGCCGAGCCTCCGCTTCCCGCTGCCGCAGGGTGGTGACGTTTTGCCGGTTCACGCCCCAGTTATCCATGTCCACCTCATCGATGATGACGAAGGTGGTGGCGGGATTCTTGTTCAGCACGCGCTGCAGCAAGTCCGTGGCGCCTTCGATCAATTGCAGTTTCTGTTCCGGCGTGACGCCTTCCCGCGTCACGCGGATATGTACGTATGGCATGGTGGTCCCCTCATCTATAGCGGCTTACCACGTGCCGCTCGCGCCGCCGTCGTCGACATTGAGCACGGCGCCGCTGGTGAAGTGCGAATCCGTCAGGTAGAGCACCGCGTCGACCACGTCGCGCACCGCGCCGATGGTGCCGGTCGGATTCAAGCCTTTCAGGAAATTGCGCGTCGCTTCATCCTTGCCATGCATCGGCGTTTCAATGATGCCGGGCGCCACCGCGTTGACCTTGACGTTCGACGGCGCCAATTCCAGCGCCAGCGCGCGGGTCGCGTGGTTCAAGCCGCCCTTGATCAGCACCGGCAACAGCGCCGGCACCTTCGCGGTCGGCTGCATGGCGATGCTGGCGGTGATGTTGACGATGTGGCCCGACTTGTTGGCGGCCATGTGCGCGGCCACCGCCTGCGTCGGGTAAAACATGCCTTTCAGGTTGGTGCCGACGATGGCGTCGACATCGTCTTCCGTGTACTCGGTGATCGGCTTGGGCAGGAAAATGCCCGCATTGTTGACCAGGATGTCGACCTTGCCGAACGCCTGCACGGCACGCTCCAGCAGCGCCCGCGCGGTGGCCGGCTGCGCGATGTCGCCGGCCACCGGAATGAAATTGGCGGGCTGCCCCAGCCGGTCGGCCGCCGCGTCCAGCCGCGCCAGGGTGCGGGCATTGCCGACCACGTTGTCGCCGCGCTCCAGGTAAGCCCTGGCGATGGCAAAGCCGATACCGCTCGACGCGCCGGTGACGATGACGGTTTTTTTCGATGCATTCATGCGTTTCTCCATAGTGGGTTGCCGGCGGGGCGACCAGTGCACCGCCATGCGAGGCACTATACTTATTGACCAGGAGTTGATAAACCGACACCGTGGCAAGATAATTGATACATCATGTAACGAATCACCATTATTGACGGGGACACCATGCAGCGCCAGTTCGACGACATCCTGTTGGGCAGCATTGAATTGTTTTGCCTGGCGGCGGAACTGGGCGGCTTTACCGCCGCGGCGGTCGCGGCCGGGGTGACGCCGGCCGCCGTCAGCCGTTCGGTGGCGCGGCTGGAACAGCGGCTGGGAGTGCGCCTGTTCGTACGCACCACGCGGCAAATCCGCCTGACCGACGGCGGCAAGGTGTATTTCGAACAGTGCCGCGAAGCCCTGAACCAGTTGGCCGAGGCGGAGCGGCAAGTCACGGGCAGCCAGTCGATGCCGGCCGGGCCGCTGCGCATCAGCGCCCCTACGCCGTATGCGCACCACCGGCTGCTGCCGCTGCTGGACGAATTCCGCGCGCGCTATCCGCACGTCACGGTCGACATCCACATCAGTAACCGCAACATCGACTTTGCCGACGAGGGCTATGACCTGGCCATCCGCGGCCGCATGCCGCAGGATTCCACGCTGGTGGCGCGCAAGCTGGAAGACGCCGAACTGGTGGTGGTCGGCTCGCCCGCCTACCTGAAGCGCGCGGGCCGTCCGCGCACGCCGGACGAGCTGGCGCGCCACGAATGCATCCAGTTCGAGCTGCCCAGCACCGGCAAGCACATACCTTGGACCTTCATGCGCGACGGCGCGGAAACCGGCATTGCCACGCACGGCGGCCTGGCATGCATGGAAGACTTCATGGGCATCGTCACGCTGGCGCGGGCCGGCGCGGGGCTGGCGCAAACCTACCGCTTCATGGTCGAACACGACTTGCGGCGCGGCGACCTGGTGGAACTGTTGCCGGAACACGGTGGCACGTCGCGCCCCTTCATCCTGCTGTACCCGCATGCGCGCCACCTGTCGCTGCGGGTGCGCGCCTTCGTGGATTTCCTGGTCGGGCGCCTGGAGGCTGCCGCCCGGCCCGCGCTGTGATATCGTGCCAGACTTGTCCTGCTTTCCCTGCGAAACCCATGAAACTCCGCCTTTCCGCCCTGGCCCTGCTGTCCCTGACCGCAGGCTGCGCCACCACCGACAGCCTGTCCGTCCCCGCGCCCACGCCGGTGCCGGTCGGCGTCGCCTCGTTCAACGTGGCATGGGCCGGCGCCGAGGCCGATTTCCAGTCGCACCTGGCGATGTGCACGGCGGTCGAATGGTGCGATACCCGGCCGCGCCGCAACAAAGGCGAAAGCACGCCGTCGCCGGAAGCCATCGCCGCGGCCAGGCGCTGCGAAGCGGCCATCGACACGTTTGCCGGCGGCGCCGTGCCGGCCATGCAGATCGCGCCATGCAACGCCTACAAGGGGCGCAATCCTGCCGACGCCATCACCGTCGCGAATTACCGCAAGAAACTCGATGGCTTGCGCGCCACCATCGCCAACCTGATTGAAAACGAAGGCGTGCAAGTCATCGCGTTCCAGGAAGTCAAGTCCAGCTTGGCGGTGCGCGAAGTGCTGGGCAGGCACGCCGCCACGTTCGAGGTGTGCCATGCCCCGCACAATGCGTTCCAGACCGTGGCCTTTGCCTGGAACAAGGCCGTCACGCAAAAGCCCGGCCAGTGCACGGCGCGCGCGGAACTGGCCGTCAAGGAAGATCCGGCCAATCCCGCCAACGTGCGCAGCGTGCGTCCGGGGCTGGCGCTGGAACTGGCCATCAACGGCCAGCCGGTGACGTTCATGAACGTGCATTTGAAGGCGGCGTGCGCCAACCTGAAGCCGAACGGCCCATACCAGCCGCGCATGCTCGACGACAAGGATGACGCGTGCCGCGTGCTGAACCGCCAGGTGCCGGCGCTGGAAGAGTGGATCGAGGCGGTCGACGCGAAGAGCCCGCGTTTTGTACTGCTTGGCGACTTCAACCGCCGCATCGACGAAGAAGCGGCGGAAGCCGTGCCGCCCGCGCAGGTGCGCAGCGATGGCAGCGACCCGGCCGGCCCCAACCCGCGCGACGCGCAGGGCTACGTGGCGACCCGCTACCTGTGGCAGGAAATTTCCGATGGCAAGCCGGCCCTGTTCCAGGTGCCGCTGACCGGCGCCGACAGCGGCTGCAAGGGCTTCACGGGGCTGGACCACATTGTCCTGAGCGCGGCGCTGAAGGCGCGTCAGGCCGCCGCCACGTTTGGCTCGCGCAAGGTGGCCGTCGCCAGTGAGCCGGGCCAGGCCATCGAGACCAGCGACCATTGCCCCCGCATCATGACGCTGAACCTGTAAAGGCCGGTTTCACCGTCCGGCGTTGTTGATTTTTGGCAGGTGCGCAACAGTCTGACTGCCCGGGCAACACGTCCAGAGTGGCGCACGATTGCAAGTTCAGTCATCATGGCTCCATCGGAGGTGCCCATGGCGAATCAACCATTGCAACCAGGTCAACCTGAACCGGCGTCCGCGCCGGAAACTGCGACGCCGGCGCAGCCGCTGCTGCCGTTCCGCACCCTGCTCTACCGGTTCATGTTTTTCGACTGGCTGTTCCGCGACGTCAGCGCGGCGCGCAACCTGTTCGAACGGCACGCGGCGCTGCAGCACAACAAGTACATGAGCCGCTACCTGCCCGTCTACCTGCGCCGCTGGACCGTGCTGGCCACATTCGATTTCGGGCTGGGCTTCCTGTTCGAGCGCGTGTTGCAGGCCACCGTGCTGTCCGCGTGCTTCTTCACGTGGACCTGCATGACCGTGGCCGGCATGGTGGTCATCGCCGCGGCCTGGGCATTCCTGACCTACGGCCGGCTGTCATAACGCCAGCGGAATGCCTTTCAGAGGAAAGGCCATTTGAGGATGCCCCTGGCGTGCAGCACGGGGCGTCCCACCAGGTAGGCCAGCACGAAGCCAAAGGCCAGCAGCCCGCGCGGGTCCAGCATGAAGGCGAAGAACACGCCCGCCACCATGGCCACCGCCACCAGCACCAGCAGCCACACTTCCACACTCTTGAAAAATCCCGCGGATTCGCTCCACACGCGTGCAACCAGGGCGCAGGCTTCCCTGAAGTTTTTTACTTCGACAGTCATGGTACTTCCAACAACGTTGCAAATTTAAGCCGGAAAATAAAAAAGCCGCCGGCATGCGGCGACTTGCAAACCGTATAGTAACACAACTCCAGCGCACCTTGCCGCAGTGCAGCAATACAACAGACATATAACTTATATAAGACATACAAGTTGCATAGTGTAGAACGTTATTCCATCTGCTAAAATCTCGCTGCTCCAGCAAAAAGCTGTGTCCAGACTGAAGAAAGCTGAAAGAGCTGAGAAAGTTCAACCACCCGGGCTTCGACCGCACACGAGGGAAAACCTATGACCCAGAATTCCAAAATCATCTACACGCTGACCGATGAGGCGCCACTGCTGGCGACCTACTCGCTGCTGCCTATCGTTCAGAAATTCACCGCGCCGGCCGGCGTGGATGTCGTGACCAGCGACATCTCGGTGGCGGCACGTGTGCTGGCCGAGTTCCCGGAATACCTGACCGACGAGCAGAAAGTGCCGAACAACCTGGCCGAGCTGGGCCAGCTGACCCTGAAGCCGGAAACCAACATCATCAAGTTGCCGAACATTTCCGCTTCCGTGTCGCAGCTGATCGCCTGCGTGCGCGAACTGCAAAGCCGCGGCTACAACCTGCCGGACTACCCGGAAGATGCCAAGACCGACGAGGAAAAAGCACTGAAGGCCCGTTATGGCAAGTGCATCGGCTCGGCCGTGAACCCGGTCCTGCGTGAAGGCAACTCGGACCGCCGCGCGCCAAAGGCCGTCAAGGAATACGCGAAGAAAAACCCGCACTCGATGGGCGAATGGAGCCAGGCATCGCGCACCCACGTGTCGCACATGCACCATGGCGACTTCTACCACGGCGAAAAGTCCATGACCCTGGACAAGGCCCGCGACGTGAAGATGGAATTGCTGACCGCCAGCGGCAAGACCATCGTGCTGAAACCGAAGGTCTCGCTGCAAGCAGGCGAAATCATCGACAGCATGTTCATGAGCAAGAAAGCGCTGCTGGAATTCTATGAAAAGCAGCTCGACGACGCCTACAAGACCGGCGTGATGTTCTCGCTGCACGTGAAAGCCACCATGATGAAGGTGTCTCACCCGATCGTATTCGGCCACTGCGTGCGCATCTTCTACAAGGATGCATTCGCCAAGCACGCCAAGACGTTCGAGGAACTGGGCGTGAACGTCAACAACGGCATGGTCAACCTGTACGAAAAGATCGAAAAGCTGCCGGCATCGCACAAGGAAGAAATCCTCAAGGACTTGCATGCCTGCCACGCCAACCGTCCGGAACTGGCGATGGTCGACTCGGCCAAGGGCATCACCAACTTCCATTCGCCGAACGATATCATCGTTGACGCGTCGATGCCGGCCATGATCCGCCTGGGCGGCAAGATGTGGGGCGCCGACGGCCGTCCGAAGGACGTCAAGGCCGTGATGCCGGAATCGACCTTCGCCCGCATTTACCAGGAGATGATCAACTTCTGCAAATGGCACGGCAACTTCGACCCGCGCACCATGGGCACCGTGCCGAACGTGGGCCTGATGGCGCAGCAGGCCGAGGAATACGGTTCGCACGACAAGACCTTCGAAGTGCCGGAAGGCGGCGTTGCCAACATCGTCGACCTGGCCACCGGTGAAGTGCTGCTGACGCAAAACGTGGAAGAAGGCGACATCTGGCGCATGTGCCAGGTGAAGGACGCCCCGATCCGCGACTGGGTCAAGCTGGCCGTCACCCGCGCCCGCAACTCCGGCATGCCGGCCGTGTTCTGGCTGGACCCGTACCGTCCGCACGAGAATGAACTGATCAAGAAGGTCAAGACGTACCTGAAGGATCACGACACGGAAGGCCTGGACATCCAGATCATGTCGCAGGTGCGCGCGATGCGCTTCACGCTGGAGCGCGCATGGCGCGGCCTGGACACCATCTCGGTGACCGGCAACATCCTGCGCGACTACCTGACCGACCTGTTCCCGATCCTGGAACTGGGCACCTCGGCCAAGATGCTGTCGATCGTTCCGCTGATGGCCGGCGGCGGCATGTACGAAACCGGCGCGGGCGGTTCCGCTCCAAAGCACGTGAAACAGCTGGTGGAGGAAAACCACCTGCGCTGGGATTCGCTGGGCGAGTTCCTGGCGCTGGCGGTGTCGCTGG
>CBIHOX010000158.1:0-13786 GCA_966211685.1 uncultured Pseudoduganella sp.
TCCTAAACGCCGACTCCGGCGAAGTCTTCATACACCACGTCGTGGGGCACCATCGGCTATGAAGTGATTGATGCCATAACGGGCCCGGATCAGAAGTCCAACCGGCTCAGGCAATCGCCACCTTATACAGGATTGATCACAGAGGAACGACGCCAGGAACTTCTAAAATTGGCGGGCTTTTTCTCGGAACGTCCCGACCTTGCGGATTCCACAGATTGAGGGCCATGGGAAAGCTCGGCCGATACGCATAGGAATTGGCAACTTGGGGCGCGATCAAAGGTGGACGGCCGAAGCGCCACGTTCGAACGCCTTGGCACAAAAGCCGGTATACAGAAGGTGCCCGCTGCACAGAGGCAGCTCAATCCCTGCGTCAGCGCCTGACCGTGGCACTTTTACCTCCTGTGGTTGAGCGGGGCACTTTTACCTACACTAACGCGGCACTTTTGCCTCAACGGACGGGAATACAGGGCATTATCCTGCCCATCCATCCCATCCACCGATTTCGCATTTGACATAATATAGATTATGCGAACTTATGCATCGGACGACTTTCTGCACAGTTGGCTGAAATGCGCCATGCCATTGCATGTCGCGCTAACGATATAAGCGCCCTCAGTACCGCCCCTGAATGGCCCTCCAGCGCGGATCGTCCGCCAGCTTTCGGATTGCCGGCGCCAACTTGTCATACACGTCGCGCCGTGACTTCGGCACCAGGATGCGCCGTTCGCTCGCGCGCCCCGGCAATGCTTCGGAAATCACGCCGCCGCTGATCCGGTGCCGCCGCATGTAGTAACGGAACACGGAATCGGTTACGACGATCATGTCGACCCGTCCCACCATGACGGCGTCATGCCGATGACGATGCCGTCCAGCGTCCCTTTGTCCAGCTCGGCCTGCAGGCGCTTGCGCGGCATGGTTTCCAGCGCAAAGTCGCAGTCGTCGAGTTTGAGCCGGTTCAGGTACGCCACCATTTCCGGATACAGGCCGGTGTTGCCGTCGATGACGAGCGGCGCGAACGTGGCGTTGGTATAGACCGTCACGCGTTCCGCGCGGGCCGGCCAGGCCGCCGCCAGCCAAAGCAGCAGCAACAGGGTCCACGGCCGCGCCAGCCAGCCCGGGCTTGATGAGCCTATTATGATCATGCGGCCGGCATCCTGGTTGCCGCGGTTTTCCGCCTCAGGCGGTTGGGTTTCCATGGTCTGCGTCCCTGTGTTGGACCATTGACAGCCCGCATCCTGCTATCAACAAGTATGCTCCCAGGAAAAGAGTAAAACTTCCCGCTATCAATGTCACGTTTTTCAGGCGCCGCGCCAGGCTGCGGCACCGTGCGCGGCACTGTTGCGGACGCCGGTGTTGCCGCCCTGCCCGCTGTTGGCGCGTCACAAAAAACAACACCATGCTACGCTGGCCGCTCCCATCGCAGACGACGCCATAAATCTGCTGATTACATACAGGTTTCAAGGTATAGTGAAAACCATGCTTTCAAGCAATGGTTGTTGCCTTATGCAGATCATGACCTGCCTTTTCCAGCGGCTCGTGCCGTCACTGTTGCTGTGCCTTGCCATCCTGGGACCGTTCTCCCCGGCGCTGGCCGAACCGGCGCCGCGCTGGAGCGCGATGGGGGCCACCGTGTTCCGTCACAAGGCGACCCCGCTGACCAATGCCATGGCGCAGGACCGGCGTGGTTTTGTCTGGATGGGCACGCAGTCCGGCCTGATCCGGTGGGATGGCTATACCCTGCGCTCCTATACCGCCGACAGCAAGCGTCCGCGCGCCCTGCCCGACAATTTCGTGCGCGCCGTCCACGTCGACAGTGGCGGCACCCTGTGGGTAGGCACCAGTTCCGGCGGGATGGCCCGCTACGACCCGGCGAGCGACGACTTTACGGTTTTCAGCGCCGGCCCCACCGGCGTCAGCGATGCGCACGTGGCGGCGTTGGCCGACGATGGCGCCGGCGGCTTGTGGATCGGCACCGCCAGCGGGCTCGATCACCTGGACGCCGCCGGCAAATTGAGCGCCGCCACCGGCGCCGTGTTGCCCGGTTCCGTGCGTGGTTCGGGCATACGCACCATCGAAGCGCTGCTGCTCGACCGCGCCGGCGGCCTTTGGCTCGGCACGCGCGAAGGCTTGCTGTACCGTGCGCCCAACGCGGCGGCCGCCAGGCCGTTTGGCCTCGACACCGCTATTAATGCTTTGCTGCAAGATAGTACCGGCCGCATCTGGATTGGCACCCGCAACCAGGGCGCCTACGTAATCCAGCCCGGCGAGCAGCGCGCCATGCCGGTGCGCGAAAGCGGTACCGACGATGCGCTGCACCGGCAACGCGTGTTTTCCATTGCCGAAGTGTCGCCGCGGGCCATCTGGTTCGGCACCGAAGGCGGCGGGATCGTCGCGCTCGACCCGGTCACCGGCGTCACGCGCCGTATACGGCACGTGCCCGACGTGCCGGACAGCCTGAGCGACAACGATACGTATGCGCTGTTCCGGGAACGCAGTGGGTTGGTCTTGGCGGCTTCCACGGAAACCATCAGCGTGCACGACCCGCGGCCACTGGCGGTCACCACCGTCCGCGACACCGGCCTGCCGGTGGATGGCAAATTCGGCACGCCCAGCGTGCTGGTGCGGCCGGACGGTGCGGTGTGGGTGGGCGTGGCCGGCGGCGGCATCGACATCGTCGATCCGGTGGCGGGCGGCATTGCCAAGATCGCGGCCGGCAAGCCGGGCGGCCTGCCGATCGGACGCGTGCTGGCCATGGCCAACGGACCGGACGGCAGCGTATATGCCGGCACCCAGCAAGGCTTGTATCGCATCGATGCCCAGGGCCAACTGGTGGAACAGATCCAGATACCCGGCCGCAGCGCCGGGGCGGCTTCGTGGGCCCTGGCGTTCCAGGATGGCATCATGTGGCTGGGCGGGCTCGACGGCCTGTGGGCGCTCAAGCCGCGCGCGACCGGCGCGGCCGCGACGGTATTGCGCCATGAAGATACCGGGCTGGGCGACAGCCGGGTCACGTCGCTGCTGCCGCTGCGTGGCGGCGCATTGTGGGTCGGTACCCGCGCCGGCCTGGTGTATTTGCCATCCGCCGAGGGCCGGCTCGAAGTGGTCCCTGCCGACGCCGCCAGCGCAGACCGTCTGCTGCCCGGATTTACATCGTCGCTCGCGCTGGACCGGCAAGGCCGGGTGTGGAGCACGACATTCGGACGCGGTGTGCAAGTGCTGGAACGCACCGACGCCGACGGGCGGCGGCGCTTCCGCCGCATTGAAACCACGCACGGCTTGCCTGACAACAGTGTCAACGCCGTGGTTGCCGACCGCCAGGGCGCCATGTGGGTCAGCACCGACATGGGGTTGGCGCGCATCGATAGCGCCACCTTTGCCGTCAAGGCGTTCGGGGTGGCCGAGGGCGTGCATATCACCCAGTACTGGACCAACGCCGCCACGATCACCGGCCAGGGCGAACTGCTGTTCGGCGGCCTGACCGGGCTGACCGTGGTGCGTCCCGACCTCGTGGCCGAGATCGACTACCGGGCGCCCATGGTGGTCACCGACCTGGCCGTGGGCGACCAGGCAGTGGCGCCGGGCCGCTATTTCCGCGATCCCGGCGGCCCCGCCGCGACGGCGCTGGAAATCACGCCGGCGGGCAAGGAACGCGGCTTCACGCTGGAATTTGCCGCGCTCGATTATGCCGCGCCCGAACGCACGCAATACGCGTACCGGCTGGCCGGTTTTGACGACGACTGGATCGCCACCGCTCCCGGTTCGCGCCGCCTGGCCTATACCAACCTGCCGCCCGGCGACTATGCCTTGCAGTTGCGCGCGTCCACGCGGCCCGGTCACTGGAGCGAACCGCTGACCCTCCCCGTGCACGCCCTGCCCTCATGGCACCAGATGGCGTGGGTGCGCGCGCTCGGCGCGCTGCTGGCCCTGGGCGCGGTCGGGTGGCTGGTGCGGCTGCGCACCGCGTGGTACCGGCGCCGCCAGGCCGAGCTGGAAGCGGTGGTGGCGCAGCGAACCGCCGAACTGCGCGCCAGCCAGGTCATGCTGGAACAGCTGGCCTACGCCGATCCGCTGACCGGTCTGCCGAACCGCCGCCTGTTCAGCGACGAGCTGCGCCACCTGCGCGCGCAGGCGGCGCGCGACAACACCTCGTTCACGCTGATGTTGATCGACCTCGACCATTTCAAGCAGGTCAACGACACGCTGGGCCACGACGCCGGCGATGCGTTGCTGGTGGAAGTGGCGCGGCGGCTGCGCTTGTGCATCAGGGAAAGCGACCGCCTCGCGCGGCTGGGCGGTGACGAATTCGCGGTCTTGCTCAACCATGTCGACGGCGAGCGCAACGTCGACCAGGTGGCGCGCCGCATCGTCGAGAGCGTGGCGGAACCGGTCCCGTTCGGAGCGCACCAGATGCGGGTCGGCGCCAGCATTGGCGCCGCCGCGTTCCGGGCCCAGGCCACCGATGAAATGCTGTACAAGCATGCCGACCTGGCGTTGTACCAGGCCAAGAGCGCCGGCCGTAATACCTGGGTCTGGTACCGGGCCGACGAACACGAAGCGCTGGCCGGCGCCTGATCCCGGCCGGCCTGCCACGACCGTGCCGCCCGCATTTTTCCCAAAAGCAAAATCCATGTCGACGAAGTTTACACTTCAGATGGGTGATTTGACAAAAGTGATGGGAAAACAAGCTTTTATGTGAGCCGGCATGCATTTTGCCTTCGGGGATGGTGTCCCTACCATCATTCAAGGAGGCAAAAAATGCACATGAAACGCCTTGCAGCCTGTGTTGCCGCCCTGCTCGCGCTGCCTGCGCAAGCCATCCCGATCAGCCCTGGCGGCAGTCTCAACACGACTGTCCACGGGACCACGAGCATTTATCAGGTCTTCGGCCACGCCGGCAATCCCGGTGGCGATTATGGCCCCGCCACCGACGCGGTGCAGGTGAACTTCGCCGCCGGCAGCAGCAATACCTTCCACTTTGCCGCCAGCGGCGCCACGCACTGCTGCAGCGGCACGCCGAACGTGCCGCCTGATGGCGCGATGGCGGGCACGCATGTCACCGGCGCCAATGGCTTGTCCAATGCGATCGGCAATTCCCAGCTGGCCCTGCTGGGCGTGTTCACCACTGACACCGATCCGTTTGGCGCCGCCGCACCCGCCGCGCTGAACTGGGACGCTTCAAATCCCGGCTCGTTGGCGCCCATGCTGAACCAGGTGTTTTACATCGGCGACGGCCTGGGCGGCTACCTCAACGGCGGCGGTTCCGTGCTGGACTTCCTGGCGCCGTCCGGCGCCACGCGGCTCTACCTCGGCGTGGCCGACGCCTGGGCGTTTGTCGGCTTGACCGGCTATTACCACGACAACCCCGGCCTGTATGAAGTCAACGTGCGCCTGGACGCGGGCGCCGGGCCCGCCGTGCCGGAACCGGGCAGCTGGTTGCTGACCGGGCTGGGACTGGCGGCCCTGCTGGCGGCGCGGCGCACACGGCGGCGGTAAGCTGGGCGCGCCGGGACCATGGCCGGCGCCTGCCTGCACGGCCGGCCGTGTCCGCACTGGCGGCGGCGCCGCCGCAAAACAGCGGTGTTCACGCGGTGGCGCAGCCATGGAGCCGGCGCACGACCGGCGCTGCACGCGGGTGCGGCGCCCAGCCGGCTGTGTGGGCGGATACGCTTACAGTTCGACGACAAATGCCGGGTCAAACCCGGCATTTTCATGGCCGCCGCCGCGGTGCAGGTAGCCGCACGGATTGCACACCACGCGGGTGGCGCCGATGTGGTAATCGAAGCTATCGTGCATGTGGCCGTGGACCCAGAGGTCCGCGCGCGCGGCCAGGTCGTCGAGCGGGGACGCGAACGCGGCGGACGTGAGATCGGCCGCATACCTGGCCGCCACCGAACGCATCGATGGCGCCATGTGCGTGACCACCACGGTCTTGCCGTCAAACGGTTCATCGAGGCGCGCGGCCAGCCAGGCGCGCTGGCGCCGGTGCAGTTGCAGCGTATCGCCGGCCTGCAGCGGCCGCTCGTCGGGCGTTGCCAGCCGGATGCGGCGGTAATCCGTCATCACCTGTTCGGCCTGGCGCATGGCAGCCGCCTGTTCCGGCGCCCCATACAACAGGAAATCCGTCCATAGCGTGGCGCCGAGAAAGCGCACGCCCTCTGCCACATGGACGTCGCCATTGAGGAAGTGCACGTTGGCGGTGGCGGCGCAGGCGTCGCGCAGTGCGCGCTCCACGGCCAGCAATTCATGGCCATAGGCTTCGTGGTTGCCGGCCACGTACAGCACGGTCTGGCCTGGAAACGTCCGCGCCGCCCACGGCACCGCCTGCGCGCCGGTATCGATGTCGCCGGCCAGGATCACGATATCGGGGCGGCTGGCCGCCAGGTCGAATTGCAGCGGCGCGTGGCGGCGGATTTCCAGGTGCAGGTCGGACAGGATCAACAGCCGCATGGGAATATAACGTGACGCATCACGGTAAATGGCAAGCCGGGGCTCAATCTTGTGACTTTACCATGTTCCCGGGCCGCGCTCCGCCGCCCTGGACCGGCTACTTGTACACGCCGCAGCCGACACACAGGTTGTCGACCTTTTCCACATACGACTGTTTGGTTTCCATCTGCTGCGTGGTGGTGTTGGACCACTTGTATTCCGGCGCCCAGCCTTTGCCCTTGCTGTCGCCCAGTTCCAGGAAGCTCTGGATAAAGAATTTGCCGTCGGCATCCTTGAGCTGCATGACATTCTTGCCGACCAGGCGCTGGTTGACGCCATTGGCCAGGGTAACGCCATCCTTGTCGAGGACGAAGATGTACAGGTCGCGGTCGACGAACGCGCCTTTCGGATTGTTGAACTCGGCCAGCGCCGCGTCGCGCCCCTTGGCCTTGATGAGCGCCACGGCTTTCTTCACCATGGCCACCGCTTCTTCCTGTGTGCCCTTGTCGGCGGCCCACGCCGCCCCGATGCCGGCCAGCGCCAACGTGACGCCTGCGATCCATTGTTTCATGTCACCCTCCCCTGAAGAATGCCTTTGGGAAAAGGTTAAAACGTCACGCCCCCGTTGTCACGTTTTTCACACGGCGCCGCGGCGGCCACGCCAATTGCGCAACACCTGTAACCTTGTAAGCAACATTGCCACTTGTTTAATTTCAGACAGGGCCAACGATTGTGTCTCATTCCGCGTTTTTTTTGACTCGGCAAGCGGCTTTATCTAAGGTCGCCATGGCATTAACAAATAAACAACCAAACCATGGAGAACTTATGAAATTGCGCAAGACCCTGCTGGCGATGTCGGTTGCCGCCATCGGCCTCTCGGCCAACGCCGCGCCCACCGCGCCGCACGATCCCGCCGCCTGGGCGGCGGCCGATATCGTGCCGCTGCTGACAGCCGGCCATGCCATTTCCGGCCTCGACAGCGACCACGGCTATACGGTGGCGAAACAGCACCCCGGCGAACATGGCACCCGCGTGGTGCGCCTGGCCCACACCTACAAGGGCGTGCGCGTGCTGGGGTCCGACACCGTGGTGGAAACCGATGCGCGCGGCAAGCCGCTCAGCGTGTCAGCTTCCGACCGCCGCGCCGGCCTGGGCCGCAGCGCCGCCAACACCCTGGCCGCGACCGGCGGCTTCAGTGTCACGCCCGCCGTGCCGGTGCAGGCAGCCATCGATGCGGCCGTGCGCGCCACGGCGCCGCGCGGCGCGCACCGCAGCGCACCGGCCGCCGAGCTGGTGATTTACCCGCTGGTCCGGCAGGTACGCGCGCCCGGCAAGGAAAACAAGGCGGAATCGCTGCTCAATGCGCTCGACGTCGAAGACCGGGTCGGCGGCTATGCGCTGGCGTGGCTGGTGCAAACGCGCATGGCCGACGGCGCCAGGCTGGTATTCCGCGATACCGTCGTCAGCGCCGCCGACGGCAAGGTGCTGGCGCAATGGGATGCGCTGCAATCGGTGGCCGGCACCGGCCACAGCCTGTATTCCGGCGACGTGCCCATCCAGACCACGCTGGCCGGCGGCGTCTACAAGATGGTGGACGCCACGCGCGGCGCGGGCGGCAAATATGGCGGCATGGCGGTCGTCAACGGCGGCAACAATCCAGTCTCCACCACCATTCCGGCGACCGTCTATGCCAACAGCACCAATGTCTGGGGCGACGGTTTGCCTTATACCGGCAGCGGCGCCGCCAGCGTGAATGGCCAGACCGCCGCGGTCGACGCGCTGTGGGGGTTGATGAATACCTACGACCTGTTGAAAAACACATTGAACTGGTCCGCGCTGGACGGGCTCAATTCCGCGTTTTACGCCACCGTGCACGTGGACACCAACTATGACAATGCCTTCTACGACCCCGGCTGCAAGTGCCTGTACCTGGGCGACGGCGCCAATGGCCGCGGCCTGGCGGCGCCGGACGTCATCGGCCACGAACTGGGCCACGGCATCACCGACGCCACCTCGGCCCTGGCGTATGCCGGCGAACCGGGCGGGCTGAACGAATCGTTTTCCGACATTACCGGCGAAATGGTGGAAGCCTATGCGAACGCCGCGAAAAGCGGCGGCGCCGGCGGCACGATTCCTTCGGCCGGCAATGACTGGATGGTGGGCAAGGCGCTGGCGCCGACTGGCAACCCGCTGCGCTGGATGTGGAAACCATCGAAAGACGGCGTGTCGAAGGATGCGTGGTCGAGCACCCTGGGATCGCTGAACACCCACTACGCGTCCGGTCCCAACAACCGCATGTTTTATTTCCTGTCGCAGGGATCGAATGCCACCTCCACCAGTGAAATGTACAGTCCCTACCTGACACAGACCCCGCTGGCGATGACCGGGATCGGCAATGACAAGGCTTACCGCATCTGGTTCCGCGCCGCCACCACCAAGTTCACGTCGTCGACCAACTATGCCGACGCGCGCGCCAAGATGATCGCGGCCGCCAATGAGCTCTACGGTTCCGGTTCGCGCGAAGCCATCGCGGTGGCGCGCGCCTATGCCGCCGTCAATGTCGGTATCGACGTAGGCGAAGGCAATGGCGGGGTGGCCATCACTTCCCAGCCGCAAGCGGTCACGGTCCAGGTGGGCGCCACCGCGACCTTCTCGGTGGCGGCCGCCAGCGGCCAGGCGCCGTACCGATACCAGTGGCTGCGCAATGGGGCGGCGCTGACGGGCGCCACGCAACAGGCGTATTCGTTCACCGCGCAAGCCGCCGACAGCGGCGCCGTGTTTGCCGTCCGGGTCACGGATTCGTCGGCGGTGCCGCAAACCGTACAATCGAACAATGCGGTGTTGACGGTCAGCACCGGGCCGGAACCGTTGGACCTGATCAAAAACGGTTCATTCGAGAGCGGCGCCACGTCCTGGGGCGGCAGCGCCAACGTGATCGGTTCGTGGTCCGGCCAGGCTGCCTACGATGGCGTGAAATACGCTTACCTGGGCGGCAATGGCGTGACATCGACCGAAACCCTGACGCAAGCGGTGACGATCCCGTCCAACATCACGGCCGCCACGCTGTCCTTTGCGCTGCACATCGACAGTGCGGAAACCACGTCCACCACCGTCTACGACAAATTGGCCGTGACCGTGAAAAACAGCGCCGGCGCCGTGCTGGGCACGCTGGCAACGTATTCCAACCTGAACAAGGCCGCAGGCTATACGGTGAAATCGTTCAACCTGCTGCCGTACAAGGGCCAGACCGTGACGCTGTCGTTTGTGGCGGCGGAAGATGGATCGGCGCAGACATCGTTCGTGATCGACAAGGTGCGGCTGATCGTGAATTGACGCGGCGCCAGCGGCGGACCGGTGTCATGCCGGCACCGCCCTGGCCTGCACCGCCAGTATCCCTTCCTGTAATTCGCGCATGGAATACGGCTTGCGCAAGATGCAGAATTCCGCCGCCAGCGCATCGTTGTCGTCGAGCGAAAAACCGGTGGCCAGCAGCACGCGGATGGCCGGATAGCGCTGGCGCAGCGTGTGGGCCAGGCCGATGCCGTCCATCGCGCCCGGCATCACGATATCGGACAACACGATGGAAGGCCGGCATTGGCCGGCCGCCAGCAACGCCAGCGCCTCGTCCGCGCTTTCCGCCACCGTCACCCGGTAGCCCAGCTGTTCCAGCAGGGCACGGCTGCTGTCGGCCACTGCCTTGTTGTCGTCCACCACCAATACGTTGCCGCCCTTCAAGACGGACGAGACCGGCTGGGTATCGTCGCTGCCCGAGCCCACGTTGCCGCTCGCGGCCGGCAACAGGATGTGCACCGCCGTGCCCACGCCCGGCTGCGACACGATGTGCGCGGTGCCGCCCTGGCGGTTGGCGAAGCCATACACTTGCGCCAGTCCCAGTCCGGTACCCTTGCCGGCCTGCTTGGTGGTAAAGAAAGCATCGAACACGTGCGGCAGCACGTCGGCCGGGATGCCGGTGCCGGCGTCGGTGACGCTGAGGTCGGCGTACAGCCCGGCCGGCAACTGCCGGGCGTTTTTCGGCGGCAGCCGCAGCCGCGCGGCGCGCACCCGCACGGTGCCAGCGTCCGGCATGGCGTCGCGCGCATTGACGATCAGGTTCAGGATCGCCGCCTCCAGCTCGCTGGGATTGACCAGGATCGGTGGCGTCCCCTCGTCGACCGTCAATTGCACGTCGATGCGGGCGCCGATCGTGGCGCGCGCAAAATCCACGCAATCGGGCAGCAGCCGCGCCAGGTCCACCAGCTTGGGCTGGTAACTGCGCCGGCCTGAAAACGACAGCAAATGCTGGATCAGCGACTGCACGCGCCGTACGCCGCGCCGCACCACGGAAAAGTCTTCTTCCATGCCCTGCCCACGCAATTTGTGCTGCAACAATTCCATGCGCATGTTCACCACCTGCAGGAAATTGTTGAAGTCGTGCGCGATGCCGCCGGCCAGCTGGCCCACGACTTCCATTTTCTGCGCCTGCAGCAACATCATTTCCGTGGCTTCGCGCTTCTGGATTTCCGCCTGCAGGTGCTCGGTCTGGCGCGCCAGCGATTCCACCGTGCTGACCAGCGATTGCTGCAGCCGCGCGATGCGCTCGAGCAGCAAGACCAGCACCACCGTGCCGCCCAGCAGGTAACTGGCGCGCGAGACATACCACCCGGTCGTGTAGCGGGCGCCGCCCAGCGTGCTCAGCACGATGCCGCCCAGCAGGGTCAGCAGTGGGATGCCGAGCCAGGAAAACAGCGACACATGGGTTTGCGGATTCAATACCAGCACGGCGATCCCGGCCGCCACGACAGCCCCGATCAGCCACGTGGTCCAATTGATGAAGTGCAGGAACTGGTCACCCTGGAAATACGGCGGCAGCGGCAGATACGCGGCAATGCCATACAACACGGCAATCGCGGCCGCCATGGCGGCCAGGGCCGGTCCCAGCCGCGGCGCTGCACCATCCGCCTGCGGCGCAGGACGTGCCTGCCGGGCGATCGCGGCCACGGCCAGCGCCACGTAGCCGACCTGCCACGCCAGGTACAGCCATGCCACCGTGTCGGCATGGCCCAGCAAGGCGATGCCGGGCGCCAGCGCGCCGGGGAATGTCAGCAAATGCAGCACCGCCATCACGGCGCTGTAGGCGTACGCCACCGTCAGCAGCCGCAATGGCCGGCCGGGGCGGCTCCTGCACTCAAATCCCAGCAGCAACGCGGTCAAGCCATGCAGGATGGCCATGGCCACCGCGAATATCGCCGCCACGTGGGGCAATCTGGGTCCCGGCACCGCGGCAAACGGCGCTGCCGCCAGCACCAGCGCCACGTACGTTGCGCCTATGGCGCCCAGCAGCGCCAATTCGCGCCGTCCGACCGACCGCAGCGTCAGCAAACCGGATTGTGGTAACACATTCATCAGGAAATATCCCAGGGTCGGGGTAGGAACTGTAGCAGCTTCACCAGACTATTGCCAAGACAACATTTACACCACCCATCATTGTCGTTTCCATATCGAATTGTCAAATGTATAATCCCGGGTTTGACACTTGATAACGACCGTATGCCGTTGCCGTTCCATGTTACCGCCTGCTGCCGCCTGTCCGCCGCCATGTTGAGCCTGCCGTTGTACGCCGCGCAGCCCGGGCAGGACCCGGCGCCGCTGCCGGTTGCCGCCGCAGCGCCGGACGCGCGGCCAGCGCTCGGCGCGCTGGTGTCGCGCACGCCGCTGCTGGTGCAGGTGGACGGCCGGCTGGATGAGGCCGCATGGGGGCGGGCGCCGGACAATGACCGCTTTTACCAGTTCGAGCCGGAGGATGGACTGGCCGCCCCGGCCGCCTACCGCACCGTGGTGAAAGTGCTGGTCGATGGCGATGCGCTGGTGTTCGGCATCCGCGCGTGGCACCGGCCAGGCGATACGCCGCGCGGCGACCTGGCGCGGCGCGACAAGGTGGCGCGCGACCAGGATTACATCGGGGTCTGGATCGATCCCAGCGGGCACGGCCGCTCGGCGCAATTTGTGCGGGTCAATGTCGCGGGTGTGCTCAGCGACGGGATTTACCGCAGCGATGAAGACGAAGACGACCTTGGTCCGGACTTTCCGGTCGACGCCGCCGTGCAGCGTTTGCCCGACGGGTACACCATGGAAATCCGCTGGCCCCTGTCCAGCCTGCGTTTTCCTTATGGCGCGGCGCGGCCATGGCGGCTGATGATCGAACGCAGCGTGCCGCAGGCCGACGGCATGTTGCTGTTGAGCGCGCCGCTGAAAAAAGGCGCGCTGCATTTCATTGCCGAAATGGACGATATTGCCGGCATGACGGAAGTCTTGCCGGAGGTACAGGACCGGCGCTACTGGGAATGGCGCCCGGAATGGACGGTCCGCCGTACCGACGACTATGGCGTGCGCCAGACACGCTCCAGCCTCGGTCTGGACATCAATGCCCGCCCGCGCGCCGACTGGGTCTTCAACGCCACGCTGAATCCGGATTTCTCGCAGGTGGAAATCGACGAGCCCATCAGCACCGGCACCGCGCAGATTGCCCGCAGCCTGCCGGAAAAACGCGCGTTCTTCCTGGAAAGCGCGGACGTGCTGGGCATGCGCCTGCCCGCGTTTTATTCACGCACGGTGGCCGATCCGCGCTGGGGCGCGCGCGCCACATGGCGCGGGACGGCCGCCGACGCCACGGCGCTGAGCCTGTCCGACCGCGCCGGCGGCAGCATCTTGCGCGGCGCGGCGTATACCACAAGAGACTACGTGGCGCCTTCGGCCAGCACCGCGACCCTGCTGCGCACCCGGCGCCATGGCGATGAAACCGTGGCCGGCCTGTTCCTGTCTGACCGCGACTATGGCGCGGCCGGCCGCAATACCGTGCTGGGCGCCGATGGCCAGTGGCGCCGGCCCGCCGAAGATGACCGCCAGCTTCAGCTGGCCTGGACCATGATGGCGTCGCGCACCAGCGCGTTGTTCGACGGCGGCCGGGGCGCCCGCCGTGGCGCGTATGCCTGGGGCAAGCTCGATTACCGGTCCGACCATTGGTTCAACATGGCGCAGTTGGAGCTCATCGGCGCCGATTTCGTCAACGATAACGGTTTCGTGCCGCAAGCCGGCATTGCCAAAGGCGAAATCCAGCTGAACCGCCGCCTGGGGCCGCGGCGGATCGGGCCGGGGCTGGAAGCGTATGAAACCGAATTGCACCTGGGCCTGCACGAACAGCGCACCCTGGCCGCCCCGCGCGACAGTGTGCCGGGCGGCGAAGTCGTGCAGCGCTGGGTCCGTCCCGGCATCTGGCTGTATACCGCGCGCCAGACCCGCTTCTGGGCCGACCTGGGCATCGACCACCAGCGCGCCGCCACCGGCCTGCGGCTGCACCGGGTGC
>CBIHOX010000159.1:0-13624 GCA_966211685.1 uncultured Pseudoduganella sp.
TGGGCGCGGCCTGTGCCCAGGCCGCGCCCACGGCGGTGCCCCCCTTTTCCGCCATCCTGTACGGCGCCGCCTATTACCATGAATACATGCCGCATGAGCGGCTGGACAAGGACGTCGCCATGATCAAGGCGGCCGGCTTCAATGTGGTGCGCCTCGGTGAATCCACATGGAGCCTGTGGGAACCGGAAGAAGGCCGCTTCGATTATGCGTGGATGGACCGCGTGGTCGACGCCATGGGCAAGGCCGGCATCAAGGTCGTGATGGGCACGCCAACGTATTCGATACCGGCCTGGATGGCGCGCCAGCACCCGGAAATCCTGGCGCAAAAGTTCAATGGCGTGAAAAATACCTATGGCATGCGGCAAAACATGAATACCGACGCGCCGGCCTACCGTTTTTACGCGGAACGCCTGATCCGCAAGATCGCCGCGCGCTACAAGGACAACCCGCACGTGATCGGCTGGCAGGTCGACAACGAGACCGCCAGCTATGGCGCCGCCAATGACGACGTGTTCGTCGGCTTCCAGCGCCACCTGGAAAAAAAATTCGGCACGCCCGAAGCGCTCAGCAAGGCGTGGTTCCTCAACTACTGGGGCCAGGACTTGCACAGCTGGGCCGACTTGCCGCGCCCGGACGGCGCGCAAAGCACCGGCTACAAGCTCGAATGGTCGCGCTGGAGCCAGCAGCGCGTGACGAATTTCCTGCACTGGCAGGCGCAACTGATCCGCGAATGCGCATCGCCGCGCCAATTCGTGACGCACGATTTCGCCGGCGCCCTGCACAATGACGTCAACGAGGAAGCCGTGTCGAAAGCGCTCGACATGCCGGCCGTGAACATTTACCACTGGGGCCAGCCCGAGTATTACAACGGCGGCGACCAGGCCTTGCAGGCCGACTTCACGCGCTCGCTCAAGCAAGGCAATTTCCTCGTCACGGAAACCAATGCGCAAACCACCGACTGGAGTTCGTCATTCCAGTACCCGCCCTATGACGGCCAGTTCCGCCAGGACGTGTATACGCACCTGGCCAACGGCGCCAACATGGTGGAATACTGGCACTGGTCATCGATCCACGCCAACCAGGAAACCTATTGGAAAGGCGTGCTGTCGCATGACCTGGAACCGAACCGCGCCTACGCGGAAATGAGCCGGACCGGCAAGGAATTGCAAAAGATCGGGCCGCGGCTGGTCAACCTGAAGATCCGCAACGACGTGGCGATCCTGTGGAGCCGCGATTCGCTCAATGCCATCAACGACATGCCGTTCGCCAAGGACAGCCAGTGGGGCAACAGCGGCAGCAAGGCCGACTACGGTTCCGTGGTGCGCCAGGTACACCGCCAGCTGTACGACTTGAACGTGGGAGCCGATTTCGTGTTCCCGGAAGAACAGGATTTCTCGCGCTATAAATTGCTGGTAGTGCCGCCGCTGTACATTGCAGACGATGCGCTGCTCAGGCGCATCACCGACTATGTGCGCAAGGGCGGCCACGTGGTGATGGGCTTCAAGAGCGGCTTTGCCAATGAAAACGCGGCGGTGCGCTGGACCATGGCGCCAGGGCCGCTGCGCGAAGCGCTGGGCTTCCATTACCAGGAATTTTCCAACCTGGCGCAGCCGCTGACGCTGAAGGGCGATCCGTTCCAGGCCGGCGGCGACAACAAGGTGCAGTACTGGGCGGAATTCCTGCAACTCGACACCGCCAAGGCGCTGGCCTATTACGACCACCACTTCTATGGCCGCTGGCCCGCCATCACGTCCAACCAGCATGGCGCCGGCAAGATCGTCTATGAAGGCACGTATTTGTCGGACAAGCTGCAAAAAGCCGTGCTGAAAGCATCGCTGCAGGAACTCGGCCTGCTGGGCGCCAACCAGCAGTTGCCGGACAGCATCCGCACCCGCAGCGGCGTCAACGATTACGGGCGCCAGGTCCACTATTACTTCAATTATTCCGGCAAGGACGCCACGTTCAGCTATGCGCGCAAGGCCGGCGTCGACTTGTTGACCGGCAAGCGTACCGCCACGGGCGAGAACGTGACCTTGGCGCCGTGGGGCGTGGCCATCATGGAGGAAGACGTCAAGTGAAGTCCGGGACCGGCGCCAGGGCCGCCTGACGCGGCCCGCAGTCGCGCGCCGTCCCGGCCGTGGCGGCCGCAGGGTCTGTTGCGGCGGTGACGGCGGGGCGGAGCGCGCGCTGGCGCCCTTCCCGCGCCCAGCGCTCGGCAGCGCTTATTGGACCGCAGCCAATGCCTGGTCGAGATCGGCCAGCAAATCGTCGATATGCTCGATGCCGATCGACAGCCGCACCGTATCCTCGGTGACGCCGGCCTTGGCCAGTTCCGCCGCGTTCAATTGCCGGTGCGTCGTGGACGCCGGATGGCACGCCAGCGACTTGGCGTCGCCGATGTTCACCAGGCGGGTGAACAGCTGCAGGGCATCCTGGAAGCGTGCGCCGCCTTCGCGCCCACCCTCGACACCGAAGGTCAGCACACCGGACGGCCGGCCGCCGAGATATTTGACGGCCAGCGCATGGTCGCCGTGCTCGGGCAAGCCCGCGTAATTCACCCATTTCACCTTTTCGTGCCGCTCCAGGAACTGCGCCACCTTCAGCGTATTGTCGGTGATGCGGTCCAGGCGCAACGCCAGCGTCTCAATGCCCTGCAGGATCAGGAAGGCATTGAACGGCGAAATCGCGGCGCCCGTATTGCGCAGCGGGACGACACGGGCGCGGCCGATATAGGCCGCCGGGCCCAGCGCCTCGGTGTAGACCACGCCGTGGTAAGACACATCCGGTTCGTTGAGGCGCCTGAACCGCTGCTTGTGCTCGGCCCAAGGAAACTTGCCGGAATCGACAATGATGCCGCCGATCGAGTTGCCGTGCCCGCCCAGGTACTTGGTCAGCGAATGCACGACGATGTCGGCGCCATGCTCGAACGGGCGCAACAGGTACGGCGTGGCCACGGTATTATCCACGATCAGCGGCACGCCGTGGCGGTGCGCGATGGCCGCGACTTTTTCCAGGTCGGTAATGTTGCCGAGCGGGTTGCCGATCGATTCCACGTACACGGCCTTGGTTTTTTCATCGATCAGGCGCCCGAACGATTCCGGCTCGCGGTAGTCGGCAAAGCGGGTTTCGATGCCGTATTGCGGCAGCGTGTGCGCAAACAGGTTGTAGGTTCCGCCGTAGAGCGTGGAGGCCGACACGATATTGTCGCCCGCTTCGGCAATCGTGAGGATTGCATACGTGATCGCCGCCTGGCCGGAAGCCAGCGCCAGCGCGCCGACGCCGCCTTCCAGCGCCGCCACGCGCTGCTCCAGCACGTCCTGCGTGGGATTCATGATGCGCGTATAGATGTTGCCCGGCACCTTGAGGTCGAACAAGTCCGCCCCATGCTGCGTATTATCGAACGCATAGGACACGGTCTGGTAAATCGGAACGGCGGCGGCCCTGGTGGTCGGATCGGGGGTATAGCCGCCGTGTACTGCGATGGTTTCAAGCTTCATGGGGTCTCCTCTCGCCGCCGGTCGCGGCACAGGGAAGAGAGTAGCGACCGCCTTCCGCACGGAGAACGAATAATTTCAGATTTGCATATGCGCTGCGATGGGCGGCGCCGCGACGGTTACCCGTTGCGCCGGGGCAGCCGCAATTCCACCTGCAGCCCGCGCGGCCGGGCATCCTGCAGCGTGACGGCGCCGCCGTGCAGGGTCAAAATATCGCGCACGATGGCCAGGCCCAGGCCGCAGCCTTCGCCATGGTCGGTGGCGCGCACGAAGCGTTCGAATACGCGGGCGCGGTCATCAAGCGCGATGCCGGGGCCATTGTCGCTGACGATGACGAGCACGTCGGCGCCGTCCGGAACGACGCGCACCGTGATTTCGCCGCCGCGGCCGGTGTATTTGATGGCGTTGTCGATCACGTTGGCCACGGCTTCGCGCAGCAGCAGCGCGTGCGCATCGATGCGCAGCGGTTCGCCGCTGGCGGCCGCGCCGCGGTCGGCCACCGCATCGTCACCCGCCCCGCCGCGGCCGGTGCTGTCGTGGCCGCTGCTGTCATGGCCGCTGCTGTCGTGGCTGCTGCTGTCGTCGCCGGTGCTCCCTTCGCCTACGCTGTCATCGCCCATACCGAGGTCGATTCCGGCGCGCAGCGCGCGCGGCACGTATTCCGCCACGATTTCGCGCACGAACGGCACCACGTCCAGCGGCGCCAGCTCGCTGGGCGTGGCCGCGTCGGGATCGGCGCGCGCCAGCATCAACAGTTGGCTGATCAGGTGGGCGCCGCGCGCCGCGCTCTGGTCGACCAGCTTCAGGCGGGCCAGCAGCAGCGGGTCGTCAGTGGCGGCCATGGCCAGCGCGGTCTGGCTTTTCAAGCCCGCCAGCGGGGTGCGCAACTGATGGGCGGCGTCGGCAATGAAACGCTTTTGTGCATTGACGTTTTGCCGCACCGACGCGAGCAAGTCATTGAGCGCCTGCACCAGTGAGCGCACTTCCTGCGGCGCCGATTCGACCTGCAGCGGCGCAAGGTCGGCTGGCGAGCGCCCTTCGACTTCCTTGCGCAAGCGCAGCAGCGGCTTGAGGCCGGCGCCGGTCCCGACCCAGACTATCATCGTCAACAGCGGGATCAGGCCCGACAGCGGCAATAGCGTATCGAGCAGGATTTGCTTGAACAAGTCTTGCCGGTGCGCCATCCCGCGCGCCACCTGCACCAGCATCCATTGCTGCCGGCCTTCCGGTTCGCCATACGGCATGTACAGCGCGGCAATGCGCACCTTGATGGCCGGCGGCGCGGGGTCCTGGCCCGACGCGTCGGGCGACGGGATTTCCCCATCATAGAAATACGGCTCGTTCAGGCGCGGCGCCATATCGGTCGGCGGGATGGGAATAGTGCTGTTGCCGAGCACGAACTCGCCGGGCGGCGTGCTGACGGTATAAAACAACCGGTCGTTGGGATCGGTCTCGAGGATGTCCTGGGCGGCGCGGGGAAAATCAATCAGCAGGCCACTGCCCATGGGTTTGACGCGGCGCGCCAGCGCGCGGCTGGCCTGGGACAGGGTGGCGTCGGCGGCCTGGTTGACGTAGCGGACTGCCAGGCGGTAAGTCGCCACCCCGCCGGCGCCCCACAGCACCAGTTGCGGCAGCAGGACCCAGATCAGCAGCTGGCGGCGCAGGGAACGGTTGCGGGGGGCAAAATGGAGGCGGTGCGGGAAGCCGGCGTCAGGCTGGTCGTCCATGGGCATGCTCGGCGGCCAGCAGGTAGCCCAATCCCCGCACGGTGCGGATTTCCAGTCCCGACCCTTCGAGCTTGCGGCGCAGGCGGTGGATGTGCACTTCCGCCGTATTGCCGCCGCCTACCTCACCGCCGTCGCCGGACCAGGCTGCCGCGATCTGATCCTTGGTCACGACCTTCTCGGATTGCGCCAGCAGCAAGTCCAGCAGCGTGGCTTCGCGCGGGCTCAATTCCACTGCTTCGCCCTGGATCACCGCGCGCCGCGCGGCCCGGTCGAAATGCAGGCCATGCACCACGACTTCCTGGTGTGCGGCGCCGGGACGGGCGCGCCGCAGCACGGCACGCAGCCGCGCTTCCAGTTCGGGAAAATCAAACGGCTTGGTCATGTAGTCGTCGGCGCCGGCGTTCAGACCCGCCACCCGGCTGTCGAGCTTGTCGAGCGCGGTCAGCACCACCACCGGCAGGTCCGGCCGCGTGGCGCGCAGGGTTTTCAATACCGACAGCCCGTCGATCATGGGCAAGCCGATGTCGATGATGGCGATATCGAAGTTTTGCTTGCCCAGCAAGTATTCCGCCACCGGTCCATTCGGGGCGTGCTCCACGGTAAATCCCGCGCCATTCAACTGGCCAATCAATCCATTGGCAAGTATGGGGTCGTCTTCGGCGAGTAAAAGTTGCATTTCACAATATTAACGGATACCGGGCCACCTTACAATCGCGGGCGCGCGGGCGCCAATTGCCGCTGCGCAGCGGTCTCCAGCTTCACAGGACAGCACTGGCGCGCTAACATGTCTGGACAAGCCCGAGCATGAGACAGCCGGGCCCGCCGCCCCATAACAAGAACCATGGCACATTCCAATTTACGAAGTCCACGCCGGCATGGCGCCGGCCCGCGCCCGCGATGGCGCAGCGCCGTTGCAGCGTTGGCCACTACCTTTGCAGCCGCCCTCCCCGCCTCCCTGCCCTCCAATGCCCGCGGCGGCGAACTCGAAGTGCTGCACTACTGGGACGTGGGCGGCGACGCCAGGGCTGCCGCGCTGCTGAAAGCCACGCTGCAGCGCCAGGGCCATGCCTGGAAAGACTTCGCCGTGGCCGATGGCGGCAGCGGCCTGGCCGACTCGCTGCTGCGCTCGCGCGTCCGGTCCGGCAATCCACCGTCCGCCGCGCAAATCAAGACGCCGATGATCCAGTACTGGGCGCGCGAAGGCGCGCTGGCCAACATGGACGACCTGGCGCGCGCCGAACAATGGGACGCCCTGCTGCCCCAACCCGTCAGCGACGCCATGAAATACAAGGGCAGCTATGTCGCGGTCCCGGTCAATGTGCACCGCCTCAACTGGCTGTGGATCAACCAGCGCGTGCTGAACCAGGCCGGCGCCCGCATCCCCGCCACGTGGGATGAATTCTTCGTCGCGGCCGACGCGATCAAGCGCGCCGGCCTTACCGCCGTGGCCCACGGCGGCCAGCCGTGGCAAGATCTCATCCTGTTTGAAACCGTGGCGCTCGGCGTGGGCGGCACCGGGTTTTACCGCAAGGCGCTGGTCGGACTGGACCCGGAGGCGCTGGCCGGGCCGGTCATGGAGCGCGCCCTGCAGACGTTCCGCCGCATCAAGCCTTACACCAGTCCCGCCACGTTCGGGCGCGACTGGACCTGGGCCTCGGACAAGGTGGCGCTAGGCGAAGCCGGCATGCAATTCATGGGCGACTGGGCCAAGCCGGTATATCTGGCGGCACAAAGCAGCGCCGGCCTGGAATTCGCGTGCGTGCCTGCGCCAGGCACGGCCAAGGCGTTTGCCTTCGCGGTCGACTCGTTTGCCATGTTCAAGGTTAACGGCACGGGCAAGGCCGCCGCGCAAAAGGATTTTGCCTCGGCCCTGCTGTCGCCGGCCGTGCAGGAAGAGTTCAACCTCAACAAAGGATCGATCCCGGTCCGGCTCGGCATGAACCTGTCCCGCTTCGACCGCTGCGCGAAACTGTCCGGCGCGGCGTTCCTGTCGGCCGCGCGCACCCGCACCCTGGTGCCCGGCATGTCGATGGCGGCGCCGCCGGCCGTGGAAGACGCCTTGCGCGAAGCCATCAGCGCCTACTGGCGCGACGACCGCATGACGCCGCAAGCCGCGATGAAGCGCTTGGTGGCGATTGCCCGGCGCCATGCCGCACCTTAAAGGTTGGCGGTAATTCCGATTGACACTGCACAGCTGCGAACTTAGACTTCGCAAGCCAATGTTAATTTAAATTAACGGCAATTAATCCCGCTGCCGCACCCCGGCCGCCATGCGGGCTGCCTGCCGGCGGCGCGGTGTTTCCACCCTCCTCGAACCGAACCGAACATGACGTCTCCTACCTACCGCCGCCTGGCCGCTGCCGCCGCGGCCACCCTCTCGCTGACGCTGTCGCCTGCCTGGGCGCAAAAATTCCCCGGCCTGGCCGACACCCCGCCCATGGGCTGGAACAGCTGGAACAAATTCGCCTGCGACATCAGTGAAAAACTCATCCGCGAAACCGCCGACGCCATGGTGAAAAACGGCTTGCGCGACGCCGGCTATGTCTACGTCAACCTGGACGATTGCTGGCACGGCGAACGCGACGCCAACGGTTTCATCCAGGCAGACCCGGTGCGCTTCCCTTCCGGCATCAAGGCGCTGGCCGACTATATCCACGGCAAGGGCTTGAAGATCGGCATCTACTCCGACGCGGGCGCCCTCACCTGCGGCAAGCGCCCCGGCAGCCAGGGCCACGAATACCAGGATGCGATGCAGTACGCGCGCTGGGGCATCGACTACGTGAAATACGACTGGTGCCACACCGGCGAAGGCAAGGCGCAGCGCAACCCGGTCGAGGCCTACACCACCATGCGCGACGCGATCCGCGCCGCCGGGCGCCCGATGGTGCTGTCGATCTGCGAATGGGGCGACAACAAGCCGTGGGAATGGGCGCCCGACATCGGCCACCTGTGGCGCACCACGGGCGACATCACGCATTGCTGGGAATGCGAGGAAGGGCACGGTTCCTGGTCTTCGCTGGGTGTGCTGAACATCCTCGACAAGCAGTCGGCGCTGCGCAAGTACGCCAAGCCAGGGCAGTGGAACGACCCTGATATGCTGGAAGTCGGCTTGCTGCCGACCATGAATGAAAACCGCGCGCACTTCAGCATGTGGGCCATGCTGGCCGCGCCGCTGATCTTTGGCGCAGACGTGCCGTCGATGACGCCCGAAGTGCGCGACATCCTGGCCAACCGCGACGTCATCGCGGTGGACCAGGACCGCCTCGGCATCCAGGGCTTCGCCTTCCTGCGCGAGCGCACCATGGAATACTGGGCCAAGCCGCTGGCCAACGGCGACTGGGCCGTCGCGATCCTGAACCGCGGCGACACGCCGAAAGCCATCGCGCACGACTGGAGCAGGCACGCCATCGGCGACGATGTCAGCGGACATAACGCGGACTTCAAGAAAACCACGTATGACATCCGCGACTTGTGGGCCCACAAGGCGGCAGGCACCACGGCGACACCGCTGAACGTGACGGTGCCGGGGCGCGATATCGTGATGCTGCGGCTGACGCCGCGCAAGTAAGCCAAAGGCGGGCTTCAACGGCCCGCTTTGGCGCGCTGCACGCCGGTCAGTCCGGCGTCGCCGGCAGGCCAGGCGCCAACCGGACGGGGCGCACCGGCCACGGCGCGCCTGGCCGGCCGCGCCTGGCCGGCCGCGCCTGGCCGGCCGCGCCGGTCCGCCGTTACGGGCGCTGACCCTCTTCCCACTGCAGGCGCACCACCTTGTAGCCATTCTCTTTCAACAGCTTCAGCAACAGCGGCAGCGCATCCGCCAGCGGCTTGTACGCGTCGTGCATCAGCACGATGCCGCCGCCGGTGGATTTCAGGTTATCGACCAGCCGCTTCGCCAGCACGTCGGTGGTGACGTTGGCTTCCCAGTCGCCAATGCCGACGTCGGTGGAAAACACCGCCACCTTGCCGCTTTCCAGCGCCGACATCATGGTGGGAGTCTCCACCAGCATCGGAAAGCGGTAGGCCGGCGCGGCGGCGCCAAACGTGGCTTGCCACACGTCCTGGATTTTCTTCAGGTCGGCCAGTTGTTCGGCCGGCGGCAAGTTCGCCAGGTTGGGATGCGTATGGCTGTGCATGGCCACCGTGTGGCCCTCGCGCACCACGCGGCGCGCCAGGTCCGGGTGCCGGGCAACGGCGCCGCCGATCATGAAGAAGGTGGCCTTGACGCACTGGCCCGCCAGCACGTCCAGCACGCGCGGCGTGGTGTCGGGATTGGGGCCGTCGTCGAACGTCAGGACGACTTCCCCTTTGCTCAAAGGCAGCGGCCCGTGCTGGTTGGTGCCCCAGGCGCCGAACTCGCGCTTGAGCGTCAGCGTGCGGCTGGTGCCCAGCGCATCGGGACCGCATTCAGCCTGCGCGGAACCCGCCCCCGAAAACAGGGCGGCGACTGCCAGCGCCGACGCCGCGATGCGGCGGCCGGCGCCGGTGGCTGCTTTCACGGCTGGCATGGTTGCGATGGTAGGCGTGGTAGGCATGGTAGGCATGGCCGTCCGCTCACTTCAACAGCGCGGCGCCGCCCCAGGTGGCCGGCAACAGTTCGTTATTGGCGCCGGTGCTGCGCGCCACCAGTTCGATGATCTTCACGCCGGCAACGTCGGCCGCGAGCGCCTGCGCCGGCTGGCCCCAGCGCAGCGGCTTGCTGGTAGCCAGCAGCTTGCCGTCGCCATACACCATGAACGTCACGGCGTGCGTGCGGTCGCGCGCGGAATCGTCTACGCCGACCTGGGTGGTGAACTTGCCAAAGCCGTGGTTGCGCACTTCCAGGCGCGAGTTGGCCAGCACGCCGACGCCGGCCCGGTACTGGCTGCCGGCGACTTGCAAGACCTGGCCATAGGGTGTGCTGTCGGCGCGCGCGCCGCCCCAGCCGGCGTACATCGGCCGCTCGCCCGGCCCCTTGCTGCCGGACCAGGCGGCCGATGAGCGGAATACCGTGGGGTCGGCCTGCGGGCTGGTCACGCCATCCACGGCGGGGTTGACGCTGCCCGGCTGCTCGGACAGGTACAGGCCGTCCGGCAGCAGCCGCTTGCCCTGCACGCGGAAGATGCGTGTCTCGCGCGGCGCGACCTTGACCTTGGTCTCATTGGTAAACGTGGTGGCGGCGCCGGTCCACAGGTCGGTCAGCGTGATGGGCGCGTCGTCGCGCAACTTCAGGTGCGCGGCGTTGAGGTCGGCATCGATGGCGGCCACGCCGCGGTTGAACACGGCGACGGCCTTTTGCCCGTTGGCCAGCTGCTTGACGAGGATGTGCAAGTCATCGGCGTCATAGGCCAAGGTGGCCTGGTTGCCGGCCGCATCCTGGTTCAGCGCAATGATATCGGCATTGCCGACGATGTCCATCAGCGCGGCCGGCGTGTTGCGCAAGTCGGCGCCGATCATCAGCGGCGCGTTCAACATGGCCCACAGCGCGAAGTGCGATTTGGCTTCCACCAGGTGCGCCGCGTCGAAGTCGCCCTTGCCGATGTAGAGCATGTCGGGGTCGTTCCAGCCGCCCGGATGGCCATACAGTTCGCGCTTGGCGGCGCTGTCGTAATTGCTCAGCAGGCGGGCCCATGACGGCGTGATGTCGTCGCTGGTGCGCGACAGGTTGCCGAAGTCCTTGCCCCAGGCACGCACGTTGGCCGCGCCCCACACGCACAGTGACAGCAGGTAGTCGCCGTCGGGATTATGGCGCGCCAGCGCAGCGTGGATTTCCTTGAATTCGGCCTGCACCGCGGGGATGTCGGAACGCGTCACCGATTCCAGGTCCAGCACGGGTTTCAATGCGCGGTATTCGCCGGACGTGACTTTCGGGCTGTTGGCGCCATAGGCGCGCAAGCCGCAGCCATCGACCTTGATGAAGTCAAAGCCCCAGTCGGCAAAGTACAGCTTGATGTCCTGGTCGATGTGGCCATACAGGCCCACTTCGCGTTCCAGCACGCTACCCTTCGGCAAATCGCTGTTGTCGCCGGAATACGCTTGCGAACAGGTATTGCGGCCCAGGTCCGAATAAATGCCGGCCTTCAGGCCCATTGCGTGCACCTTGTCGACAAAGGGCCGGAACGTGCTGGCGCCGCCCGCCACCGAGGACGGGAAACGGTCGGCACGGATGATGAGTTTGCCATCGGGGATCTGGCGGCGGGCCCACCAGCCGTCGTCGATGTTGATGTAGCGGTAGCCCTTGGCGGCCAGGCCGCTGTCAACGATGCGCTGCGCCGACCCGAGGACCTTGGCTTCGTCGATATCGGTGCCGAACGCGTTCCAGCTGCTCCAGCCCATCGGCGGGGTGGCCGCATGGCCGGCAGTGTAGGCGCTCCAGCGCGCGCTTGGCGCCAGCGGATCCGCGGCGGACTGCGGAACGGCCTGCGCGAGCGCCGCAGCCAGGCAAAGCGGCAGCAGGGCCAGGCGGGGCCAGCGGCGCAGGGTGGGTTGTTGTTGCATCAAACTCTCTCCAGTGACAACTACGATTCATACACACGTTAATCGAATATTAATAAAGTGTATGTCCCGCAATTTTAGGGTGTCAATGCTGTAAATGACGATCCCCCGTTACGATTTTTCCGCCTCCCCGCATCCGCGCCATTTGCGCCATTTGCGCCATTTGCGCGGCCAGCGCCGCCCCTCCCCGACGCCCGCGCCGCACTGCGTCAACCAGGCTGAACACGCCTTGCTCTGCATCAAACAACAGTGGCAGTAAAACACCGAGTTTGCGTTGACATCATGCCAAATCCGCGTTTAGACTCATTAATGTTCATTAATCTTAATGAATGCCCAGTGAGCTTATCATTAATAAAAGAAAATAAAACAATCAATTGGGCAATAACTAATCATCCGTTTCGGAGGAGAACAGCATGACCCATCAGTACAGCGTCAGGAAGTACAACACCAAGCTGATCATGCCCGCCGTACTGGCCACGCTGGTGGCCGGCATCCTGGCCGGCTGCAGCGGCGGCAGCGGCGACAGCGCCACCGCCAGCACGCAGGCCAAACGCGTCGCCATGGGCGGCGGCCCGCCAGCCGCCAGTTATACCAGTGTGAAGTGGGGCGGCGGCGGCTACGTCACCGGCCTGATCTACCATCCGACCAGCTATAACGTCATGTATGCGCGCACCGACGTCGGCGGCCTCTACCGCTGGGACGGCGGCGGCTCGTGGACGCCGCTTACCGACGGCATCGGGTTCGGTCCCGGCGAAGGCACCTTCCACGGTGTCGAAAGCGTGGCGCTGGATCCGACCAACGACAACAAGGTGTACATGGTCTCGGGCTTGACCACGCACAGCTGGAACGGCGACACCCTGTTCAACGGCCGCATCTATGTGTCGCAAGACCGCGGCGCCAGCTGGACGCACTACGACCTGCCGTTCCCTGTGGGCGGCAACGAACACGGCCGCGCCATCGGCGAACGCTTGAAGCTCGACCCGACCAACCCGTCGACGATGTTCTACGCCTCGCGCACGGCCGGCCTGTGGAAGAGCACGAACTCGGGCCAGACCTGGACCCAGACCGGGTTGTCGAGCAAGGTGCTGTCGGCCAGCGAGATCCAGGGGCTGGGTAGTTCTCCGGTGGGCGTCGAGCAGATCATGTTCGACAACTCGAACGTGGGCGGCGGGGCGACGACGTGGATCATGTACGCCGCCATCGCGCCGGACTACGTGCAGAAGGCGGGCCTGACCTCGACCATGTACAAGTCCGTCAACGGCGGCGCCACGTGGACGCCGGTGGCGGTGCCGTCCAGCGTGTCCGGCTACTACGTCCCGCACATGGTGCGCACCAGCGACGGCAACTACTACGTGGTGTTCAACAAGAACGCCGGGCAGGGCGCCGGCGGTCCCGGCTACCTCTACCGGTTCGGCGGCGTGAGCTTCAACGAGTCCTGGACCCAGCTCGCCACCACCACGCAGGGCGGCTACGGCGGCGTGTCCGTCTTCGGCACCGGCTCGACGGCCCGCATCGCGCTGGCCGTGACCGGTACCTGGAGCACCGGCCAGCCGGTCGTCCAGCTGTCCGACGCCGGCGGCGCCCCCGGAAGCTGGCGCGAAATCTCGGACGGCATGACGCATTGGGGCGGCGACTACAGGGGCTGGGTGGACGACATCGAGATCGATCCGACCAACAAGGATCACATCCTGCACGTCCACGGCGGCGGCGTCTGGGAAACCTGGAACGCGTCGGCGACCAACCCCAGCTGGGACTCTCCGGTCGACAACCTCGAGGAAACCGCGACCCTGGCGCTCGTCACGCCGCCGGCCGGCGCGTCGTACAAGTTCGTCAACAGCGCGGGCGATATCGGCAACTGGGTCCAGACGGACCTCGCGGCGACGCCGACCAGGACGCCCAACAGCGCATGGGGCAATGGCGACGCCGCCGACG
>CBIHOX010000160.1:0-13552 GCA_966211685.1 uncultured Pseudoduganella sp.
GCGCCTTGGTGGCCTTGGCCTTGAAGCGGTCGATGAACGATTGCAGGTGGGCGCGCTGGCGCTGCTGCTTTTCAATGGCCGACGCCTGCAGCACCATCTGCGCGGCGCGCTGCCGTTCGAACGCCGAGTAATTGCCGGAATAGCGTTTCAGCTTGCGGTCATCGATGTGCACGATGACGTTGACGATCGCATCGAGGAAATCGCGGTCGTGGGAAATGATGATCAGGGTCCCGGTGTAGCGTTTCAGCCAGTCTTCCAGCCAGATGATCGCGTCCAGGTCCAGGTGGTTGGTCGGTTCGTCCAGCAGCAGCAGGTCGGAAGGGCACATCAGCGCCTGCGCCAGGTTCAGGCGCATGCGCCAGCCGCCGGAAAAACTCGCGACCGGCTGTTTCATCTGGTCCAGCGTGAAGCCCAGGCCGATCAGCAACTGTTCGGCGCGCGATTGCACGGTATAGGCGTCGGCGTCGGCCAGGGCGCTGTACACCTCGCCCATGGCGAGGCCGCTTTCGGCGCTTTCAGGCGCGGCTTGCAGGCGTTCCAGTTCGGCTTCGAGCTTGCGCAGGTTGACGTCGCCGTCGATCGCGTAATCGATGGCGGCGCGCTCCAGCGGCGGGGTTTCCTGCGCCACATACGCCATGCGCCACCTGGCGGGGAAATCGATGTCGCCCTGGTCCGGATGCAGTTCGCTGCGCAGCATGGCGAACAGGCTGGATTTGCCGGCGCCGTTGGCGCCGATCAGGCCGATTTTATCGCCCGGGTTCAGCGTGAGGTCGGCCTGCTCCAGCAGCGGCTTCACGCCGCGCATCAGGCTGACGTTGTTCAGACGGATCATATTTTTACTAATTGGTGGGGCACAGCCAGCAGGCCAGACGTATTGATATGTGGATGCCCGAGCTGAAGGCCCGGCACCCATTTGATAATTTAAATTTTCAATTGGTCGGCGGTCAGCAGGAACACCATGTCGTCGCCGGCGCTGGTGGTCAGCCACGTCAGGCCCAGGTCGCCGAAGGCTTGTTCCGCGTATTCGCGCTCATTGCCGATTTCCACGATCAGCAAGCCATCGTCGGTCAACAGTTCCGCCGCGCCCGCCACGATGCGGCGCACCAAGTCCATGCCGTCGACGCCGCCGGCCAGCGCCAGTTGCGGCTCGGCCAGGTATTCCGGCGGCAGCTTGGCCATCGACGCGGAATTCACGTACGGCGGGTTGGTGACGATCAGGTCGTATTTCTTCTTCGGCACGTTTTCGTACAGGTCCGATTCGATCAGCGTGACGCGGTCTTCCAGCTTGTACGTTTCGACATTGCGGCGCGCCACGTCCAGCGCATCGCGCGAAATGTCGACCGCATCGACGTGGGCGTTCGGGAACGCGTCGGCCATCATGATGGCCAGGCAGCCCGACCCCGTGCACAGTTCCAGCACGTTGGCAACGTCGTCCGGATCGGTGACCCACGGCGTGAAGTATTGCGGGATCAGTTCCGCGATGAACGAGCGCGGCACCAGCGCGCGTTCGTCCACGTAGAAGTTGTAGGTGCCGAGCCACGCTTCGTTGGTGATGTAGGCGGCCGGCACGCGCTGCACGGCGCGGCGCTCGATCACGTCCAGCACGGACTGCACTTCTTCCGGCAACAGGCGCGCATCGAGGAACGGGTCGAGCTTGTCCAGCGGCAGTTTCAGCGTATGCAGGATCAGGTAAGCCGCTTCATCGATGGCTTCGGCGCTGCCGTGGCCAAAGAACAGCTTGGCCGCGTTGAAACGGGTCACGGCATAGCGCAGCAAGTCGCGCGGGGTGGCAAACAGGGAAGTCAGCGGAGTCGGGGAAGTCGTCATGGTGGCTCCTGGCCTTTCAGGTCAACAGGTTTTCTAGGGTGCGGCGGTAGATGTTCTTCAGCGGATCGATGAAACGCAGCTCGATGTGCTCGTCGATCTTGTGGATGCTGGCGTTGGGAGGGCCGAATTCTATCACCTGGGGGCAGATCTGCGCGATGAAGCGGCCGTCCGAGGTGCCGCCCGTGGTCGACAATTCCGTCTCGACGCCGGTTTCCGCCTTGATGGCTTCGCACACCGCGGTGCTCAGGGTGCCGCGCGGCGTCAGGAACGGCAAGCCGGACAGGGTCCACTGCAAATCATATTCGAGGCCGTGCCGGTCGAGGATCGCGTGCACGCGGCGCTTCAAGTCTTCGTGCGTGCTCGCGGTGGAAAAGCGGAAATTGAAGTCGATCACCACGTCGCCGGGAATCACGTTGTTGGCGCCGGTGCCGCCCTTGATGTTCGACATTTGCCACGACGTCGGCAAGTAGTATTCATTGCCGTGGTCCCACACTTCGGCCACCAGGTCGGCCAGCGCCGGCGCGGCCTGGTGGATCGGGTTGCGCGCCAGTTGCGGATAGGCGATGTGGCCCTGCACGCCCTTGATGGTGAGCTTGCCGGACAGCGAACCGCGGCGGCCGTTCTTGATCATGTCGCCCAGCGTCTTGTCGGACGTGGGTTCGCCGACGATGCAATAGTCCAGCGTTTCGCCGCGTTCCTTCAGGCGGTTGCACACCACCACGGTGCCGTCCGTGGCCGGGCCTTCCTCGTCGCTGGTGAGCAGGAACGCGATCGATCCCTTGTGGTCCGGATGGGCCGCGATGAATTCCTCGCACGCCACCACCATGGCGGCAATCGAAGTCTTCATGTCGGCCGCGCCGCGGCCATACAGCTTGCCGTCGCGCTGGGTGGGATAAAACGGTTCCGACGTCCATTGTTCGACCGGCCCGGTCGGCACCACGTCGGTATGGCCGGCAAACACCAGCACCGGGCTGGCCGTGCCGCGGCGCGCCCACAGGTTGGTGACGCCGCCGGACACGATGGTTTCGCAGTGGAAGCCCAGTGGTTCCAGCAACTGGATCAGCTGGTCCTGGCAGCCTTTGTCTTCCGGAGTGACGGACGAGCGGCCGATGAGTTTTTCAGTCAGCGCGAGGGTACGGGAAGTGGTCATGCTCATCAATAGGTTTATTTGGCGAAGATCTGGCCGTACTGGGCGGCGGAAAAGCCGACGTGGCAGGCATTGCCCACACCCTGCAGCACGGGGCGCTTGATCACTGACGGGAATTCCAGCATCAGCGCGCGTGCGCTGGCGGCGTCCACGACGGCGGCCTTGCGCTCGTCGGGCAAGCCGCGCCAGGTGGTGCCTTTGCGGTTGACCAGGGTTTCCCAATCCAGGCTGGCCAGCCAGCCATCGACGGTGTCGGCGCTCAAGCCTTGTTTTTTGAAGTCGTGGAACGTGAATGCCTGCTGCTGTTCCGCCAGCCAGACGCGGGCTTTTTTCACGGTGTCGCAGTTGGGGATGCCGTAGAGAGTGATCATGGAATGCGTAGGAATGCGTGGCTGCCGGACGGCGGCCGAAGTGCGCATTATAACCGCCAGCCATGCAGGCAAGGTTGGGCGCCACGGCGTTCCCGCTGCGGAAATCGGGGGGCTGGTGATTTTTGGTGACTTTTTATGACCAGTTGTTTTGTTAGGATGCGGGTCCCGCAGAATAATATAAGCCACGAAGTGAAGATGAATACACTGTGCCTTTTGCCGCTGCTCCTGTGGTGCGCCGCCGCCATCGCGGGGGAGCCGGCCGGGCTGACGCTGGATCAGGCAATCAATCCCAAGCGAATAGTGTCCGCGCGACTGTCGCCGGATGGAAAACACATTGCCGCTATCGGCGTGACGGGTGAAAACCGTGGGCTCATCCTGATCAATACCGATACCGGCGCTTCCAGACTGCTGGTGTCTGGCACGGAGGCATGGGACAAGTCCTGGTTTCGCGACAAGGAGCCGCGCTTTGCCATGTGGGTCAGCAATGACATGATCGCGGTCGATTACGGCTATACCTCGCAGTCGATCGATCTCAATGGCCGGTTCGTGAAATACGTGGGCGACGGCCTTATCGGCAAGGCCGAGCCAGGTAACCCGGACTCGCCGCTGTTGATCGTGTACACGGAGCGCGATCATTCGGAATTGGGTTCCGTCAATGCGCGTACCGGTGAGTTCAAGCGTTTCCGGTTGCCGATGTCGGGCAAGCCGGTGCACTGGGCGTTCGACAAGCGCGGCAACCTGCGCGCGGTAACCGTCAGGAATTCCGCATTCTGGCGCGACGTGACGACCATGAGCAACTGGTACAAACGGGCGGATGGCGAGTGGGAGAAGCTGGCTGAATTCAAGATGACCGAGCCCTATTGGCTGCCCTTGCAAGCCTCGGATGACGAAGGCAAGCTGGTCATTTCATCCAACGTCGGGCGTGACACTACGGCCGTGTATGCCTACGATACGCGTACGCGCCTGATTGGCGACATGATGGCGGGGCACCCGACCGTGGATTTGGCGGTGGACGGGATAGACCTGGAAGCGCCCAGGTCGGTCGTGACGCTGGGGTTGAAACCGCAGCGGGTCTGGCTGGACGCCGAATGGCAAAGCATCCAGGACGGCATTGATGCAGCTTTGCCGGGCAATATCAACGTACTTTCCGGTAATCCGGCGGGACGGGTACTGGTGTATTCGTACAGCGACGTCAATCCCGGCGTCTGGTACATATTCGACCGCGCCGCAGGCACCTTGCGGCCAGTCGCCATGCATAACGCGCAGGTCGACGCCGCACGCATGCGGCCGATGGAAGCCATCACGTACCCCGCCCGCGACGGCTTGACGATCCCGGCCTACCTCACCCGGCCGGCGGGCAAGTCAGGGCCGCAGCCAATGGTGGTGATGATCCACGGCGGCCCCGCCGTCCGCGACCATTGGGGCTGGGATACCGGCCCCCAACTGCTGGCGGCCCATGGCTATGCGGTATTCCAGCCGCAGTTCCGCGGGTCGACCGGGTTTGGCCGCACGTTCGCCGAAGCGGGCTTTGGCCAATGGGGATTGGCAATGCAGGACGATATCACGGACGGCGTCAACCACCTGGTGCGCCAAGGCATCGCGGACCCCCGCCGCATCTGCATTTACGGAGCCAGCTACGGCGGTTACGCGGCGCTGTGGGGGCTGGTCAAGACGCCGGAACTGTACCGGTGCGGCGTCAGCTTTGCCGGTGTAGTGGACCTGGAATACATGTTTTCCGATAATTCGGACGTCAACGACTCCAAATTGGGCAGGGAATTCAGCCGGTTGACCATTGGCGATCCGAAGCGCAGCAAGGAGCAGTTTGCTGCGGTTTCGCCGCTGAAGCAGGCCCATCGGATCCAGGCGCCCCTCCTGCTGATGCACGGCGCGGAAGACCGGCGCGTGCCGATCGCCCACAGTAAATTGCTGATGAAAGAATTGACCTTGCACGGCAAGCCGTTCGAGTGGCATGAATTCGAGCAGGAAGGCCATGGCCTCGGCCTGGTCCGCAACGAACGCATCTATTATGAAAAACTCATCAAGTTCCTGGACCAGCATATAGGCGACAAGCCGGCGGCAGGGACGGAAGAGGCGAAATAGAGCGCGCAGGCAGGGACCTGTTCCGTCGATTTTGAGGGAATGCTCAAACGCACGAACCAATACGATCTTCCGCTTTGCATCGCTGTCCAATACTGCAATCAAACGAGAGCGGTCAGCGTACGCGGCGGGATTCTAGTATTGGATGCAGCGGGTCAGTACTGGTCCGCGTCGGGTGGCAGCCGATCGCGTCACGTGCTTTTCGGATAGGGCGCACCCTCTCCCTCGCGCGTACAACGCCAGCGCATGCCCATGCCATAATCGCGCCCATGCATGACAACGACCTGACTCCCGATGCGCGCATGCGCCTGAACCGCGCCGAGTATGCGCGCCGCATGAACCGGGTGCTGGACCATATCGGCCGGCACCTGGAAGGGCCGCTCGAGCTGGCCGAGCTGGCCGACGTGGCGAACTTTTCGCGTTTTCATTTTCACCGTGTATTCACTGCCTGGATGGGTGAAACCGTGGCGGAGTATGCGCGCCGTGTGCGGCTGGAGCGGGCGGCGCACCTGCTGGCGCGGGGCGGCGAAACGGTCCTGGAAATCGCCTTGGCGACCGGCTTCGGTTCCGGCGAAGCGTTCGCGCGCGCGTTCAGGCAGCAATTTGGCTGTACACCCACGCAATGGCGCGATGCGACGCCGCGGCGCGTGGCGGCCCAGCTGGCGCACTGGAAAAGCAATCCTGGTCAGGCTTACCGCAATCCGGATCAGGACTGCGGCAGCGCCGTGGGCGAAGATGGCCGCTCCCAACCAACCTTGAGAGAACACGCCATGAATGTGCAAATCGAAAACCTGCCGCCAGCGACCATTGCTTACCAGCGCAAGATCGGCCCCTATGGCCCGGACGTTACGGCGTTCTGGGGTAACCGGATGGCGCCGTGGATACAGTCGCATGACCTGGCCGCCAATACCTGCTATGGCATTGCGCACGACGACCCGGACGTCACGCCGGCCGCCAAGTGCCGCTATGACGCCGCCGTCGAAGTGCCGCCAGGTTACCAGCCCGGCCCGCAAGCGAACCTGGCGCAATTGCCGGGCGGGCGCTATGCCGTGGCGAATTTTCGGGGCAAGCCCGATACCATTGCCGCGGCCTGGGGCTGGCTGATGCGCGAATGGCTGCCGGCCAGCGGCTGGCAGTGCGACGAACGTCCGTGCTTCGAGCGCTTCACGCTGGCCACCGTGTTCGATGGCGCCAGCGGCGAACTGGCCTGCGACATCTGTATTCCTGTGCGGGCGCTGTAACGCCGCCGGGCGCCTTGCGGCTGCGGCATGACGCGGCCGCAAGGTACTGCCGCCCGGAAAACCGCGGCGCGGCTGGTTCGACGCTTAATTCAGCGTAAATTCCGTAAACGAGGTTTCCGTGGCGGGCGCCGCCGCCTGTTCCGGCTCTTCCGCTTTCTTGTCCGGCCCATTGTTGAGCAGCCACAGCAGATTGGTGGCGGAGTCGGCGTTGGCCAGCGCTTCTTCCTGACTGATCTTGCCTTCCTGGACCAGCTTGTAGAGCGCCGCTTCGAACGATTGCGAGCCGCCGGTCAGGCTTTTTTCCATGGCTTCCTTGATCTGGCTGATCTCGCCTTTTTCGATCAGCTCGGAAATGTAGCGGGTATTGACCATGACTTCCACGGCCGCGGTGCGGGTGCCGCCACTGGCGGACTTGATCAGGCGCTGCGAGACGATGGCTTTCACGGTCGACGACATGTCCTGGAACAGCGCGGCGCGGTTTTCAATCGGATAAAAACTGATGATGCGGTTCAGCGCGTTATAGCTGTTGTTCGCATGCAGCGTGGCCAGCACCAGGTGGCCCGATTGCGCATAGGCCAGCGCGGCGGCCATGGTTTCCTTGTCGCGGATTTCACCGATCAGGATGCAGTCCGGCGCCTGGCGCATGGAATTGCGCAGCGCGGTGTAGAAATCCTTGGCGTCGGAACCGATTTCACGCTGGTTGACGATGGATTTCTTGTTCTTGAACAGGTATTCGATCGGGTCTTCCAGGGTCAGGATGTGGCCCGGCTTCAATTCATTGCGATGGTCCAGCATGGCCGCGATGGTGGTGGACTTGCCGGAACCGGTGGAGCCCACCAGCAACAGCAGGCCGCGCTTTTCCATGATCAGGTCGGCCAGCACGGGAGGCAGGCCGAGGTCGCCCAGCGCTGGGATGGTGGCCGGCACGAAGCGGAATACGGCGGAAATGCTGCCGCGCTGGCGGAACGCCGACAGGCGGAAGCGGCCCAGGTTGGGCACGGAATAGCCGGCATTGAGTTCGTTGGTGCGCTCCAGTTCTTCCATCTGTTCCGGGGTACAGATTTCAGACAGCAGGGCGTGGATGTTTTCCGGTTCCAGCTTTTGCTGGTTGATCGGGATGAGCGTGCCGTTGATCTTGATGTGGACGGGGGAGTTCACCGCAAAGAACATGTCCGATGCGGCTTTTTCCTTCATCAGCTGGAACAGGCGGTCCATGGCCATGGTGGCGTCTCCTCAAGATCGGCGGATTACGCGCATTGCGCTAATCCGCCCTACAGCGAGCGATGTAGGCCGGATTGGCGCGCAGCGCGTCATCCGGCAACGCGTGACGAATTAAACGCCGCGCAGCAATTCGTTGATGCTGGTCTTGGAACGGGTCTGCGCGTCGACGCGCTTGACGATGACCGCGCAGTACAGGCTGTACTTGCCGCACGACGAAGGCAGGTTGCCCGATACCACGACGGAACCGGCAGGCACGCGGCCGTAGGTGACTTCGCCGGTGGCGCGGTCGTAGATCTTGGTCGACTGGCCAATGTACACGCCCATGGAAATCACGGAATTTTCTTCCACGATCACGCCTTCGACGATTTCCGAACGCGCGCCGATGAAGCAGTTGTCTTCGATGATGGTCGGGTTGGCCTGCATCGGTTCCAGCACGCCGCCGATGCCCACGCCGCCGGACAGGTGCACGTTCTTGCCGATCTGCGCGCACGAACCCACGGTGGCCCAGGTGTCGACCATCGCGCCTTCATCGACGTAGGCGCCGATGTTGACGTAGGACGGCATCAGCACCACGTTTTTCGCGATGAACGAACCGCGGCGCGCCACGGCAGGCGGCACCACGCGGAAGCCGCCTTTCTGGAAGTCGGCTTCGGTATAGTTGGCGAACTTGGTCGGCACCTTGTCGTAGAACTGCATGGTGCCGTTCGATGGCAGCACCACGTTGTTTTCCAGGCGGAACGACAGCAGCACGGCTTTCTTGATCCACTGGTTCACCACCCAGGTGCCGGTATCCTTTTGCGCCACGCGCAGCGAACCGTCATCCAGGCCGGCCAGCACGTGCGACACGGCGTCGCGCACTTCGGCGGTGGCATTGCCCGGGTTGATTTCTGCACGGTTTTCCCACGCTTGTTCGATGATTTGTTGCAGTTGTTGGGTCATGATGATCTTCTTTATGGACTTCAGTGAGATAAGGACTTGCAGAACCGGACGATGCGCTGGGCAGCTTCCAGTCCTTCCCCGGTTTCGGCGACCAGCGCCATGCGGATACGGTTGCGGCCCGGGTTGACGCCGTGCGCGTCGCGCGCAAGGTAGCTTCCGGGCAATACAGTGACATTATATTCGGCGTACAGGCGCTGTGCGAATTCCGTGTCGGACAAGCCGGTGCGCGACACGTCGGCCCACAGGTAAAAGCCGGCGTCCGGCAGCGCCACGTCCATGACTTCCTGCAACAGCGGCGTGATGGCGCCGAATTTCGCGCGGTATTGCTCACGGTTCGCTTCGACGTGGCTCTCGTCGTTCCATGCCGCCACCGATGCGGCTTGCACCGGCGGGCTCATGGCGCCGCCGTGGTAGGTGCGGTACAGCAGGAATTTCTTCAGCACCTCGGCATCGCCGGCCACGAAGCCGGAACGCATGCCCGGCACGTTGGAACGCTTCGACAGGCTGGAAAACACCACCAGCCGCGCATACGGGCGCTCGACCGTGGACAGGCCCAGCATGTGGGCCGCCTGCATCGCGCCCAGCGGCGGCTCGTCGAAATAGATTTCGGAATAGCATTCGTCCGCGGCAATCACGAAATCGTAGCGCTCGGACAGGGCAAACAAATGTTCCCACTCGGTCAGCGACAGCACCGCGCCGGTCGGGTTGCCGGGCGAGCAGACGAACAGCAATTGCGTGCGCCGCCACACATCTTCCGGAATGCTGTCGTAATCGCAGCCGAAATTGCGGGCCGGGTCGGAATTGACGAAGTACGGTTCGGCCCCGGCCAGGTAGGCCGCGCCTTCATAGATCTGGTAAAACGGATTGGGCGACACCACGATGGCGCGGTTGCCCGCATCGCGGGTCGGATCGACCACGGTCTGCGTCAGCGCGAACAGCGCTTCGCGCGAACCGTTGACCGGCAACACTTGCGTGGCCGGGTTCAGCGCCGGCAAGCCGTAACGGCGTTCCAGCCAGCCGCAAATGGCCTTGCGCAGCGGTTCCGAACCCAGGGTCAGCGGGTAATTGGCCAGGCCGTCGAGGTTGCCGGCCAGCGCCTGCTGGATGAACGGCGGGGTCGGGTGCTTGGGTTCGCCCATGCCCAGGCTGATGTGGCTGTAAGCGGCGTTGGGCGTCACTTGCGCGAACAATTGCCGGAGTTTTTCAAACGGGTACGATTGCAGCTTGTCGAGATGTGGATTCACGGGCGGACCAGGGCAGTGTGCAGGTTACAAATCGGGATAGTAACCCGTGATTATAGCGCCAGCGCGCAATCGGCGCGCGGCACGGGCTGTATGGAAGGTATTTAATATGGCCGATGCGGGATTTCTACATGCAAAATTCACCACGCTGGTTTCTCCTCCGTCCCCGCTTATTGCCGGTCCATGCCGCCGCGCAGCGGACAGTCCGCCATGTCGTCGCCGAGACGGCGCGCCAGTTCCGTGTGCAGCGTCGTCAGGCCCGCGATGCGCCGGTCGATGTCCGCGAGCTTGGCCTGCAGCGCTTCGCGCAACCGCGCGGCCGACGCCTGCGGCGCCGCCAGCAGCGGCAAATCCGCTTCGATTTCCTTCAAGGTAAAGCCCAGTTGCTGCGCGGTGCGGATATAGCGCAGCCAGTCCACCGCGTCGGGCGGATAGTCGCGGTAGCCGTTGCCGCCGCGCCGCGCCGTCAACAGGCCACGCTTTTCGTAAAAACGCAGGGTGTCGCGGCTGATGCCGGTGGCGGCGGCGATTTCTCCGATTTGCATGGCGCTCTCCGATGGGCTTGACCTTGGAGTTTACTCCACGGTTTACCCTGTGTCATCCGTCAACCAAGGAGAGCCCCATGCCCGACCTGTCCACATTCCGCCGCATCGTCCGCGCCAGCGCGCTCTACGATTTGCTGGTCACGTTCCCTTTTGCCACGCCATGGACGTTTGCCGCGGCCCATGCGCTGCTGTCGGCCGCCAATGTCCGGCTCGGCGGGCAGGCGCTGCCCGCGTTCGAGCCGTTCCACATCCTGATGGCGTGCCTGATGGGCAGCGTGGTGCTGGTGTGGTCGGTGTTGCGGTTGCGCGATCCGCAGGCGCGCTATGGCCGCTATGACGCGGCCGCGCGGCTGCTGTTCGCCACCTGGATGGGCTGGACGTGGCTGCAGACCGGCACACCCTTGCTGTGGCTGTTCATCGTGCCGGAATGCGCGTGGTGCATCGCGCAGGCGCTGCCCGTGCGCGCCGTCGGCGGCGCGCGGGGTAAGATAGCCGGCGTTGCCCCCTGAACTGTCCCGAAGTTGTCCTGACACGAGAAAGGAATAGACATGGCCCATATCCAGAGCATCGTCCCGTGCCTGTGGTTCGACACGCAGGCCGAGGAAGCGGCAAGGTATTACACGGGGATTTTCGACGGCGGCCGCATCACGCAAGTGAGTTATTACACCGAAGCGGGGCGCGAACACCACGGCAAGGAACCGGGCACGGTGCTGACGGTGGAATTCGAACTCAATGGCCAGATGTTTACGGCGCTCAACGGCGGCCCGCAATTCAAGTTCAACGAAGCCGTGTCGTTCCAGGTCATGTGCGAAAGCCAGCAGGAAGTCGACCGCTATTGGGCGCACCTGGGCGAGGGCGGCGACCCGGCCGCGCAGCAATGCGGCTGGCTGAAGGATAAATATGGCGTGTCGTGGCAGATCGTGCCGCGCGTGCTGATGGAAATGCTGAAGGATTCGCAGTCGGCGCGCGCGCAGCGGGCGCTGGTGGCCATGATGGAAATGAAAAAACTCGATATCGCGGCGCTGCAGCGCGCCTACGCCGGTTAAGGAGCCCAGCCATGCAAGCGCAACCCCTCATCGCAGTGTCGGACGTCCCGGCCAGCAGCCGCTGGTACCAGGCCTTGTTGGCCGCCCGCAGCGGCCACGGCGGCCGCGAATATGAGCAGATCATGCACGGCGAGCGCATGATCCTGCAATTGCACCGCTGGGATGCGCACGACCATCGCCACCTGGGCGACCCGGAATCGCGGCCCTATGGCAACGGCGTGCTGCTGTGGTTCTGGACCGAGGATTTCGACGACGCGGTCGAGCGCGCGGCGGCGCTGTCGGCCACCGTGCTGGAAGGGCCGAAGGAAAACACCAATGCGTCGCACCGCGAAATCTGGCTGCGCGACCCGGACGGCTACGTGGTGGTGCTGGCCGGGCCGTACGGCGACGTCGGGATGTGACGCGGGCGCTCAGCCGCGCCAGGTTGCCTGGGCCACCCGAAGCATGTTGCCGCCCATGACCAGGGCGGTTTCCGCTTCCGTCATGCCGGTATCGCGCAGGGCGCCGGCCAGTTCGCGCCACATGGCGGGCGCCACGAACGTGGGCGGGTGTTCGCGGCTGTAGCCGGCCGATGCCGGCCACCAGTACGACGGATCGAAGCCGCCGGGCGGCGTATCGTCCAGTCCCGCTTCCGAGAAACAGATATCGGTGCCGATGCCGACGTGCTCCACGCCCGCCACCCCGGCCACGTAGGCGGCGTGGCGCGCCACGTCGGCCGCCGTCGGCGACGCGCTGCCGAGGAACCACGACAGGCCAGAAATGCACACCACGCCGCCGGTGGCGGCGCAGGCGCGGATCTGTTCATCGGTGACGTTGCGCCCGTGCGGCACCAGCGCATACGGGTTGGCGTGGCTGAACACCACCGGCTTGCTGGACTCGGCCATAATCTCGAGCGACGAGATGCGCCCGGTGTGCGCGCAATCCATGATGACGCCCGCCTCGTTGACGGCCCGCACCATACGGCGTCCCAGCGGCGTCAGGCCGCGCGGCTCGTCGTGGCAACCACCGGCAATAGCGTTGTTGCGGTTGTAGGCAAAGTGGATTTGCCGCACGCCCAGGCTGGCGTACAGTTCGACCATGTGCGGCTGTTCCAGCAGCGGCGCCGACCCTTCCAGGTCGAACGTGAGCGCCATCTTGCCTTCGCGCGCCGCGCGCAGCACGTCGCCGGTGGTGGACGCCAGCACGTAGCGATCCGGCTGCGCGGCAATGGTGGCGCGGTAGCCGGCAATCACCGACATCACTTGCGTGAGCGGATTCATGTCGGCGCCGACGTTGAGCGACGCATAGTGCACGCCGGCCGCATGCAGGCGCGCGACTGGTTCGAAGGAAGCGTCGGCATGTTGCGGCAGGCAGACGTGGGCGTCCCAGTGAATCATGTTGTCAAATCCTTAATTGAAGGAAGGCCATGCTCTCACGGATGGGGCCCAAGGGCAAGCCCCCGGGCGGCCAAGCCTGGCCCGGCCGCGTACTCGTTGGCTTATCCTTTATACTGGCGGGTTGTTCACCCGGGATTTCACCATGACTTTTTCCACGCTGGGCCTGGCGGCCCCGTTACTCCATGCGGTCGCCGAAGCCGGCTACACGGTGCCGACCGCGATCCAGGCGGCCGCGGTTCCCGCCGCGCTGCAGGGCCGCGACGTGCTGGGCGCCGCGCAAACCGGGTCCGGCAAGACCGTGGCGTTCGTGCTGCCGATGCTGCAGGCGCTGCTGGCGCGGCGCGCCGGCGGTGTCCGCGCCGTGCACGGGCTGGTGCTGGCGCCGACACGCGAGCTGGCCGCCCAGGTGGGGGAGGCGATCGTCGGGCTGGCGCGGCATTTGCCTGCGCCGGTCAAGGTGGTGACGGTGTTTGGCGGCGTGTCGGCCAATCCGCAAATGAT
>CBIHOX010000161.1:0-13469 GCA_966211685.1 uncultured Pseudoduganella sp.
GCAGGTGGCCGAAGTGCAGCGCGCCGATCAGCAGGCCCGGCACGATCTTGTCGCATACGCCGAGGAACAGCGCCGAATCGAACATGTTGTGCGACAGCGCGATGGCCACCGACATGGCGATCGCATCGCGCGAAAACAGCGACAATTCCATGCCAGGCTGGCCCTGCGTCACGCCATCGCACATGGCGGGCGTGCCGCCGGCGAATTGCGCCACCGCGCCGACCTTGCGCACCGCGTCCTTGATGATGGCCGGGAACGATTCAAAAGGCTGGTGCGCCGAGAGCATGTCGTTGTAGGCCGAGACGATGGCCACGCTGGGCTTTTTGACTTCCTTGAGCAGCAGCTTGTCATGGGCCGGGAAGGCGGCAAAGCCATGCGCCAGGTTGGTGCACGCCAGCGCGCCGCGCTGCGGGCCCTTGGTGCGGGCTGCCTCCAGGTGCGCCAGGTAGGCGGCGCGCGACGGACGGCTGCGTTCAATGATGCGTGCAGTTACGGATTCAAGTACGGGATGCACCGCCATGGTATTTCCTCAAGAGTAATATTTGAGTGAAATTTTACTACAAAATTGCGGGGCGCAATCATTTTTTTGTGTAGTGAATTTACCGTATTTATTGTATGATGAACCATCCCAGCAACCGATGTTCACCCACACTATGCGCCAGCCAGCCCTGACCTCCACCACCAGTTACCAGGCCTTAGCAGCCCACCACGCTGAAACCCGTCAACGCACGTTGCGCGACCTGTTTGCCGCCGATGGGCAGCGCTTCGAACAATTATCCGCCGGCGCGGCCGGGCTGTTCCTCGATTATTCCAAGAACCGCCTCGACGCCGGCACCATTGCCCTGCTGGCCGACCTGGCCCGCGAGCGCGGCGTGGAACGCCTGCGCGACGCCATGTTCGCCGGGGAAAAGATCAATATAACCGAACAGCGCGCGGTGTTGCATACCGCGTTGCGTATGCCGCGCGGCAAGGCGCTCACGGTCGACGGCCAGGACGTCAACGCCGAAGTACACGCCGTGCTGGACCAGGTGCGCGACTTCACCGACCGCGTGCGCAGCGGCGCATGGATCGGCCATACCGGCAAGCCCATTACCGACGTCGTCAACATCGGCATCGGCGGTTCCGACCTGGGCCCGAAAATGGTGTGCCTGGCGCTGCGCTCGTATGCGCACCCGCGCCTGAAAATGCACTTCGTCTCGAACGTGGACGGCCACGACATGGAAGCCGCGCTGGCGCAAGTCAATGCGGAAACCACGCTGTTCATCATCGCCTCGAAAACCTTCACCACCGCGGAAACCATGATGAATGCGCACACGGCGCGCACCTGGTTCCTGCGCCACGGCAAGGAAGACGGCCTGGCCAAGCACTTCGTCGCGGTCTCCACCAATGCCGACGCGGTCGCGAAATTCGGCATCGATACCGCCAACATGTTCCCGTTCTGGGACTGGGTCGGCGGCCGCTACTCGGTCTGGTCGGCCATCGGCCTGCCGGTCGCGCTGTCGGTGGGCTTCGGCTACTTCAGCGATTTCCTGGCCGGCGCGCACGAAATGGATGAACACTTCCGCACGGCGCCGCTGGAACGTAACCTGCCCGCGCTGCTGGCGCTGGTGGGTTTCTGGAACCGCCAGTTCGAAGGCGCGGCGTCGCTGTCGATCGCCCCGTACCACCAGGACCTGAACCGCTTCCCCGCTTACCTGCAGCAGCTCGACATGGAAAGCAACGGCAAGCGCATCACGCGCGGCGGCGCACCGGTCGACACGCCGACCTGCCCGGTGGTGTGGGGCGAATGCGGCACCAATGCGCAGCACGCGTATTTCCAGCTGCTGCACCAGGGCACCGACACCACGCCGATCGATTTCATTGCCGCGCTGCGCCCGACGCATGACCTGGCGGGCCACCATGACGCCCTGCTGGCCAATTGCTTCGCGCAATCGGAAGCCTTCATGACCGGCAAGACCGAAGACGAAGTGCGCGCCGAACTGGCCGCGCAAGGCGTGCCCGCCGCGCAGATCGACTTGCTGGCGCCGCACAAGACCTTCCCCGGCAACCGCCCGTCGAACACGATCCTGATGGATGTGCTCAATCCCGCCGCGCTGGGCGCGCTGATCGCGCTGTATGAACACAAGACCTTCGTGCAGGGCGCGCTGTGGGACATCAACAGTTTCGACCAGTGGGGCGTGGAATTGGGCAAGGTGCTGGCCAAGGCCATCCAGGGCGAGCTGACCGGCGAAGTACAGCCGGCGCGCCACGACAGTTCAACCAACGGCCTGATTGCCATGGCCAAAGCCGCGCAAGAGCTGCGCTGATGAAAACCATGAATACTACGCCAACAAGCCCCACACACACGGGAAGTGCCATGGCCAACGCCGCGCAGGAGTTGCACTGATGGGCGCCCGCACCGTCACCGCGGCGTTCGACGGCGTGATGCAGGTGGGCGAAAGCCCGCTGTGGCACGCGGAGCAGCAAACGTTGTACTGGGTCGATATCGATGGCTTCGCCGTGCACAGCCTGCACCCGGCCAGCGGCCGCCACCACAAATGGCCGATGGCCAGCGAACCGTCGGCGCTGGCCATCAGCAACCAGGGCGGCCTGGTCGTGGCGCTGCGCGCCGGCATCATGCACCTGGATACCGACAGCGGCGCATTGACCGCGATTGCCGCCGCGCCTTACGACACCGCCACCACCCGCTTCAACGATGGCAAGACCGATGCAACTGGCCGTTTCTGGATCGGCACGATCTACGAACCGCGCGACAAGCCGGCCGCCGACATGTACGTACTGGACAAGGGCGCGCTGCGGCTGGCCTGGCCGGCCAACGTCGTCAATTCCAACGGCCTGGCGTTCAGCCCGGACAACACCGTGCTGTACCACGCCGACACGGCGGGCCACAAGGTCACGCGCTATGCATTCGACGCGGCCAGCGGCGCCATCTCGGACGGGCGCGTGCTGCACCAGTTCAGCAGCGACAAGAGCGCGCCCGATTACGGCGGCCGCCCCGATGGCGCCGCCGTCGATGTGGACGGCAATTACTGGGTCGCGCTGTTCGAAGGCAGCCGCGTGGTCAAGTTGTCGCCGGACGGCGACCTGCTCGATGAAATCGCCCTGCCCGCGCGCTGCCCGACCATGGTGGCGTTTGGCGGCGACGATTTGCAGACGCTGTACATCACCACGGCAGGCAAGCGGCCGGCCGAGGAATTGGCGCGCCTGCCGCTGACCGGCAAGGTGCTGCAGGTGCGGGTCGAGGTGGCGGGCCGGCCTGCCGCCGTGTACGTCGAAGCCTGACGCCACGCGCCACGCCTGGCGGGCAGGCTGGCGCGGCAACGCCGCAAACAATGCAGCGAACAATGCATCAACAACGCAATGTAGTAAATTTTCTTGATTATCAAGAATTTCTGTAGTAAATTTTCATACGTAGTCTTTCCGGCCAACTCATTTACACACATATTATGGCTCTCAACGATTTTGACCTGGTTTTGTTCGGTGGCAGTGGCGACTTGTCGATGCGCAAATTGCTGCCTGCAATGTATTCCCGCGACGTGTGCGGCGACCTGCCGGCATCGGCCCGCATCATTTGCGTGGGCCGCCAGGATTGCGGCCAGGAAGAGTTCATCAACATCGTCAACAACACGTCGCGCCCGCTGATCAAATCGCCGGCCGTGACGGAAGAAGCCTGGGCCCGCTTCACGGCGCGCATCGTCTACGTCTCGCTGAACGCAACCGATTCGTCGACGTACGGCGCACTGGTCGAGGCGCTGCGCGACGACGCCAGCGTGACCCGTGTGTATTACCTGGCCACGCCGCCGGCCCTGTTTGCGAAGATTTGCGATAACCTCAAGGAAAACCGGCTGGCCACCAAGAATTCCCGCGTGGTGCTGGAAAAACCGCTGGGCCGCGACCTGGCGTCCGCCAAGCAGATCAATGCCGAAGTCGGCAAGGTGTTCGAGGAATCGCAGATTTACCGGATCGACCACTACCTGGGCAAGGAAACCGTGCAAAACCTGCTGGCGCTGCGCTTCGGTAACATCCTGTTCGAACCGCTGTGGCGCCGTGAATGGATTTCCGACGTGCAGATCACGATTGCGGAAAAGCTTGGCGTAGGCAACCGCATCGGTTACTACGACACGTCGGGCGCCCTGCGCGACATGTTGCAAAACCACTTGCTGCAACTGTTGTGCATCGTGGCGATGGAACCGCCGACCTCGATCGCGCCGGACGCGGTGCGCGATGAAAAACTGCAAGTGCTGCGTTCGCTGAAACGCTTTACCCCGGCCACGCTGGCGCAAAACATCGTGCGCGGCCAATACCGCGCCGGCCACGTCGATGGCCAAGCCGTGCCGGGCTACCGCGACGAACCGGATGCGCCGGAACGGTCGCGCACCGAAACGTTCGTGGCCATGAAGGCGGAAATCGATACGTGGCGCTGGGCCGGCGTGCCGTTCTACCTGCGCACCGGCAAGCGCATGGCCGACTCGCTGGCGGAAATCGTGGTGCGCTTCAAGCAGATTCCACATTCGATCTTCAACCAGCCGACCTCGAGCTTCCAGCCGAACTGCCTGGTGATCCGCCTGCAGCCGGACGAAGGCTTGCGCATGAACCTGATGGCCAAGACGCCGGGCGAAGGCATGCGCCTGAAACCGGCCGAGCTGGAACTGGACTTCCGCGAAACGTTCAAGATGCCGCGCATGGACGCTTACGAACGCCTGCTGCTGGACGTGTTGCGCGGCCAACTGACGCTGTTCATGCGCGGCGACGAACTGGAAGCCGCCTGGGAATGGGTGGAACCGATCCTGAACCACTGGGAACAGGACGAATCGCTGCCGACGCCGTACGCTTCCGGCACCTGGGGCCCGGCGGCCGCCAGTGCACTGATCGGGCGCGACGGCTTACAATGGCGCGAAGAAGCCTTACCAGAAGACTGAGAGACCCGCTGTGCTGCTTGATTCGATCCGTACCCAACTCGATGCACTGTCCAAATCCGAGCGCAAGGTCGCCCTTGCCGTGCTGGAAAACCCGGCCCGGATTGTGGACCAGAACATCACGGCGCTGGCGCGCACCGCGCAAGTGTCCGAGCCCACCGTGGTGCGGTTTTGCCGCACCCTGGGCTACGATGGCTGGCACGAATTCAAGCTCAAGCTGGCGCAGGGCTTGGCATTGGCCCTGCCCGGCCTGAACGAGCAGCCGGCGCAGGATGACCTCGCGGCCGACCTGATCAACAAGATCTGCAGCCGCTCCATCAATACCCTGCTGGACTTGCGCAACAACCTGCGCCCGGAAGCGATCCAGAAGGCGCTCGACATTTTGTCGAAGTCCAACAAGATTGAATTCTATGGCCAGGGCACGTCCGGCATCGTAGCGGCCGATGCGCAGCACAAGTTTTTCCGCTCCGGCGTTCCCACCGTGGCGTATGCCGACCCGGCCATCCACAGCATTGCCGCCGCGCTGATGCGCGAAGGCGACGCAGTGGTGGCGATTTCCCAGCGCGGCAACAGCCCGGCGCTGGTGCGTTCCGTGAAGCTGGCGCGCCGCGGCGGCGCCGAAGTCATCGTGCTGGCGCCGTCCGGCACGCCGCTGGCGGACCTGGCCACGGTCTTGATTCCCATCGACCTGATCTTCAACATCGACCCTTACACGCCGATTTCCGCCCGCCTGGCATACCTGGTCGTCATCGACGTGCTGGCTGTCGGCCTGGCGCTGCAGCGCGGCCCTGAATTCCGCAAGAAAATGCAAAATGCGCAAAAAGCGCTGCAGGAATTCGATTTGCAGTTCGATTCCTTCATCGGCTGACATTTTTTCAGCCCAGCCTGTCACGATTTTCTCCGTCCAGCGATATATCTGTTAACTGCCCTGCGGCGGCCTGCCATGGCCCCGCGGCGCGGTCCTACCGATATTTCACGGAGAACCATCATGCACCCTAACCACCAAGCCCCGGACATGTCGTATGCGCCGGGCGACCTTACCGCCAGCAATACCCTGATCGATGCACTGAGCGCCGCGCTGCTGCCTGCCGCCGAGCGGGCATTCCAGGCCGCCGCGTTGCGCCAGAGCGCGGAAGCCGGGGCCGACACCCTGGCCGGCGAAGCGCTGTCTGCGCTGCACGGCATCCTTTCCGAATTACACGATCACACCCGGCTCGATGCGGAAATGCGGCGCCTGTCGGCCGGCCTGGCCGATGCGCTGGCCAACAGCACGGAGCAACTTGCGTCATGGGAATTGGCGGATATGCGCCTGTGGCTGCATGGGCGCGCCATGGACCTGGCGCGCGCTGTCGCCACATTCTGGGTCAACCTCGGTGACGACATCCCGTCCCGCCACGCCGCCTGCAGCGCCTTCCTGCCCGCACTGGCCAGGCACGAACAGGGCATGGGCGCCCTGCGGCGGCAACGGGAGCAATGGGAATTGATTTGCTCGCGCTTCTTCCTGTCGCCGCAGCAGAGCAGCGTCTTGCTGGACATCGCCAGCCAGCACGCGCTGCACCGCGCCACGCGCCAAGCCGCGCCGCGCACGGCGGCAGCCACGGCGCCATCCGCAACGGCTACAACGGCTACAACGGCTACAGCAGCCACAGTGGCCGCGGCCCCACTGTATCTGCACCATGGTCCCGGCTGAGGCGTCAATATTCCATCAGCACCGACTCCACCTGTCCGCCCGGCGGCACCAGGATGCGGTAATCGCCGGCGCCGCCGGGGCGCCCCACGAGGCGGCGCTCGACCAGCACATGGTGGCGTTGCCGCTGCCATGCGGGCGGTGCAAAGAACGTCAAGACCTGGAATTGGTGCGGCACGAATTTGCCGTCGCGGCAGGCGGCTCGGTCCGCGGCGCGCGGCATTTGCGACAGCGACCCGGCAATCATCTGCAACTGGCCATCGGTCAGCGGCTGCAAATGCTGGCCCTTGGCAAAGCGCGGCAAGGCCCCCAGCGCCGGGAACGGCACGTGGGTATGGCCGCTCAACACCAGATGCGCCAGCTTGCCGCGCTGGCGGCGGTCGAAGTCGATCAACGCATCGGCCACGTCGTCGGCGTTGCGCAAGGCCATGCCGAACGGCGGGCGCTGCGGATAATGCACCGGATGGTGCACCGCCAAAATGCGGAAGTCGCGCGTCACCAGGTCGCTGTGGAAACCCCGCGCGGTATCGTCCGCCAACTTTTGCATCTGGTGCGCGCTGCGCGCCCCGGCCCAGTGCGGATCGCGCTCCACGCAGCCATAGGCCCAGGTGTTGAGCCAGCGGTCGTCGATGGCGCTGTTGACACCCGACAGCAGCAGCCGCGAGCGCGTATGCGGAATATCGATGGCCAGCGGGCCCTGCGGCCAGGTGGGCGGGAAAAACCGGCTGCGCAGCGCGTTGCGGTGCGCTTCCAGTTCCGCGCGCGGCGCCGCCAGCGGGAACCGTCCCGGCCAGGCGTCGTGGTTGCCGTATAACACCAGCATGCGCGTGGCGCACAGGATGCGGCGGTAATCGTCCAGCCACTGGCGCGCCGTATCGAGCGAGCCCAGGTCGCCCATCGAACTGAGGTCGCCGGTATCGAGCAGCCAGCACTCGACGCCGCCGAAATGGCGGTCGGCGGCAAACCAGCGCAGGAAGCGGCACATGCGGTCGTGCGCCGACGGGTCGTGTCCGGCCAGCCCCTGTTCCCACGAACTCTCCAGCCAGTCCGCAATCGCATGCGTCCCAGTGCGGCGCAATTGCCGCGCCAGGCGCTGGACCGCGCGTTCGGCCCGCAAGTCGGTCGGCGAACTGCCATCCCGGCAATGCATGTCGGACACATGCACGATGTGCAGGAAGGCCTGGTAATCACGGTAACTCATGGATGCCCCTCCTAACAAGCCGTTTCAAAAGACCCGCGGCACCACGGCTGGCTGCGGCCACTTTGAAAGAACTGCTAAATGTCTTCGCGCAGCAGCCGCTGCGCCTCCTCGCCCAATTCGCGCCGGACCGCCTGCGCCAGGCGCCGCCGCAAGCGATGCAAGCGCTGCCGGTCGCGCGCCGCCATGGCGCCGGGTAATGCATCGTCGAGTCCGGCGACACCGGCCAGCAGTTGCCGGTCTTGCGGTTCCACTTGCGCCAGTTCCGCCATGCAGATGCGCAGCATGCGCTGGTACAGCAACGCTTGCTGTTGCCTGGCATCGGCCGGATCGGCCTGATCGTCTTCCGTCAGGCCGTCGAGGCTGCCGATACCGAGCGCCCAGCGCTGCGCCTGCTTACGGTAAGCATCTGCGGCGCGGCGGCGGAACACGGTATACGCCAGGCGCAACACGTCCCGGTCGGGCATGGCGGCCAACTCCGGCGCACCGCGCGACTTCAGCAAGACCCACACGTCCGACAACGCTTGCGCCACCAGGTCGTCCAGCTCGCCGCGCAGCGCAGGGAAACGCTGGCGGCCGTAATGGCGCAGTACGCCGCGCAACATCTGCACTTGCTGATCGCTCAGCCCGCCGGACTCCATGGCGCCTCCCTGGCAATGCACCGGCACGGCGGCATGCCGGGCCAATCGCTTCGACCAGAGAGGTATGGAAAAGTTCCGCGCTAGCGTTGAGCCTCAATAAAACTCTTTCCGACAAATGTGCGTTGCGCGTTGCCGCGCTGGGTTTGCGTATGCTGCAGGCGGCGCTGGGCCTTGGCAGCCTCGGCGCGGTTGTCCGCCAGCGCGGCCAGCTTGCCGGCCAGCAGCCGCGCCGCCAATTGCCGGTTGGCCAACTGGCTGCGCTGCGATTGCACCCGCACCGAGATCCCGGTGGCAACGTGGGTGGCGCGCACCGCGCTCGCGGTCTTGTTCACGTGCTGGCCGCCCGGGCCGGAAGCGTGCAGGGTGTCATAGCGGATCTCGCTGTCCGGCAACGGCGCCGGCGCCGCATGCACAGCGCCGCCAATGAACCAGTTCTTGCGCTTGTGCCCGGGACGGTAGGGGCTTTCGCAAATCCACTGCAAGGTGCCGGACCAGCGTTCAGCCAGTTCGCGCGCCGCGGCATTGTCTTCGCGGCTGGCCAACCCCAGCAGCACGGAACTATAGGTATCGTGCGCCGGGCCGGCCTGCTCTTCCAGCACCTCGACCTTGACGCCGCTCTTGCCGCCCTCCCGTACCAGCGCATGCAGCGCATGCCGCACGGCCAGGCAGCATTCGGCCGGCCCCGTGTTGGCTGTCAATTGAAACAGGATCATCAGCAGCACTCCCCACGGGTTTTATACGTCAGCACCGGGCGCAGCCGGGCGATCGCGCGCGCCAAGCCAGCGCCTTCCAGGCTGTCCAGCACGGTATCGACATCCTTGTACGCTTGCGGCGCTTCTTCATAGATCAGCGCCTTGTCGGCGCAGATCACGCGCCCGCCGAACGACGTGCGCGCCAGTTGCGCCGGCGTGGCCTTGCGCGCCAGCCGGTCCTTGCAATCGGTGCGCATCCACTTGCGGCCGGCGCCGTGCGCCAGCGATTGCAGGCCGGGGTCGCCGTCTGCCTGCAGCGGCAAGACCAGGTAACTCCAGGCGTCGCGCGAACCGGGCAGCAGCACGGCGCCCTGCCCGGCCGGATTGGCGCCCTTGCGGTGCAGCCATCCCGCTTCGCCGCCAATGGTGGCTTGGGCCACGTAGTTGTGATCGACGTCGAGCAGCGGCGCGCCTTGCGTGCGCAGGCGCGCCAGGACGCGCAAGGCAATCATGCGGCGGTTCACGTGGGCATACGCCAGCGCGGCCGCATGCTGCGCCAGGTAGGCCAGCGCGTCAGGCGTATCCTGCTGCAGGCCCGCGTGGCTGTGTTGTTCCACGTGCCGGCGCAGCACCACCTGGCCCAATCCACGCGAACCGCTGTGCACGGCCAGGTGCAACCGCTTGGGCTGCACGCCCAGCACCGCGGCGGCATCGGCGTCGGCCACATGATCCACGGCCTGCAATTCGACGAAGTGGTTGCCCAGGCCGATCGTGCCCAGCGAGGCCATGCTGGACGGCGGCAGTTCCGCAGCCACGAGTTGCCGCGCCAGCGACGCCAGGTCACGTTCCAGCGCGGTATCGAGTGCAACGATGCGCGCCAACTCGCTGTCGTCGGGCGGATCGTCGAGGTTGCCCAGTTGCTTGTCCAGCTTGTCGAGGCTGGCCTTGCCGGCCACCAGCGCGGTCTCCCACAGCGCCACGCCGCAGCCGATATCGCCGCCGCACAGCGCGGGATACAGGCGGCCAGTGGAAAAGAACGCCGCGCCGACCGGGTAGCCGCGGCCGGGATGCAGGTCAGGCAAGCCTGCCACGCGGCGCATGCCGGGCAGGCGGGAAGTGTTGATTAATTGCTGTATGGCTGAATCTTCGAGCCACAGCTGGTCCGACGCCACGACAGTCGCGCGGTCGGACACGGTACGGATGACATTGCCCATTCCGGAATTCCATATTGGAGATTGCGAAAAACGGGCACTGGATGACGCGGCGACTCAACGAATCGAGACGGCCGGCGGAACGCGCGCGAGGCGCGAAAGCGTTTCAGCTGGCGGCTTGCGCGCGGAAATCCAGGCCCATCGAGGAGGTGTTTTGGCGTGCGAAAATCATGTCGATCTCCTTTCCTGGTTGGCACTGGTTGATCAAGGTCGGCTACCTTAACGAATTTGCCATAAATTGGCAAGTTGTTTGTTGTGGCGCCTGGAGGGCGTTCAAAACGACCGCAGCCATCCGCAACTGCCGATGACAGCGCTTTTTGAAAGAATTTCTATTCCGGCAAGTCGGCTGTGGACCATACGGCCAGGCGCTTGGTGCCGCCTTCATCGAACACCAAGCGCGGCGGCGGCAGGTTGAACGGCGCGGCCGTCAAATCCAGCGCCTGCCAGGCGCCGTTGGCGATGCTTTCGTTGTGGCCTACCACGTGCGTGGTGGTGATCACGTAACGGGCCCCGCTCTGGCGGAAGCGCTTCAAGGCCATCAGCACCGCGTCGAGCGGCAGGTGCGTCAGGCAATCGCGGCACAGGATGGCGTCGCTGCGCGGCAAAGTGGCGGTGACGATATCGGCTTCGGCAAAAAAGCAGTTGGCTTGCGCCTTCATGCGCTCCCGCACGTCCGCCACCAGTTCCGGCACGATGTCGAAACCCAGGTACAGGCGCAGCGGCGCCACCAGGCCGCGGAGCCAGTTCATATCGCCGCAGCCGGCGTCGGCCAGGATGTCCACGCCCAGGAAAGCCAGCGTGGCGGGCAGCCAGTTGCGCAAGCCGGCGGTCGCCGCCAGCGAAGAACCGGAACCGGAACGGGTTTCGGCGCAATTCCAGAAATTGTCGCGCCAGATGCGCTCGAAGATTTCCCTGCGCGCGACGCCTTGCGCGGGCTGGTCGGCCGCCAGTTCCGGCTTTGGCAACGGCACGCCGCGGTACAGGCGTGCGCGGAAATCCAGTCCCGCAAACGCTTCATAATCCGCCAGCGAACGCGCCGTTCCCAGGCCAAAGCGTTCGATGTCCACCAGGTCCGCGTCGCGGGTCCGGGCCATGCCCAGCAGGTAGCGGATGCGCTTGCGGGCATGCTGGTTCAGTTTGTCCCAGTCGGTCTGGTCTTTCCAGTGGCGCGGACGCTCGGGACGCTGGCCATAATCATGGTAGGCCACCACGGCGTTCGGCACGAAGATATCCCAGCCGCTGGTCCACAGGCGCACCGCCAGCGTGATTTCCTCGCCTTCAAAATATACGTGGGGATCGTATGGTACTTCGTCGACGATGCGCCCGGCCGCGAAAATCAGCCCCGCGCCAATGTATGCATTCTGGCGTGGCAGCGGCGGCGCGTCCTTCAGGCTGGCGATTTCCGAGCGCTGCGACATCACGCCCGCTTCGTCGAACCATTTGGGATAAATGGTGACCACGCCATCGTCGCCGTAGGTGTCGGGCGGCGTAAACGTGAGCGGGTACGTCGACAGCACGGGCTTGGGGCTGGCGCATCTCGCCAGCATCCCGATCAACAACTCATCCCAGCCCTGCGCGAAGCGCATATGGCTGTCGATCTGCAGGTAATAATCCTCGCCCTGCCACAATGACTGCACCTTGCTGCGCGCCCAGCAGGCACCCTTGCTTTCCGAGGCGTGCACGCGGATGGTGCGCACCTGCTCCGGCCGCGTCTGCACGGTGAAGCAGTCGTCATCTTCGCCCGGCACGAACTGCCAGCAGATGCCGATGAACACCCGCTCCGGCCTGGCCGCCTTTTCAAACAGATCCCGCACCGTGTTCTGGCAGTCGGGATCCCGGTAGCTGGCGATGGAGACAAAAATCGTCGGGTGCAAATCGGCCTCTTGTGATTACCACTGCAACTTGTCGATATGGTCCACGTGCGCCTGGTTGCCTTCCACGTGCACGGAGCCATGGTGTTCGTCGGTCTGCACCTGATGGCCATCGACGATCTTCTGGCCGTCGATTTCCTCGGTCCATGCACCGCCCTGCACAGTACCATGTTCGTGGCTGAAGTCCATCTCGATCACGTCGGCCCAGTTGCCGCTGGCCGCGCCATCGGCGCCCATGCTGCCCTGGACGTCGCCGAAGTGGAACATGTCGGTGGTGGCATCGTGCTGCATCGTATCGTGCATGACGTCGTGCGGCGTGGCGTCATGACCGGCCGGCGCGGTGCCGCTGTCGTGCGAGCCGAGGCTGTCCGTATGGCTGGATTCAATGGACAGGGCCTTGGTGTGGGACGCATCCGTATCACCCGCCGTGCTGGCGCCCTGGTGGTTGCCGTCGTCGGCGGCAACCGGCTTGCTTGCCGTGCTGGTGTCTTCCGCCGCCGGTGCGCGGCCGCCGGCCTTGGTCCGGCCTCCGCCGTTACCGCCGCCGTTACCGTTATTGTCATTACCGCCGTCATTGCTGCCGTTGCCCCTGCCGTTGTTGTTGCCATGGTTGGTCGGCGCCGGCGTCGACGTTGGCGCGGACGTCATGGTCGGCACGGGAGTCGCTGCCGGAACGGAGGTCGGAGCGGGGGCGCTGGTCACGGCGTTTTCGGCATTGTTATGGCTGCCGGAATTTCCAGGCGCAGTCTGGTCGCCATTGCCGTGGCCATTGTTGGCTTGCGAACCATGACCATTGCCATTGCCATTGCCATTGCCATTGTTGCCGCTTTCCGGCGCGGTGGTTGGCGCCTGCGTCGGTGCGGCGGTTGGGGCTTCCGTTGGCGCATGGGTTGGCGCCTCGGTCGGCGCGGACGTTGGCGCATCGGTATGCACCGGCGCCGTGGTGACCGCGTTTTCCGCATTGTTATGACTGCCCGAATTGCCTGGCGCGGTCTGGTCGCCATTGCCATGGCCATTGTTTTGCTGCGAGCCTTGCGGTGCAGGCGTTGGCGCCTCGGTTGACGAATGGGCTGGGGACTGAGTCGGTTCCGGTGTTGGCGCCTGCGTCGGCGCCGGCGTGGACGTTACTTCGGCGCCGCTGTTGCCTTTGCCGTTGCCATTTCCGTTGCCGCTATTGCCCGATGCGTTGGTTGGCGCTGGCGTTGCCGTCGGCGCGGACGTTGCGGTCGGTGCAGGCGTGGAGGTGCCGCCGC
>CBIHOX010000162.1:0-13430 GCA_966211685.1 uncultured Pseudoduganella sp.
TGGCGCGATGCTGCGCAGCGCCGGCGTGCGTCAGGCCACGTCCGGGCCGGGCGCAGGTTTGGCCGTCGCCGGTCGGCCCGCCGCTGCTATGCCCGCCGCCGGTGCGCCCGGCACCGATTCGCCCGGCACCGATTCGCCCCGCACCGGTTCCGGTCCTGGTGGCGGGCCGGGCGGGGACGGCTTGCCGCCGGACAGGCAAACCGGCGCGGCGCGGCGCGGCCGGCGCGTTGCGGAAAGGCCCGGCCAGGACGGGCCCGGCCAGGACAGGCCCGGCCAGGACAGGCACTGCCAGGAAAGGCCCGGCCTGCGCGTGCTGTGGATCACGCCGATGCGGGCGCTGGCGGCCGACACCTTGCGCAGCCTGCAGGCCGCGGCCGACCAGGTGTTGCCGGGATGGACCGTGGCGGCGCGCACCGGCGACACCTCGTCCACCGAGCGCGCGCGCCAGGCCAAACGCTTGCCGGAAGCACTGGTGACCACGCCGGAAAGCCTGTCGCTGATGCTGAGCCGTCCCGACGCCCGCGAGCATTGCGCGCAGCTGGACATGGTGGTGGTCGATGAATGGCACGAACTGGCCGGCAACAAGCGCGGCGTGCAGGTGCAGCTGGCGCTGGCGCGGCTGCGGCGCTGGCGGCCCGGCTTGCCGGTGTGGGGCTTGTCCGCCACGCTGGGCAACCTGGAGCGCGCGCTGCACGTGCTGGTGGGCGGTGACACGCTGAATGCCGCCGGCGCCGTCATCATCGAGGGCGCGACGCCCAAGCAGATCGTGGTCGACACCCTGGTGCCGCGGCACCCGTCGCGCTTTCCGTGGGCCGGGCACCTGGGCCTGTCGATGCTGCCGCGCGTGGTGGAGGAAATCGACCAGCACGCGGCCACGCTGGTATTCACCAATACCCGTTCCCAGGCCGAGCTGTGGTACCAGAACCTGCTGCAGGCGCGCCCGGACTGGGCCGGGTTGGTGGCGCTGCACCACGGCTCGCTGGACAAGGCGGTGCGCGAATGGGTCGAGCAGGGCTTGAAGGAGGGCCGCCTGAAGGCCGTGGTGTGCACGTCCAGCCTGGACTTGGGCGTGGATTTCCTGCCGGTGGAACGGGTGCTGCAGGTCGGCAGCGCGAAAGGCGTGGCGCGCCTGCTGCAGCGCGCCGGGCGTTCCGGCCATGCGCCGGGGCGGCCCTCGCGCGTGACCCTGGTGCCGACCCACAGCCTGGAATTGCTGGAGGCCGCCGCCGCGAAACAGGCGGTGCGCCAGCGCCGCGTCGAAGCGCGCAACGCGCCCGACAAGCCGCTCGACGTGCTGGTGCAGCACCTGGTCACGATCGCGGCCGGCGGCGGTTTCACGCCCGCCGAATTGCTTGATGAAGTCCGGGGCGCCTGGTCGTACCGCGGCCTGGGCGACGACGAGTGGCAATGGGCGCTGGATTTCGTCGCGCGCGGCGGCCAGAGCCTGACCGCCTATCCGGAATACCACCGCGTGCAGCCCGACGAACATGGCGTATGGCGCGTGCGCGACGCTGCCATCGCGCGGCGCCACCGCATGAATATCGGCACCATCGTGGCCGACGCCAGCATGCACGTGCAATTCCTGCGCGGCGCGCGCCTGGGCACGGTGGAGGAAGCGTTCATTGCGCGCCTGAAGCCGGGCGACCACTTCCTGTTTGGCGGGCGCGTCCTGGAATTCGTGCGCGTGCATGAAATGACGGCCTACGTGCGGCGCGCCCAGCGCGCCAAGGGCGCGGTGCCGCGCTGGCAGGGCGGGCGCATGCCGCTGTCGTCGGAACTGGCGCACGCGGTGCTGGCGCAATTGCGGCATGCCGCGCACGGCGTCTATGACGGGCCGGAAATGCAGGCCGTGCGGCCGCTATTGGAAGTGCAGCAGCGCTGGTCGTCCCTGCCGGGGCCGGATGTGACGGTGGTGGAACGGCTGCAATCGCGTGAAGGCCACCATGTGTTTTTATATCCGTTTGCCGGCCGCGCCGTGCATACCGGGCTGGCGTCCCTGCTGGCGTGGCGGCTGGCGCAGGCGCGGCCGGCGACGTTTTCCATCGCGGTCAACGATTATGGGCTGGAATTGCTGGCGCCGGAGCCATTCGACTGGCCGGGCGCCGCGCTGTTCGACGAGGCGCACTTGCTCGAAGACGTGCTGGCCAGCCTGAACGCGGCGGAATTGTCGCAGCGCCGCTTCCGCGACATTGCCCGCATTGCCGGGCTGGTATTCCAGGGCTACCCGGGCGGGCACAAAAGCGCGCGCCAGCTGCAAGCGTCGTCATCGCTGTTTTTCGACGTGTTCCGCAAGCACGATGCCGGCAACCTGCTGTTGACGCAGGCGCAGCGCGAAGTGCTGGAACAGGAACTGGAGCTGGGCCGCCTGCGCGCCACCCTGCAGGATTTGCAGCGGCGAACCATCGCGCTGCATACGGTGGCGCGCGCCACGCCGTTCGGCTTTGCCTTGATGGTGGAGCGCTTCCGCGAAAAACTCAGCACGGAAAAACTGGCGGACCGGGTGGCGCGCATGTTGCGCGAGCTGGAAAAAGCCGCCGGCCCGGAGCAGCCGGCGTGAGCATGCTGGCCACCGAGATTTGCGGCGAAACCGTGTGGCTGTTGCCGCACAAGACGCTGTACTGGCCGCGCGAACGCTTGCTGGCGGTGGCCGATATCCATTTCGGCAAGGCCGCCGCGTTCCGTGCGCACGGCATCGCGGTGCCGCACGGCACCACGCTGGACAACCTCGCGGCGCTGGATGCGGCGCTGGCCATGGTGGACGTGGCGCACCTGGTGTTCCTGGGCGACTTCCTGCACGCGCAGGCCGCACATGCGGCCACGGCGGCGCTGCTGGCATGGCGCGCGCGCCATGCCGGGCTGCGCATCACCTTGGTGCGCGGCAACCACGACCGCCACGCCGGCGATCCTGCCGCGCTGCTGGCGCTCGACGTGGTCGATGAACCATACCACGTGGCGCCGTTCGCGTTTTGCCACCACCCGGATTTCCCGGCCGGTACCGGCCACGTCGTGGCCGGGCACGTGCATCCGGTCTACCGCCTGTCGGATGGACGCGATGCTTTACGCTTGCCATGCTTTGTTGCCGGAGCGCAGCGCACGATCTTGCCGGCGTTTGGCGCGTTTACCGGCGGCTATGCGCTGCGGTTGGAGGCCGGCGACCGCGTATTTGTTGTCGCTGGTGATGTTGTCTTTTCAGTAGGAAAAATTAACAAAAGTACGTAAGAAAAAGCTAGTCACATCGTGTAGGATTCTTCCTACACCGGCTCCTGCATGAGTCCTATGTCTTCCTCATCAGCGTTGAACTACCATGAAAATGCCCTGTAAGGGCTTCACTGAGGAATTCACTGAGGCTTGGCCAGGGCTTGGTAATAAACGCAACAAACGCAACAAACGCAATACAACGCTGTACAACGACTCAAGAGGAGAATGTGATGGCATCATCAAAACAAGGCGACAACAACGCGGGCAGACGTGACGCTGCCGCAAGCAGCCAGTCCGGCAACCAGTCCGGCGGCAAGTCGGGTAACAAGCAGAGCGGTGATACCAGCAGCCGCGGCTTCGCATCGATGGACCCTGCACGACAGCGGGAAATCGCTGCCCAGGGCGGCCGCGCCGCCCACCAGAAAGGCACGGCGCATGAATTCACGCCGGAAGAGGCTCGCCGTGCAGGCAGCATGAGCCACAAGAACAGCCAGAGCGCCCGCTCCGCATCGAGCGGCGGCGCCAGCCAGAATGCATCCGGCAGCCAGGCCGGCGCCGCCAGCCAGCAGGGCGGCAGCCAGCGCCAGGGCGACCAGGACAAGCAATAACCTCAACGTGCAGCCCGCATGGCGGCTTGGCCGCCACGAGTGATTCGCCCCAAGGGCGGGCTTGAATGCACAGCGGACCTCGGCGGCGCCAGGTCCGCGCCAGTCTGTTTCTTCACCGCCGCACGGCATCCAATCGGACGCTGTGCGGCGTCATTGGCCGCCATTGGCCGCCTTCACTCCGTCAAAACACGATATTGGCCGTCAATTGCGCCGAACGCGGTATGCCGATGGAAGCGCGCGAACCGCCGTTGTTGAGCGTGCCGACATAGAATTTGTCAAACACGTTGTACAGGTTCAATTGCAGGTTGACGTGCTTGTTGAGCTTGTACATGGCGACCGCGTCCACCACCGTATAGGCCGGAATACCCGGCGTGTTTTGTGATGCGAGGCTCAGCGACGGATCCACCACACGCTTTTGTTCCGACGTATGGCGCAGGCCGCCCCCCAGGCTCAGCGCATCGTTGATCTGGTAGCTGCTCCACAGCGTAGCCGTGAAATCCGGCGACCAGCGCGCCTGCGCCCCGGCACTGTTGTTGCCGGTGGTGCCTTGCAGGATCTTGGTATCCATCGTGGCCAGGCCGGCAATGATGCTCCAGTTGCGTGTGATCTGCCCCACGGCGCCCAGTTCCAGCCCCTGCACGCGGCGCTTGCCCAATTGCGAAATCGTGTTGGTGGCGGTGTCGGTCACGGTGAATTCATTCTTGTTGTCGGTGCGGTACAGCGCCGCCGTCAGCGCCAGCTGCTTTTCAATCACGTCCCACTTGGTGCCGAGTTCGACATTGGTGGTTTTCTGCGGGTCCATATTGGGGGCCGCGATATTGCCGGCCGTGGCGCTGAGCGTGAAATTGGCGCTGCCGGGCGGCGTCTGCGACGTCGCATACGACAGGTAAATACTGCCATTGTCGGCTGGTTTGTACAGCGCCCCGGCTTTCCAGCTGGTCAGGTTGCCGGATTTGCCCAGGTGGCTGGCCAGCAGCGCGCCGACCGGCGTCACGGTCGAGACGGTGGCCGCATCGGTTTCCGTGCGGTAGTGTTCGTAACGCACGCCACCATTGATGTGCCAGCGATCCGTGAGCTTGACGGTGTCGAAGACGTAGCCGGCCGCCGTGGTGGTCTTGCCTTTGCTGTAGGCGCCGGTCAGCACGGGCGCATAGCCGGTCAGGGTGCCATCGTTGGGGTTTGGACGGTACAGGTTGGCCCACAGTCCGTTGACAGCCGGGAAGCCGTTGGCGGCCGGCGCCGCGATGTAGGTGCCCAGGCCGGCGCGGGTGGGCGAAAATTGCTGCTCCGACAGGAATTCCAGGCCGGCAGACAGCGCATGCACCAGGCCGCCCACGGTGAATTCGGACGCGACATTGGTGGCGTTGGCGAGGATTTCATTGTCTTGCAGGATGCTCTGGCGGGTGCGCACGACTTTCCAGTCCGACGGGGCCACCGTGGCCGCCACCGGCACCACGCCATTGACGCCCGTCAAGATGCGGTCGATCTTGGATTTGCCATAGCGGCTGGTGTTGGTCAGCGTGGTCTTGGGCGCCAGTTCGTGTTCGATCTTCACGGTGGCCATGTCGGCGCGCATGTCTTCATAGTCGGTGGCGTAGCCGTAATACGCATTGCGGTCCACGCGCGGCGCGCCGTTGGCGGCGGTGAACGTGGACTGGTTGAAGCCGCGCAGGCCGACCGCCGGGACGCTGCCGTCCGGGGTGCCGTCCTGGCGCACGTGTTGCGAATACAGGTAGACGCGGGTCGGCGTGCCGAGCCCGAACGCCAGCGAGGGGGCGATCGCGTGGCGCTGCTTCTTGATGGCTTTGCGGCCCATCTGGCCTCCATCTTCTGCCATCGCATTCACGCGGAATGCCGCGCTCTCGCCCAGGATGCGGTTCAGGTCGACGGTGGCGCGGGCCTTGTCACCGGAGTTGTAACTGGCCGTGCCGGACACCGTGTTTTCACGCTGCGGCAGCTTGGACGACAGGTTGATGTAGCCGGCCGCCGCGCCGCGGCCGATGTCGGCGCCGGCCGGGCCCTTGGCGACTTCGATTTGCTCGATATTGAAGACGTCGCGGGAAATCGCGCCAAGGTCGCGGATCCCGTCGACAAAGATCGACGATTGCGCGGCAAAACCGCGCATCTGGAACGTATCGCCGGCGCTCGTGTTACCGTTTTCACCGAGTTGCAGCGTGATGCCCGGGGTATTTTGCAGCGCTTCCACCAGCGACGAGGCGGCTTGTTCCTGCAACACTTCCTTCTTGATGACAGTAATGGTTTGCGTGGTGTCGATCAGCGGTTGCGTGAGTTTGGGCGACGACACCTTGTCGGCCTTGAACGGCACGTCGGCGGCCGCGTTGACCTTGACTTCGGACAGGGTTTTTTCCTGTTGCGCGGCAGCCGCCAGCGGCAGGCTGAGCGCGGCTAGCGCCAGCAGCGACTGGTTCAGGCGGGCATGGTTCAAATTCGACTGCGTGAGCAGGGGCTGGGTGGCAAGGCTGTGCTTGCGGCTGCGGATAACGGACACAAAGATCTCCAGACGGACATGGTGAAGGCTGGCTGGTCCGGAGAGGTGGCTGGCGATTAGTAAATGATAATCGTTCTCACTATCATTTTCAATACTATCTGCAATGTTTTGGCAATATGGAAGCAATAAAAGCTGATTTATGTAAATTTCCCCGCCTCCGATTGACTCCGCAAATGATAATCATTATCATCTTCGAGTCACTTCACCTTACCTGACCAGAAAGCATTCCTTGAGCTCATCGGGCGTATCCAAGCAAGCCAGCCGCGCGGTCTGGCTGAAAAACCTGCACCAATGGCATTGGATCAGTTCGGCGCTGTGCCTGCTGGGCATGTTCCTGTTCAGTATCACCGGCATCACGTTGAACCACGCGTCGCAAATCGAAGCCAAGCCGTCGATTACGCGCCAGCAGGCCACGGCGCCGGCGCCGCTGGTGGCGCAATTGAAGGCGGCCGCGCAACAGCACGACGGCGCCAAGGAAGCCTTGCCGGCGGCGGCCGAGCAGTGGCTGCGCGACACCTGGTCGGTCAACGTGGGTGGGCGCGCCGCCGAATGGTCGCTGGACGAAGTGTACGTGCCGCTGCCGAAAGCCGGCGGCGACGCCTGGGTGCGCATCGGCCTGGCAGATGGCGCCGCGGAATTTGAAAATACCGACCGCGGCTGGATTTCCTGGCTCAATGACGTGCACAAGGGCCGCCATACCGGCGTAGCCTGGAACTGGTTCATCGATATCTTCGCCGTGTGCTGCCTGGTGTTTTGTATTACCGGATTCCTGATTTTGAAGTTCCACGCGGCTAACCGGCCATCGACGTGGCCGATAGTCGGCTTTGGCGTGCTGGTCCCGTTTGTTATTGCGCTGCTGTTTATCCATTAAGGACATTGCATGAAATTACGCTACACCATCGCCATGAGCTTGCCACTGGCCAGCGCTTCCGCCATGGCGGCCGACCTGGCGGTCAAATTCGACATCCCGCAATTGAACGTGGCGGAATACCACCGTCCCTACCTGGCCGCCTGGCTGGAAAACGCGGACCAGAAAGTCGTGACCAACCTGGCCGTGCTGTATGACGTGAAAAAGAAAGACAATGCCGGCACCAAGTGGGTCAAGGACATGCGCCAGTGGTGGCGCAAGGCCGGCCGCGACATGGCCTTGCCGATGGATGGCGTCAGCGGCGCCACCCGCGCGCCGGGCGAACACACGCTGACCTTCAGCGCCGCCACCCCCGCCATTGATAAGTTACCGGCCGGCCAATACCAGCTGGTGATGGAAGTGGCGCGCGAAGCCGGCGGCCGTGAACTGGTGAAGGTGCCGGTATCGCTGCCGTTGAAAGCCGGCCAGCTGGGCAGCGCCAAGGGCAAGGAAGAACTGGGCAACGTCGTCGCCCTGGCCAAATAAGGAAACGCCATGATCAATCCAACCAAACCGCTGCTGGCGCTGACCCTGGCCGGCTTTGCCTTGAACGCGTATGCCCACAAACCGTGGCTGTTGCCATCGACCACCATGGTGGAATCCAAGGAAGCGTGGGTCACGGTCGACGCCGCCATTTCCGAAGACTTGTTCACCATCGACCACCAGCCATTGAAGCTCGATGGCGTGACCGTGACCGGCCCGGATGGCGCCAGGGTCGAACTGAAAAACGCCGTCACCGGCCGCATGCGCTCGACCTTTGACGTGCAGATGGCCAAGGCCGGCACGTACAAGATTGCACTGGTATCGCAAAACGTCATGGGCAGCTACAAGCTCAATGGTGAAATGAAGCGTTTCCGCGGTACCGAGGACACCCTGGCCAAGGATGTGCCGGCCGGCGCCGAAGACGTGAAGATCACACGCACGGCCAGCCGCCTGGAAACGTTCGTGTCGGCCAATGCCACCGATGAGACAGTCCTGAAGCCGACCGGCGCAGGCCTGGAAATGGTGCCGGTCACGCACCCGAACGACTTGCGCGCCGGCGAGAAAGCCACGTGGCGTTTCCTGCTCGATGGCAAGCCGGCGGCGAACCAGGCGTTCAGCCTGATTCCAGGCGGCGTGCGCTATCGCGGCACCCTCGGTGAAATCCGCCAGAGCACCGACGCCAAAGGCGAGATTGCATTCACCTTGCCGGAAGCCGGCATGTACCTGGTGACGTCGAGCTGGCCGGCCGTGCCGGCGCCGGCCCCGGGCCAGCCGCCCCAGATGCCGCCGCGCCGCGCCACGTACGCGGCCACGGTGGAAGTGTTGCCGCAATAAGCATGCCGCGCCGGGTCTTGCTGCCGCACCATATCGCCGCCGACCCGGCGCCGGCCGGCGCGGCCGTGCACGATTTCGTCGGCCACAGCATGGGCACCACGTGGTCGGTGCGGCTGGCGGTCCATCGGGGCCGCGCGGTGCCGGATGGGCTGCACGCGCTGCTGCAACAGCAGCTCGACAGCGTGGTGGCGGAGATGAGCCACTGGGAAGCCGACTCCTGCCTGGGCCGCTTCAACCGCGCCGCGCCCGGCACCTGGCACGCGTTGCCGCGCGCGTTCTTTGACGTCTTGGCGTATGCGCTGGAGGTGGGCCGACAGAGCGGCGGGGCGTATGACCCGTGCGCTGGTGAGCTCGTCAACCGCTGGGGCTTCGGTCCCGTCAACCGGTATGACAGCCCGGGCTATGCTCCGCCCACCGCCGAGGAAATCGCGTCGCTGCGCGCGCGGCGGGGCACGGCGCCGCTGCGGCTCGATGGCGAGGGCCGGCGCGCGTTGCAGCCGGGCGGGCTGCAACTGGATTTGTCGGCCGTGGCCAAGGGCTACAGTGTGGACCGGCTGGCGTACTTCCTGTCGCACCACGGCGTCAAGCACTTCCTGGTCGAAGTGGGCGGTGAATTGCGCGGCGCCGGCATGCGCCCCGATGGCCAGCCATGGTGGGTGGAAATCGAACCGTTGCCCGGCAGCGGCTTGCCGGACATGGTGCTGGCGCTGCACGGCCTGGCGGTCGCCACGTCGGGCGATTACCGTAAATTCTTCCTGCACGACGGCGTGCATTATGCGCACACCATTGACCCGCGCACCGCAATGCCGGTGGCCAATGGCCTGGCGTCGGTTACCGTGGTGCATCCGCAATGCATGGCGGCCGATGCATGGTCGACCGCGCTGACCGTACTGGGCCCGGAACAAGGCATGGCCACGGCGGAACGTCACGGGCTGGCGGCGCGCTTTGTCGCGCGCCCGATGGTGGATGACGCCGGCCCGGCCTGTACAGAATGGATCAGCAGCGCCATGCGCGCCATGCTGGACGACGATGAATAAAGTGTCCCCATGATTGTCACCTTCGACACTACCCGCCTGGCGCTGGCCGCCGCCTGCCTGCTGGGCTATGGCCTGGTGTGCGCGCCGCCGCTGCTGGGCTGGCGCCGCGGCAAGGCGCAACGGGCTGCCGAACTGGCGGCGGTGCAAGCGCCCGGCCCGGGCTGGATCGTGGCGCATGCCAGCCAGACCGGCAATGCCGAACAGTTGGCCGAGCAAACCGCAGCTACCCTGCGCCTGGCCGGCGTGCCGGTGCGCTTGTGCGCGCTCTCGGCGCTGACGCGCGAACAATTGCAGCACGCCGAACGCATCCTGTTCATCGTCAGCACGTATGGCGAAGGCGATGCGCCCGACGCGGCGGCCGTGTTTGCCGGGCGCGTGATGGCGCACGACGCGCCGCTGCCGCAACTGCATTACGCGGTGCTGGCGCTGGGCGACAGCAGCTATGTGCACTATTGCGGCTTTGGCCGCGCGCTCGACGCGTGGCTGAAGCAACAGGGCGCGCAGGCGCTGGTGGAACGCATCGAAGCGGACCGCCTGGCCGACAGCGCGATTGGCGCATGGCGCCGTGCGCTGAGCCACTGGGCCGGCACCTCCGACGCGCCCGACTGGAACGCGCCCGCCTACGGCGCCTGGCGCCTGGCCGAGCGCCACTGGCTCAACGAAGGCAGCAGCGGCGCGCCGATCTACCATATCGAACTGGAACCGGCCGATGGGCTGCTGCCGGACTGGCAGTCGGGCGACCTGGTGCAGGTAGTGGTGCCGGCCGAGCCGGACAAACCGCGCGAGTACTCGATCGCCTCGATCCCGTCGGACGGCCGTGTGCATTTGCTGGTGCGGCTGCACTTGCATGGCGCCGGCCGGGTGGAAGGCGGCACCGGCGTGGCGTCGGGCTGGCTGTGCCGCGAAGCGCCGCTGGGCGCCACCGTGCAGATGCGCGTGCGCCAGCACAGCCGCTTCCGCCTGGACGACAATGCGCACCGGCCCCTGATCCTGATCGGCAATGGCAGCGGCATCGCCGGCCTGCGCGGCCACTTGCGGGCCCGCGCGCAGGCAGGGCAGGGCCGCAACTGGCTGCTGTTTGGCGAACGCCACGCACGGCACGATTATCACTACCGCCAGGAGTGGGAAGCGCTGCGCGCGGCCGGGCAATTGAAGCGGCTTGACGTGGCGTGGTCGCGCGACGGCGCGGCGCATGACAATGCGGCGCAGGCAGGCGTGAAATCCGACGGCGCGGCATGGCAAGGCGCGGCGCACGAACACGCGGTCCGCTACGTGCAGGAGCTGTTGCCTGCACGGGCGGCGGCGTTGCGCGAGTGGGTCGCACAGGGAGCGGCGATTTATGTTTGCGGCAGCCTGCAAGGCATGGCGGCCGGGGTCGACCAGGCGCTGGCGGACATCCTGGGGCGAGCGACACTCGATGACCTGTTGTCGGCAAACCGCTACCGGCGCGACGTGTATTGATTACCTGCGATCCGCTGCCGGATGGCGCATCACGCCGTGGCAACGTACGTGGCGCGCCAGCCGTGCGGTTGGCGCCATGACCAGGCCCCGCGGGCTCGCGCCCTGCGGGGCTTGTTTCCCGATGGGGCAGCGTCAGGTGTTCGCCTCTTCCAGCCCGCGCGCCAGGCTCGAGACGCTGGGGTTGTCGACGAACACGCAGCGCTTGCCGGTGCGCTTGCAATAGTCCTTCACGCGCCAGTATGCGCTGTGGCTGATGCAGCCGGTCTGGCAAATCACCACGTCGGCCGCCGCCATGCTGGCTTCCAGGCGCGCCACGTTGTCTTCCAGGCCGCCGTCGTGGTGGGAAAACTGGCCGCCCACCTGTTCCACCAGCGCCCGGTAGCTGGCCACGTTGCCGCTGCGCCCGCCGACGCACAATACATTGCGCCGCGCCAGCCAGATCACCTTGGCCGCTTCGGCCTGGACCTGTGGCGGCTCGGTTGCCGGGGCCGCCGCCAGGTGGCTGGCCAGCGCTTCGCGCGTGCGCGCATGCTCGTACTGTTCCTGCTGCAACTGCATTTTCGCGTCCTGCAATTGCTGGCGCAGCGCGCGTTCGCGCTCGTCGGCCAGCGCCAGGCGCTGGGCCAGGCGGTCGCGCGTTTCCAATCCCGGGATCGATGCGCGCAATTGTTCCAGTTCGTGGCGCAGTGAATCGGCCAGGCTGTCGCGGCCCATCACTTGCGCGCGCAATTGCATCAGTTGCGCGGCATGGCGTTCGCGTTCGGACTGCCACTGCTGCTGCACGGCGGCGTGGCGCTGCTGCAGGCGGGCGGCCTCGCGCGTGAGCTGCGCGTTTTCGTCCAGCGTGGCGTGAAAGCGCGCCAGGTCGGCCCGCGCGCAGGCGCCAGCCTGGTGCTGGATCATGTGCAAGTCGCGGCACATCTGTTCTTCCAGTTCGGCGCCGCAGCGCGCATGGGTCAGCGCGGCCCAGAAAGGGCCGGCCACGTCGCCATTGGCCACGGCGGCGCGCCACAGGGCGGCCACCTGTTCCGTGTCCCGCGCGGCGCGGAAACGCTGCAGCACCGGTGCATAACGGCGGTCCAGTTCTTTTTGCAGCGCTTCGGACAAGCGGTTCCGCGTCCCGCATTCCGTCACCACGCCGACGTGCACGTCATAATCGCCTGCGATCACAGTGCCGCCGGTGACCTTGCCGACCAGCTTGCGCAACGCCGCCAGCGGCATGCCGACCCCGACCAGCGGGCAGTGGCACGCATGGGCCAGTTCCCACAGCTTGCGGCGGCGTGACGGCTGCGCCGCGGCCGGGGGCGCCGCATGTTTTTCACACATGGCAGCCTCCGTCACAGCGCGGGAGCCGGCGTGCGCGGGCGTACCCGGTGCGCTTCCTGGCGTTTCATGATGCGGGCCAGGAAGCTGGCCTGGGCCGGCATGGCGCGTTCGACCTCGCCGGCCCATTGTTCCGACAATTGCTGGCAAGTGGCGGCCAGCACCGGGGCCAGCCCCGGCAGCGAGGCCAGTGCCTTCAAATGGCGCTCGATGACCGATGCCAGCTTGACGCAGCCGCCTTCGCCGGCGTTGGCGGTGTAATGGGACATCAGGTGCAGCACGGCCGACAGCATCAGTTCGGGACGTTGTCCCGGCTGCTGGCTGCTGTGGAAGAGGGGATCGAACAGGGGATCGGTGTGCGGGTCGGTGCGGTCGATGTGGGCCATCAGGCTCTCCTTGCGAAATCAGGGACGAGGAGGCTGGCTACCGCGGGTGCGGATGGCTGGCAGTGCTGCCGGCGCGGCGGCGATTGCCGTGGGCGGGTTGCCCGGGCGGCTCAGGGGGGCGCACAATGGGTGCGCGGTTAGTGCTCGGTTGGTGCTCAGGCGGTGAGGATCAGCTTGCCGAGCTGGGTGACGCGCAAGCGGTAAATCTTGTTGTTGTGTTCAATTTCCACTTCGCGCTGGTCTTGCATCAGCGCCGCGCTGGTGATGCGGCGGACAGGAGCGGGCTCATTGGCTGCCACCGCGGTCGGGACAGCAGTGAGGGGTGTCGGGTTTTTGGCACTTTGCATGCAGGGCTCCTAATAAATGATAATGATTCTCATTTGTATTATTCTGCATTGCTATTAACTTTGCAAGGGTTTTTTGCAGGGCGGGCGCCAAAATGAAAGGCGCTGTCTGCGAAATTCGTGGAACCTTCTTTTGCGTCTCCAGTCAAAGGAATCAAACCCCTTGTTTGGAGATCCATCATGGAAACCCGCGCTTTCGCATCGCTGCTGTCCCAGCTGGCCAGCCTGACCGCGCGCCAGTGCGCGCAACTGCAAGCCCGGCTTGGCCAGGGCGATGCCCGGCAACAGGTGGGCCAGTTGCTGGACCAGGCGGCGCTCGCCAAACTGTGCTGCCCGCGCT
>CBIHOX010000163.1:0-13329 GCA_966211685.1 uncultured Pseudoduganella sp.
AGCGCCGCGCCGGCCGCCACGTCGCTCTGCCAGTGGTCGCGCGTCTTCACGCGCGACACCATCTGGTAGGCCGGCAGCGCCGCCAGCAGCCAGGCGGCCGGCTGTTCGTGCGCATATTCCATGATCAGCGGCGTCACCAGCGCCGCGGTTCCCGCCGCGTGGCGGCTGGGGAAGCTGTCGCCGCCGCGGCGCCAGCGGCCCGGATCGGCCGTCTCGGCGGGACGCAGCCGCCCGGCCGCGTGCTTCAGCAGGGTCGACGCGGCATACGACACCACGAACGCTTCGCCGCCTTGCCACAGCGCGCGCCCGGCGCGGTCTTCGCTGCCGAGGTACAGTGCGCCGCCCGCGGTGGCCACCAGCGCGGCGGCGGCCACGCCGTCGGCATGGCGCCAGACACCGCCGGCGCCGGGGCCCAGGCGGTGGTCGAAACCGCCCGCGTGCGCGGGCAGGGCGAGGGCGCCGGCCAGCAGGACGGCGCAAGTGGCAGGGGCGGCAGGGGCGGCAGGAATGGAAAGTCGCATGGCGGCGGGATGAGTTAAACGAACCGCAACTATAGGGCAAAAGCCGCGATCAGGACGACTAATCCCCCGATTGCCATGAAACTTGTCGGCCGCGGTTAAGAATGTCGCGTGGCCTGTGCTATACTAGTGGGTTCCAGTTTCAGTCTCGCACCTTACCTGTGCGCACTCGCAGTTTTTCTGTACTTACAACGACTATGTCCAATACTAAACGCGCTATCCGCAATATCGCCATCATCGCCCACGTTGACCACGGCAAGACCACCCTGGTCGACCAGCTGCTGCGTCAGTCCGGCACCTTCCGTGAAAACCAGCAAGTCGACACCCGCGTGATGGACTCGAACGACCTCGAGAAAGAGCGCGGCATTACGATTCTGTCGAAGAACTGCGCGGTGGAATACGAAGGCACCCACATCAACATCGTCGACACCCCGGGCCACGCCGACTTCGGCGGCGAAGTGGAGCGCGTGCTGTCGATGGTCGACTCCGTGCTGCTGCTGGTCGATGCACAGGAAGGCCCGATGCCGCAGACCCGTTTCGTGACCCGCAAGGCGCTGGCCCTGGGCCTGAAGCCGATCGTGGTCGTGAACAAGATCGACCGTCCGGGCGCGCGCGCCGACTGGGCCATCAACCAGACCTTCGAACTGTTCGACAAGCTGGGCGCCACCGATGAGCAGCTGGACTTCCCTATCGTGTACGCATCGGGCCTGAACGGCTATGCCGGCATGGACGAATCCGTGCGCGGCGGCGACATGAAGCCGCTGTTCGACGCGATCCTGAAATACGTGCCGGTGCGTGACGACAATCCGGACGGTCCGCTGCAGATGCAAATCACGTCGCTCGACTATTCGTCGTACGTCGGCAAAATCGGTATCGGCCGCGTGTCGCGTGGCCGCATCAAGGCCGGCCAGGACGTGCTGGTGCTGAACGGCCCTGACTCGACCCCGATCAAGGGCCGCATCAATCAGGTGCTGAACTTCAAGGGCCTGGAGCGCGTACTGGTGGACGAAGCCGTTGCCGGCGACATTATCCTGATCAACGGTATCGAAGACATCGGCATCGGTTCGACCGTGTGCGCGCCGGACACTCCGGACGCGCTGCCGATGCTGACCGTCGACGAGCCGACCCTGACCATGAACTTCATGGTCAACAACTCGCCGCTGGCCGGCCGCGAAGGCAAGTTCGTGACCTCGCGCCAGCTGCGCGACCGCCTGGACCGCGAACTGAAATCCAACGTGGCGCTGCGCGTGCTGCCGACCGACGACGATACCATCTTCGAAGTGTCGGGCCGCGGCGAACTGCACTTGACGATTTTGCTGGAAAACATGCGCCGCGAAGGTTTCGAGCTGGCCGTGTCGCGTCCACGCGTGGTGTTCAAGGAAATCGACGGCGTGCGTTGCGAGCCATATGAAAACCTGACCGTCGACGTGGAAGAAGTCAACCAGGGCGGCGTGATGGAAGAACTGGGCCGCCGCCGTGGCGACCTGCAGAACATGGAATCGGACGGCAAAGGCCGTGTACGCCTGGAATACCGTATTCCGGCCCGTGGCCTGATCGGCTTCCAGTCCGAATTCATGACCCTGACCCGCGGCACCGGCCTGATGAGCCACGTGTTCGACGCGTACTCTCCGGTCGACAACTCGAAAGGCGAACTGGCCGGCCGCCGCAACGGCGTGCTGATCTCGCAGGACGATGGCGCCGCCGTTGCCTACGCGCTGTGGAAACTGCAGGACCGCGGCCGCATGTTCGTTGAACACAATACGCCAGTGTACGAAGGCATGATCATCGGTATCCACTCGCGCGACAACGACCTGGTGGTGAACCCGATCAAGGGCAAGCAGCTGACCAACGTGCGCGCTTCCGGCACCGACGAGGCAGTGCGCCTGGTACCGCCAGTCCAGCTGTCGCTGGAATACGCGGTGGAATTCATCGAGGACGACGAACTGGTGGAAATCACCCCGAAATCGATCCGCCTGCGCAAGCGCTACCTGAAAGAACACGAGCGCAAGCGCGCCCAGCGCGAAGGCGCGTAATGACGTGATGTAGGCCGGATTAGCGCACTGCGCGTAATCCGGCGTGCATGCGCCGCCGTGACGCTTGCCGGATTACGCTGCGCTAATCCGGCCTACGGGATCAGCCCCTTGTTTCGAAAGAGACAGGGGGCTTTTTTCATTCCGATGCCCCGTGCGCGCGTGAATTGTGGTCTACTTAGCTGGCACCTTCACTACCGGAGATTCCGCAATGAGCAACCCGGCTTTTGGCCTGTTCGGACAGGCCGTGGAATACTGGACCGACGCGTGGCAGCGGTCCATCCTGATGATGGACGTGCTTTACAAGCGCGGCAATGAGCGCAATGCGCGCGAGCACGAAACCGCGCCGCACGTCCTCACTTTCGAATTCGATACCCTGATCGATGGCCGCACCCTGGAGCGGCCCTGCAATTACAGCCTGATGCGCATCGTGCCGCCGCCCGGCGTGGTGATCGACGATACCAAGCGTCCCTTCATCGTGTTCGACCCGCGCGCCGGCCATGGCCCAGGCATCGCGGGCATGAAGCAGGATAGCGAAATCGGCGTGGTGCTGAAGGCCGGCAATCCCTGTTATTTCGTCGGCTTCCTGCCCGACCCTGAACCGGGCCAGACCATTGAAGACGTGTGCCGCGCCGAAGCGCGCTTCATCGAACACGTGGCCTCGCTGCACCCGCACGCCGAAGGCAAGCCGGCGCTGATCGCCAATTGCCAGGCCGGCTGGCAAGTCATGATGACGGCCGCGCTGCGGCCCGGCATCACCGGGCCGCTGATGCTGGCCGGCGCGCCGCTGTCGTACTGGGCCGGCGTGCGCGGCAAGAATCCACTGCGCTACCTGGGCGGCCTGCTGGGCGGGACCTGGCTGACGTCGCTGGCGGGAGACCTCGGCAATGGCCACTTCGACGGCGCCCACCTGGTGTCGAATTTCGAGAACATGAACCCGTCCAACACGTACTGGAAAAAAGCCTACAACGTGTACGCCAACGTCGATACGGAAGCGGAGCGGTTCCTCGAGTTCGAGCGCTGGTGGGGCAACCCGGTGCTGCTCAACGCCCATGAAATGCAATTCATCGCCGACAACCTGTTCGTCGGCAACCGCCTCTCGAACGGCACCATCCACGACAGCGAAGGCCGCCGCATCGACCTGCGCAACATCAGCGCCCCCATCATCGTGTTCTGTTCATGGGGCGACGACATCACGCCGCCGCAGCAGGCGCTGGGCTGGCTGCTGGACTTGTACGAAGACGACGCCGCGCTGGTGGCGGCCGGCCAGACCGTGATCTATTCCACGCACCAGACCATCGGCCACCTCGGCATTTTCGTGTCGGCCTCGGTGGCCAACAAGGAACACGAGGAATTCACGCGCTCGATGGACTTGATCGATGTGCTGCCGCCCGGCCTGTACGAAGCCGTGTTCGTGGAAAAAAGCGACGACATGGCCAATCCCGACCTGGCCGACGGCCGCTACGTGATGCGCTTCGAGCGGCGCGACGTGCGCTCGCTGGCCGCGATGGGCGGCAACGACGATGAAGACGAGCGCCGTTTCGCCACCGTGGCGCGGCTGTCCGAAGTCACGCAGGGACTGTACCGCACCTATGCCAGCCCATACGTGAAAGCCATGGCCAGCGAACCGGTGGCCGAATGGCTGCGCTTCATGCACCCGTACCGGCTGCGCTATGAAACCTTCTCCGACAAGAACCCGTTCATGAGCGCGATCCCGGCGCTGGCCGACCAGGTACGCGCCGAGCGCCGGCCGGCGTCGCCGGACAACCCTTTCCTGCAGATGCAGGAACAGGTATCGAACGGCATCGTGGCCATGCTGGACCAGTACAAACATGCGCGCGACCAGTGGGTGGAAAACTGCTTCCTCGGCGTGTATGGCCAGCCGCTGCTGCAAACGCTGATGGGCATGCGCTCCGATTCGGGCAGCGTGCGGCGCCGCATCGGGCGCGACATTGCGCGCGAGTCGGTGCTGGCCGCGCGGCGCACGGAACTGGCCAAGCACATGGCGTCCGGCGGCGAACCCGATGGCGTGATCCGTTCGCTGCTGTACGTGGCGCGCAGCCCGGAAATGCGCGCCGCCGACGAACGCGCATTCGCCGCGCTGCGCGAAGTGCGCCAGCGCATTCCGGCCAGCCGCCGCGTTCCGCTGGCGCGCTTCAAGGAAATCGTGCACGAGCAAAACATGATCCTGCAGTTGGACGAGGCGCGCGCCATGGCCGAATTGCCGAACCTGATGCCGCCCGAACCGGAAGAGCGCCAACGCATATGGGACAGCATCCGTTCCATCATGACGGCGGCCGGCGACGTCAAAGGCGAAGCCGCGCGCCGGCTGGCGTACGTGGGCGAATTGTTGAGCAGCCCGGCCCCGGCCGCCGCGGTGGCGCCGCCACCGGCGCCCGGCGCGGCGCTGCCGCACGTGACACTGGAATTGAAAGCCCAGCCGCTGGGCGCCATCCCGACCTCGGCCGCAGGCGTGTCCGAAGCGGACGAGCCGACCGGCCCCGACCAGCCGCCGGTGTTTGTGCCGCCACAGGCGGCGTCGCGGGCGTCGGCCAAGGGCGGCGCCAGGGGAGCGGCAAAAGGCCGCGGCAAGACGCCGAAATAACGGTACCCGTTACCGGCGGCTTCCCTGCGCGGGAAGCCGCCATTGCGCTTTCCGCCCCGCCGGCGCGGCGCCGGCAAGCCTTGCGGCATCTGCCTGTATAATATGCAGCCCGATTTTCCGCCTCACGCTTGCCAACATGACCATCCTGTCCGACATCGCCACCGCCATCCCTGCCGCTGAAACGAAAGTCAACTGCCGCCGCCTGTCCGTGGCCCCGATGATGGACTGGACCGACCGGCATTGCCGCAAATTCCACCGCGAGATCACGAAACACACGTGGCTGTACACGGAAATGGTCACCACCGGCGCGCTGGTGTACGGCGACGTCGAGCGCCACCTGCGCTTCAACGACGAGGAACATCCGGTCTCATTGCAGCTGGGCGGCAGCGATCCGGCCGACCTGGCAATCAGCGCCAAGCTCGGCCAGCAGTGGGGCTATGATGAAATCAACCTCAATTGCGGCTGCCCGTCCGAACGCGTGCAAAAAGGCGCGTTCGGCGCCTGCCTGATGGCGGAACCGCAACTGGTGGCCGATTGCGTGAAAGCCATGCGCGACGCGGTCACCATCGACGTCACCGTCAAGCACCGCATCGGCATTGATAAAACTGAAAGTTACGATTTCGTGCGCGATTTCGTCGGCACCGTGGCGCAGGCCGGATGCCGCACCTTCATCGTGCATGCACGCAATGCCATCCTCAAGGGCTTGTCGCCGAAGGAAAACCGGGAAATCCCGCCGCTGAAATATGACTTCGCATACAAACTCAAGCAAGACTTCCCCGACTTTGAAATCCTGATCAACGGCGGCATCAGGACCGAAGCGGAAATCGATACGCACCTGCTGCACGTCGATGGCGTGATGCTGGGCCGCGAGGCTTACCACAACCCGTATTTGATGGCGCGCTTCGACCAGCGCTATTACGGTTCGGATGCGCCGGTCAAGACGCGCGCCGAGGTATTGGCCGCCATGGTGCCGTACATCCAGTCGCAACTGGCGAAAGAAGGCGGGCGCGGCCTGAAGATGAACACCATCACGCGCCACATGCTGGGCTTGATGCAAGGGCTGCCGGGCGCCAAACAATTCCGCCAGACGTTGTCGGACTCGAAAAAGCTCGCCACCGGCGACGCCAACTTGTTACTGGAAGCCGCTGCCCGCTTGCCCGGCTTCGCGTGAAAATTCACGCCGCAAGCACAAAATTTTCATGACATATCGGCGCAACAAGCGCCGATATTGCTTCTGCAACTTACCGCATTTTTTGCCGGTAAACCGCCAATTTCCCATGCAATGTTTGCGTTATCTTGCTTTCTCCGCAGAAAGTTGGGTTGCATAATTTTGAGGCAGTTTTTGCTTGCCCCTAGGAAAATTTTGCCACTATAATTTCAAATATACACACATAGTCACACTCTCCGCTGTGTATCCAAGTGCGCTGAAAAACCACAAATTGTCACAACGGAAAAGCGCAATTTTTGCATTCGCAGTCATTGTTTGTTACTGTCGTTACTTGCGTAACAGCAATGGGACTTGGTGGATGTCAATCGTACAAGGCGAATGCGTTCCTGGGTATTTCTTATCAATCGTGTCACTTACAAAGAAGCCGAAATGAATTTTGCAAAAATGAAAGTGGGGACGCGCCTGGGCCTCGGGTTTGCGTTGGTGCTGGTATTCCTGATCGCTGTTACGCTGGTCGGGATCATACGCATGGCACAGATCCAGGACCGCCTGGACCACGTCGTCAGCTTTAATAATGTAGTGACGCGGCTGGTGATTGATATGCGCAACAACGTCATGAGCCGCGGCGACCGCCTGCGCGTGCTGACGCTGATGAGCGATTCCGGTGATATGGAACCGGAAATGAAGAAAATCAAGGAAGAGGCGGAAAAATACGCGGCTTCGCAAAAGAAATTGCAGGAACTGTTTGCCAAGGAAGGCACCAAGGAAGAAAAAGCCTTGCTGGCGCAAGTGGTGGAACTGGAAGGCACGGCCATGCCGGCCATCGCCAAGGCATCGGACCTGTGGATGAGTGACAAGGCCGAGGCCGCCACCAAGGTCATGATCAAGGAAATCCGCCCGGTCCAGAAAAAGTGGATCGAGTCGCTGGACCAGCTCGCTGCGCTGGAAGACAAGCTCAATGAACAAGTCAAGAAAGACGCGGCCGAAGGCTTTGCCGGCGCGCGCACCTTCATGCTGATCCTGGGTGGCCTGGCTACCCTGATCGGCGTGGCCGCCGCCCTGATCATCACCCGCGGCCTGCTCAAGCAGCTGGGCGGCGAGCCTGATTACACGGCCGCCATTGCCGGCCGTATCGCCGACGGCGACCTGGCGGTGGCGATTGAAACCAACAGCACCGACAAAGGCAGCCTGCTGGTGGAAATGAAAGACATGCGTAACAGCCTGGTGGGCATTGTCGGCCAGGTACGCAACGGCACGGAAACCATCGGCACGGCGTCGCGTGAAATCGCGGCCGGCAATATCGACCTGTCGTCGCGCACGGAAATGCAGGCGTCGGCGCTGGAAAAAACCGCGTCGGCCATGGAAGAACTGACCTCGACCGTGAAGCAGAACGCCGACAACGCGCGCCAGGCCAACCAGCTGGCCGCCAATGCCTCGGATGTGGCGCGCAAGGGCGGTGACGTGGTGTCGCAAGTTGTAGACACCATGAGCTCGATTAACGAGTCGGCCAACAAGATTGTGGATATCATCGGCGTTATCGATGGCATCGCGTTCCAGACCAACATCCTGGCGCTGAACGCCGCGGTGGAAGCGGCGCGCGCGGGCGAACAGGGCCGCGGTTTCGCGGTGGTGGCGTCGGAAGTGCGTTCGCTGGCGCAGCGTTCGGCCGCTGCCGCCAAGGAAATCAAGGCGCTGATCGGCGACTCCGTGGAAAAGGTCGAACGCGGTTCGAAACTGGTGGGCCAGGCTGGCGTGACGATGGATGAGGTGGTTGATTCCGTGCGCCGCGTGACCGACATCATGGGCGAAATCGCCAGCGCCAGCCAGGAGCAGAGCGCCGGCATCGAACAGGTGAACCAGTCGATCATCGAGATGGACAGCATGACCCAGCAAAACGCCGCATTGGTGGAGCAAGCCGCCGCCGCCGCGCAAAGCTTGCAGGACCAGGCGTCCGAACTGGCGCGCGTGGTCAGCATCTTCAAGCTGGCCGAAGGCGAAGAGCGCAAGCTGGCCTTGCCGGTGTCGACCGCCGTGGTGGCCAAGCCTGCCGCGCCGCGTCCGCCACTGAAAAAGGTTGCCGCACCAGCGGCCGCCAAGCCGGCCGCCAAGAAAGTCGCTGCCGCCACGGCGGCTTCGGACGAATGGGAAGAGTTTTAAATAGCAGCAGGGGATGGCTGCAAAGGGAGTGGCCATCCATTCAAACCAAGAGAGATTTAGTGAACATGACCAAGTATTCGATCAGCTTCATCGCAGCAGCCGTTTTCAGCACCTCCGTTTTCGCAGCAGAAGTACCCGCGGTTTTCGATGCAAAGAACTGCAAGGCTGAATACCCCAAAGCCTCGCTGTTGAATGAAGAGCAGGGCGCAGTATCGATGTCGTTCCTGGTGTCCGCGACCGGCGACGTGCTGGATTCGAAAGTCGAAAAATCCAGTGGCTTCAAGAACCTGGACAAGGCAGCAGTTAAAGCGATCAGTGCTTGCAAATTCAAGCCCGGCACCAAGGATGGCGCTGTGGCGCAAACCTGGACCAAGGTCGACTACGTCTGGAAGCTGTAATCCGGCGTTCACCATCCAGCAGATCACACACGGGGAAATCAGATGTCTACGAATAAGCGTTGGTTGAGTGTTATCGCTGCAGTGCTCGCATCGAGCGCAGCGTTTGCTGCAGAAGTTCCCGCCACTTTCGATGCCAAGAACTGCAGGGCGGAATATCCGAAAGCTTCGCTGATGAATGAAGAGCAGGGCACTGTCACCATGTCCTTCCAGGTATCGGCCACGGGCGATGTGATGGATTCGAAAGTCGACAAGTCCAGCGGTTTCAAGAACCTGGACAAGGCCGCCATCAAGGCCATCAGTGCCTGCAAGTTCAAGCCGGGCACCAAGGACGGCAAGCCCGACGTGACGTGGACCAAGGTGGACTACGCCTGGAAGCTGGATTGATTGACTGCTGCCGGCGTGCCTGCGCCGCTGCAACCCGAACCGGTCCTTGTGGCCGGTTTTTTTTTGGCTATGTCACCGCAAATCGTGCCATGCGCCGCGAACGCGAACCCCGGCGCTCAGCGGTAGCGCTGCAGGCCGCTTTAGCGGCCGTGTTTATACCAGTGGCGGGCGCTGTAGCGCGGGCAGCACAGTTTGGCTTGCGCCGCCTGGTCCAGCAGCCGGCCCACCTGTTGCCGGGCGTCGCCTTGGCCGAGCCGGGCTTGCAGTTGTGCGCCCTGGCGCGCGGTCAGGCTGGCCAGCTGGGCCGGCAGCGCTGCGAAAGCGTGGGTTTCCATGACGCGTCTCCACACGGGGAACATGATTCCTTGGACCGGAGACGAAAAACTAGGTTCCACGAATTTCGCAGACAGCGCCTTTTTTGCTTTTCCAGTCCCGGGATTGCAGCCCTTGAAGCACCTGTAACAGGCTGTAAAATGACGGGAATCCAGCCGGGAATTTTCTATAGTGTCAGGTCTGCACAGGAGCGTCCCATGAAAACCCCGAACATCCCCCGCATCACTTCCCTGGCTGTGCTGGCTGCCGCCGCAGCCGCCACGCTGAGCGGTTGCGCCGTGCCTGCCCAGCAGCGCTATGCGCGCACCCAGCCGGTCAATCCCTACGAATGGCATACGGTTTCCGTCACCCCGGTGGCGCCCGGCGCAAGCCGTACCGCCGATGGCAGTCCGCGTCCGGTGGAATATACGACGGAAGAATTCAGGCCCGCGCCGGCGCCGGCACGGGTGGAATACACGACACAGCCCGTGTATCCGGTCTATGCGCCAGCCCCGGTCTATGCGCCGGCGCCGGCTTACTACTACCCGCCCGTGACGATCGGGCTGGACTTCGTGTTCGGCAACTGGGGACACCGCCACCGCGGCCGCCGCCACTGAAACGCCATGCTACGCACGCACCCTACGTGCGTACGGTATGCCTGCACGCACGGACGCCAGGCATATGCGCTGCGCACGTCGCGCACGCCTCAATGTACAAAGAAGAATGATGCTTCGTGCAATACTTCGGCCGAGCACAAAAGCCAAGTCGAGGCGCCGGCCAGGCCGACCAGCAGCGATCCGATAGTGATGGGGTTAAGGCGGCTCATGATGCGCTCCTGCTAGTTGGATGATGTGATGACATCATCTTAGGCGCGCAGCCGGCCGGCGGGGATCAGCAAAAAGTCCCTGGCAATGTAGGACTTTTTCCCGTTAAAACTTATCCTTCTTCCACGTGATGTGGTCCGACTCCGGGGCGGTATCCATGGCGTTGGAAACCGTCAGCCAATGGACCAGCTTGTCGCGGTACTTGATCGTGATGCCATTGCCTTCGATCAGGCCCACCAGTTCCAGTTGCTTGGCGTCGAGCTTGCCTTTGGAAACGGTCGGCGCGCGCATCACCATGCGGTCATACGACTTGCGCACCTTGCTTTCCCATTTGTGCAGGCTCGATTCATCGAAACGGTTGCCCTCGAAATAAATCGTCAGCGTGCCGTCCGGATTGCCGAAACCGACAATGCCGGCGCCGGCGCGGATGGTGGGGTTGGCGCCGGCATTGAATTCCGGGGAAGGCACGAAAATGCCGGCGCGGCCGTCGATATCGGGATGGCCGACGGGCGTGTCTTTGCTGTAGGTCGACAGCTGGGCCAGGATTTTCTCTTCGGCCGTCAAGGGTTTGTCTTCGGACATGGTCAGCTCGAAAAAATAAGACGTGATGATGGCATTGTAGCCTCAATCCCATGCCTTAGGGCAACTCAGGACTGCGCAGTCAACAATATGGCGACACAAAAAAAATGCCGTCCGTGGACGGCATTCCGTGCGTGCTTGTTGGGATGCATCTTTTGTTGGTGGCATCGCCCGGCAAAGCCAGCGTAATCCCTGCAGGCTACGCGGCAAGGCTCCCTGCTGGGAGCGTTATTCGGTGCTTGGTATTAAAAAATTGCAACAAAAATTTCTTTTTGGTATGTAAAAATCATACCACCAGCGCGCGTGATTGGCAGTAAAAAACCGCGCAAACCACGTATTCATGCGCCTTGCGTTGTATTTCCGCACGCAGTGGCGGCGCGGCGTGGCGGCGGGATTTCGCGAATCTTTTGTATGTGGTTTGGCAAGTCCGTGTATCATTTCGCGAATGTATTTCTGGCAACACCTCGATGAGTAACGATCTTTCCCACCTCCAGGCTGCGCGCCGGCCGGCCTTCCTGGAGGGCGGCGGCGAGTGTGGCGAACGGCTGCGCGCATGCGACTGGAGCGGTTCCCGCATGGGGCCGCCTGAACACTGGCCCCTGAGCCTGCAACTGGTGCTGCGCACCATCCTGGCCTCCAAGTTCCCCATGGCGATCCACTGGGGCCGGGATTTGCTGACCTTTTATAACGACGCCTTCGCCCACGTCCTGGGCAGCAAGCATCCGGGCCACTTGGGCCGGCCCGTGATTGAACTGTGGCGCGAGATGTGGGACCAGCTGGGGCCGATCTTTGAACACGTGTTTACCGGCGAAACGTATTACGTGGAAAACGCCAGCTATGCGCCGGAACGGGGCCATACCCAGCGCGAAACGTATTTCACGCATTGCCACAGCCCGATCTGGGGCGACAGCGGACAGGTCGAAGGCGTGTTGCTGGTGTTGACCGAGTCGACGCGCGAAGTGCTGGCCGAGCGCGCGTTCGTCGCGCTGAACCGGCGCCAAGCGTTCCAGCTCGACATGGCCGACCGTTTGCGCGCGCTGGCTTCGGCCGCGGAAATCACCGCGGTGGCGACTGAATTGCTGGGCAAGTACCTGCGCGTGTCGCGCGTGTATTACTCGGAAATCCATGCCGCCAGCCATACCGCGTTCCTGCAGGGCATGTGGACCGCGGCCGACGCCGGCGCCTTGCCGCCGCTGCCGGCCAGTGTCCGGCTCGACGACCTGAGCCCGGAGATCATGGCGATCCTGGCCGATGGCAAGCCGTTCGTGGTGGACGACATCCATGCCGACCGCCGCACGGCCGCCAACGCGGCGGCCTGCCAGGCGCTGGGCATCGGCGCCATCGTGGTGGTGCCGCTGCTGCAGTCGGGCCGCGTGACGTGCGCGCTGAACCTGGCCATGGCGTCGCCGCGCCAGTGGACGCGCGAAGACATCTCGATGACGCAGGACGTGGTGCAGCGCACGTGGGAAGCCGCCGAGCGCGTGCGCGCGGTGGCCGCGCTGCGCGCCGAGCACGACGCCAGCAAGCGCGCCCAGGCCGCGCTGCGCGACGCCGACAGCCGCAAGGATGAATTCCTCGCCATGCTGGCGCATGAGTTGCGCAATCCGCTGGCGCCGATCGGCACCGCGGCGGAATTGCTGCGCCGGTTCCAGTTCGATGAAACCACGGTCAAGCGCACCAGCGAAGTGATTTCGCGTCAGGTGCGGCACATGACGGGCCTGATCGATGACTTGCTCGACGTGTCGCGCGTGACGCGCGGCATGGTGGCCCTGAAGAAGGAAACGCTGGACTTCCGCACGGTGGTGGCGCATGCGGTGGAGCAGGTGCGCCCGTTGATGGAAGCGCGGCGCCACCGTTTCAACGTGCACGTGCCGCAAGACCCGGTCCACGTGCTCGGCGACAACAAGCGCCTGGTGCAGGTGCTGGCCAACCTGCTCAACAACGCCGCCAAGTACACGCCGGAAGACGGCTTCGTGGAATTGCGTGTCAGCGTACGCGGCGAAAACGTGACCGTCACGGTGCGCGACAACGGAGTCGGCATGCGCCCGGAATTGCTGGCGCGCGCGTTCGACCTGTTTGCCCAGGATGAGCGCACGCTGGACCGTTCGCAGGGCGGCATGGGCCTGGGCCTGGCGCTGGTGCAGCGCCTGGCCGAGGCGCACCAGGGCAGCGTGGCGGCGCACAGCGACGGCGTCGGCAAGGGCAGCACCTTCATCCTGCGCCTGCCGCTGGCGCAGCCTGGCGCGGAGGGCGGCGCCAGTCATGACGCCGGCGCCGCGGAGCACCCGGTGCGTCCGCTGAAACTGCTGGTGGTCGACGACAACGTCGACGCCGCCAGCACGCTGGGCATGGTG
>CBIHOX010000164.1:0-13191 GCA_966211685.1 uncultured Pseudoduganella sp.
ACACCCAGGGCATGCAGCAGGGCACGGCGTTGAACCAGCAAAGCGCACGCGAAGCAGCCTCGAGCACCACGCACCGCGACCGCAGCACGGGGGCGCGCGGCGACAGCACGCACCAGCGCTACAACTCCGGCGTGCAAAAGGATGACATGCGGCGCGCCGAAGGCGGCAAGACCCGGACCGACAAGGAAATCCGCTGACGGAAACCACCCTGGCGCCGCGCTGTCCGGCGGGCGCCGCACCGGCAAGGCGGCCGCCTTGCCGGCTTATTTCTGCGCGACGATTTCCTGGTCGATCGCGTCGAGCGGAACGGTCTTGTCGACCGCCCCCATTTTCACGGCTTCCTTCGGCATGCCGTATACCACGCAGCTTTTCTCGTCCTGCGCCACGGTGCGGGCGCCCGCCTTGCGCATTTCCAGCAAGCCCAGCGCGCCATCGTCGCCCATCCCGGTCATGATGATGCCCAGCGCATTGGCGCCCGCGCTCTTGGCCACCGAGCGGAACAGCACGTCCACCGACGGCCGGTGCCGGTTCACCAGCGGACCGTCTATCACGTCCACGTAATAGGTGGCGCCGCTGCGCCGCACCAGCATGTGCTTGCCGCCCGGGGCAATCAGCGCCACGCCGGGCCGCACGCGGTCGTTGGTTTCGGCTTCCTTGACGGAAATCGCGCATATGCTGTCCAGCCGCGAGGCAAACGCGCCGGTGAACTTTTCCGGCATGTGCTGCACCACGACTATCCCGGGCGCGTCGGCCGGCAACGCGCTCAGCACCCGTTCCAGCGCCTGCGTGCCGCCGGTCGAGGTGCCGATCGCCACCAGCGGTTCCGAAGGCGGCACCACCGAGCCGTCGGCCGGCGGCAGGATGGCGTCGGCGGTGAGCTTGGCGGGCGGCGGCATCAGCGGCGGCAGCGGCTTGCGGCGCGCCGGCTGTTCATCGGGATGGGGCGTGGCGCTGGCGCCGGCTGCCACGCGGATGGCGGCAATCAATTCATCGGCATGGCCGGCCATGTATTCCCGCACGTTCATGCGCGGCCGGTTGACCACGGCCGCCGCGCCGGACGACAGGGCTTCCACCGACAACTCCGTGTTGTCCGCCGTCAGCGACGAGCAAATCACCACCGGCAGCGGCTTTTCACTCATGATCTTGCGCAGGAAAGTGAGGCCGTCCATGCGCGGCATTTCAATGTCGAGCAACAGCACGTCCGGCCACTGCAGGCGCATGCGTTCCATGGCCAGCAGCGGATCGGCCACCGCATGCATGACCTCGATGCCTGGCGCCGCATTGAGCAGGCCGGTCAGCACCTGCCGCACCACGGCCGAATCGTCCACCACCAGTACCTGTATGCTCATGCGGCTCCCGCCATATCGTAGGCGCCGCCCAACAAGGTCAGGTTTGGCCTTCCAGCCTGCGGCAGCGCGAGTTCATCGTCAATTGCACGAATTGTACCCGTTGTCGCAGGCCAAGCCCGTCAAAACCGGGTGAACATTGCTTCGTCCAGCTCCCGGTCCGCCACGGCGGCCGCATGCAGCCTGGGCTGGACAACCGCGCGGACTGGGGCGGCCCCGGCCTTGCGCGTTGGCCTCACGCGCGCGGCCGGGGCGGACTGCCGCGCAGACGGCGCCGGCTGCGCCGCCGCGCCGGCCAGGCGGAAGAAGGTGATCGCGGTCTGCAGTTCCTCGGCCTGGCTGCTCATTTCCTCGGCGGTCGACGCGAGTTCTTCCGAACCCGATGCGTTTTGCTGGGTCGCGCTGGACAACTGCATGATGGCCGCATTGATCTGGCCCACGCCGGTCGATTGCTCTTCGGATGCGGCCGTGATTTCCTGCACCAGGTCCGAGGTGCGCTTGATGTTGGGCACCATCTCATCGAGCAGGTTGCCGGCCTGTTGCGCCAGTTCGACACTGCTGCTGGCGACTTCGGAAATTTCCTGCGCCGCCACTTGGCTGCGCTCGGCCAGCTTGCGCACCTCGGCCGCCACCACGGCAAAGCCCTTGCCCTGTTCGCCCGCGCGCGCCGCTTCGATCGCCGCATTCAAGGCCAGCAGGTTGGTCTGGTACGCGATGTCATCGATGATGCCGATCTTTTTCGCGATCTGCGTCATGGCTTCCACCGTCGAGCGCACCGCCACACCGCCCTGCGCCGCTTCCTGCGCCGCCTTGCCGGCGATGGAATCGGTGACGCGGGCGTTTTCAGTATTTTGCGCAATCGACGCCGTCATTTGTTCGACCGATGCACTGGTCTGCTCGACGCCGGCGGCCTGTTCACTGGCCGACTGCGACAGCGCCTGCGCCGTGGCGCTGACCTGTTCCGAGGCGCTGGCCAGCACGTGGGCGCTGCTGGTGACTTCGGCCACCACGGACGACAGCTTGTCCACCATGGCTTTCATCGAGTGCAGCAGGCTGCCGCGGTCGCCGTCGCGCAAGCGGATTTCCACCGCCAGGTTGCCCTGCGCGACTTCCGAAACAATCTGCGCCGCATAGGCCGGTTCGCCGCCCAGTTGGCGCAGCAGGCCGCGGATCAGCAGCCACGACAGTGCAATGCCGAACACCAGGCCGCCACCCATCATCAGGGAATTCATGCGCACGGTGGCGTGGTATTGCGTCACAGCCGCGTCATACTCTTGCTTGGCCACGGTTTCCTGCAAGTTGCGCAACTGGTCCATGGCGCCCAGCGCGGCATAGAAATCCTTTTCCAGCAATTTCATGCTGTCTTGCGCCTGTTTGAAATTGCCCGCACGCAGCTGCGCCACCACCGGTTGGCGCCTGGCCAGATAGGCTTCCCAGGCCGGCAGGAATTCCTCCGTGAGTTTTTTCTCTTCTTGCGTCAGGTACGTCGCGATGTATTCGCTCCATTCCTTGTTGAACTTGGCCTGGTAACCGTCCGCCGTGGCCAGGCCGCTTTCCACTTCCTCCTGGCCGGCCAGCGCGGTCTGCAAGGTGCGGTGGCGGTGGCGCAGCATCATTTCGCTGCAATGGGCCAGCTGGCCCAGCGCCACCGTACGGTCTTCATAGACGGTCTTGAGGCGGCTGTTCGATGACGCCATGCCGGCCAGGCCCGCATAACCGGCGCCCAGCATCAGCAGGCTCAATACCGCCACCAGCGCGCCCAGCCTGGCCCCGACGGTCCATCTCAACATACTCTTCATGGCAACACCAGTTTTTGTACCGCACCCAGCAACACTTCCGGCTTGAACGGCTTGACCACCCACGCCTTGGCGCCGGCGGCCTGCCCTTCACGCTTTTTCTCTTCCTGCGACTCGGTGGTCAGCATGATGACCGGCGTGAACTTGTGGCTGGCCCGTTGCTTGAGTTCGCGCACAAACGTGATGCCGTCCATATTCGGCATGTTGACGTCGCATACGATCAGGTTGACCCGCTGCGCATCGAGCTTGTTCAGTGCAATCTTGCCGTCCGCTGCTTCGATCACGTCGTAGCCGGCGCCCTTGAGCGCGATATTGACCACCTGCCGCAGCGAGGCCGAGTCATCCACTACCATGATGGTTTTTGCCATGTTGTCACATCCCCGAAAATCGTTATTTATCCATCTACAATGCGACAAACTGTATCCACAGAGCATTATTCTGTAACCTGTACTTTAGTACATGTGACACATTTCTTCGTCAAAACCCGGCTTTCACGATAGTGGGTTGGCAATAAAGTGTTGCCTCACTGCACCAAAGTACAAGTGCCGCCCCGCCCTGCCTTGTCTACAGTGGCACCATGGCACAGACAACCGACATCAAAGAGATTTACCTGCTCCCCGGCGACTACTTCGTGGGTGGCGCAGGACGCCGCATCCGTACCCTGCTGGGGTCGTGCGTCTCGATCACGCTGTGGCATCCGCAACGCCGGATCGGCGCCATGTCGCACTTCCTGCTGTCCTCGCGCAACCCGGATAAATCCGCGGGATTGAACAGCCGCTATGGCGAGGAAGCACTGCAACTGATGCTGGCGGACTTGCGCGCGATGGGGGTGGATCCGGTGGAATGCCAGGCCAAGATTTTCGGGGGCGGGCAAATGTTTCCCGGTTCGGCGCACAGCGTCGGCCGCCAGAACGGCGAAGTGGCGCTACGGCTGCTGCGAGAACTCGGCATTCCGGTGGTTTCGGAAAGCCTGTATGGCGTCGGCCACCGCTGCATTATTTTCGATGTCAGCAGCGGCAACGTGTGGAGCCGCCAGGTGCCGCCGGGCGAGGCGGCCGACCCGGCGGCCATCCGTCAAAGCGAGCGCCGCGCCGGCCTGCACGCCACGCTGGCGCAGTCGGCGCGCCAGCAAGCCGCGGCGGCGCTGGCGCAAGCCGCGCTCGGCGCCCGCACATTGCGCGAGGCGGCCGGCGGGGATGGGCACGCGCTGAACCCGGCTTAACGGACCGAGCGAACTTGGCGTGCTTGCCGGCTGAGCCGGCGTACAAGCCGCCTTGCTGCAACCAGCTGTTAACGAATTCGGCGCAACGATGAAATGCGGTCATTCATGTTGCCCAGGTTGTCATAACGGCCCGGGCCATACACCACGCACTGGCCGCCAAAATTGTCGTGCTCGCACAATTGCCACTGGCCTTCGTAAATCACCATTGAACTGGCGCGGTCATTGAAATCCACGCCGCGCATGCTGCGCGCTTCATTCTGGAACGAGATGCGGCGGCCTTCGAAGCGCGCATGCTCGAACAATTCGATCGGTTCCGGACGGTCGAAGCCGCCACGGCGCTCGCGCTGTTCTTCACGCCATTCGCGGCGTTCCTGGCGGTCGTCGCGGCCGTCATGGTCGCGGTCGCGATAGCCGCCGCGGCCGCCGCGCTCGATCTGGCGCACCGATGAAATACTGTTGTTGAAGTTGCGCAGGCTCGGGTATTCACCGCGCTCGAACACCGCGCAATAGCCGCCGAAATCCTTGTCTTCGCACACTTCCCATACGCCGGAATGCACGATCAGGCTGGAAGCGCGGTCATTGAAGCCGGCGTCGCGCAGGTTGCGCGCGCCGTCGCGGATGGTGAGTTCTTCGCCGCGGAAGCCGTCGCGCGAAAACAGGGTCATTTCACCGGCGCTGGCGGCAGCCACCTGCCCGGCAAGCATGGCGGCCGCGAAGGCCAGGATGGTTGGTCGTTTCATTATTTTTTCTCCTTATCGTTCCCGCCGCCGCCGGGTTGCCCGGCCATGCGGCTGTATTGTCATTCAACGTCCTGACTCAGCCGCCAGCCTACACGACGTTGTAACAAATTCCTACCCGCGTCCTCCTACGCCGCCAGGAAATTGCCGATAGAATGGCTTCTTTTGCCTTGCCATTTCATCATGCCCACCACGTTCACCCTGCCCAACATCCGGCGCGAAGCCGCCGCCCTGTGGACACTGGCCTGGCCGGTGCTGGTGGGCCAGTTGGCCACGGTGGGCATGGCAGTGGCGGACGTGGCCATGACAGGCCACGCCAGCGCCACGGAACTGGCCGCCGTCTCGCTGGGCGCGTCCATCTGGTCCATCCTCCTGGTTACCGTGACCGGCACCATGATGGCGATTAATTCCGTCGTCGCGCACCAGGTCGGCGCCGGCCAGCATGGCGCGATTGCGCACTCGGTGCGGCAGGCGCTGTGGAAAGCCGTCGGCGTCGGCGTGCTGGGCGCGCTGGCGGCCAACGCCGCCACCCTGCTGTTCGACCATTTGCAGATGGCGCAGGAAGTCAATGACCGCGCCTCGCTGTTCGTGCACGTCATCAGCATCGGCATGCCGCCCTATGCGGCCTACCGCGCGCTGTACGGCTACAGCACCAGCATCAACCAGACCAAGCCGGTGATGGTGATCGCGCTGCTCGGTCTGGCGTTCAACGTGGCGGTGAACTGGGTCTTGATCTTCGGCCATTTTGGCCTGCCAAAACTCGGCGGTGTAGGTTGTGCGGTGGCAACTGGCGCGTGCATGTGGCTGATGCTGGGCGCGATGGTGGCGTGGATCAGGATCGCACCGGCCTACCGCCAGACCTATCCGTTCACGCACTGGGAAGGGCCGCACTGGCCGGAAATCCGTTCCATGCTGAAGCTGGGCCTGCCTACCGGCATCACGTATTTTGCCGAGGTCAGCGCCTTTGGCGCGGTCAGCCTGCTGGTGGCGCGCTTTGGCGTGGTGCAAGTGTCGGCGCACCAGATCGCGCTGAATTTCGCGTCGCTGGTATTCATGGCGCCACTGTCATTCGGCATCGGCGTCATCACGCGCGTGGGGCAGGCCATGGGCGAGGCCAATGCCGCGCAGGCGCGCTTTGCCGCCTGGGTCGGGGTCGGCATGTCGCTGTCGTTTGCCGTGCTGTCGGCCATCGGCATCGCGCTGTTCAATGAACAGATCGCGGCTGCCTATACGTCCGATACCGCGGTGCGCGCGCTGTGCGCACAGCTGCTGCTGTTTGGCGCGCTGTTCCAGCTGTCCGACGCCACCCAGGTGGCGGCGTCGTGCGCGATCCGCGGCTACAAGGTCACGCGCCAGCCGATGCTGATCCAGTTGCTGGCGTTCTGGGTGTTTGCGCTGCCGCTGGGCTGCCTGCTGGGACTGGCGCCGGCGTGGACGCCGTTCGCGCCGGCCGCCCCGATGGCGGCCACCGGGTTCTGGATCGGGCTGGTGCTGGGCTTGACGATCGCGGCCGTGCTGCTGAGCTGGTCGCTGCACGTGCTGTCGAGCCAGCGGGTGCGCGACAGCGCCCGCCCCCATGCCACGGCGCTGCACGCATGAAACCCTGCTCCGGGCCGAACGAACCACGGTTTTTCGGCCCGGATTCCATACCCCAGCCGCCAGCCGCTCTGGTATTGTCTTGCCGCAATAGTCCTCACGAGTGATCCCATGCGATTGATACTTCCCCTCCTGGCCCTGCTGGCCGCCACCGCGCCCGCGTCGGCCGAGCGCCTGACCCTGGACCGCATCCACGCCGACCCGGCGCTGGCCGGCGCCGCCGTCCGCAACCTCAAGGTGTCGCCCGACGGCGCCCGCGTCACGTTCCTCAAGGGCCGCGACGACAACCAGTTCCAGATGGACTTGTGGGAATACAACCTGAAGGACAAGACCACGCACCGGCTGGTCGATTCAAAGATCCTGGTGCCGGAAGAAAACCTGTCCGATGCGGAAAAAGCCCGCCGCGAACGCGAGCGCACGGCCAGCCTGAAAGGCATCCTCAATTACAGCTGGTCGCCGGACGGCAAGCAATTGCTGGTGCCGATCGCCGGCAACCTGTACCTGATCGACGTGGCCAAACCCGACGCGGCGCGTCTGGTCGCGTCCGGCCAAGTGCTGGACCCGAAGATTTCCCCGCAAGGCCGCTACGTATCGTTCGTGCGCGCCCAGAACCTGTTCGTGATCGACCTGGCGACCGGCAAGGAGCGCCAACTGACCACCGATGGCCAGGGCGCCGTCCACAATGGCGAAGCCGAATTCATCGCGCAGGAGGAAATGGGCCAGCGCACCGGGTATTACTGGGCGCCCGACGACAGCGCGATTGCCTACAAGCGCTATGACGAAAGCCAGGTGCCGGTGGCGCGCCGCTTTGAAATCTACGCCGACCGCACCGACGTGATCGAGCAGCGCTACCCCGCCGCCGGCGACCCGAACGTGACGGTGCAGTTGAAGATCGTCTCGCCGGCCAGCGGCGAGATCCGCGACGTCGACCTCGGCCCCAATCCCGACATTTACCTGGTGCGCGCCGACTGGAACGCCAACGGCCGCGCGCTGTATTACCAGCGCCAGAGCCGCGACCAGAAAAAGCTGGAACTGGTGGCGGTCGACGCCGCCACGCTCAAGCAGCGCGTGGTGATCACGGAAACGTCCGAGACCTGGACCACCATCCATGACGACTTGCGCTTCCTGAAAAGCCGCGACGCCTTCCTGTGGGCGTCCGAGCGCTCGGGCCGCAACCACCTGTACCTGTACAGCCTGGACGGCAAGCTGCTGCACCCGGTCTCCAAGGGAGAATGGGGCATCGACAACGTACTGGCCGTCGATGAAAAAGCCGGCAAGGTCTATGTCGCGTCGAACCGCGACGCGGTGACGGACAAGCAAGTGTATGCGCTGCAGCTCGATGGCGGCAATGCGTCCAGTCCCAAGCGCATCACGCAGGCCGACGGCTGGCACGACGCCGCCTTCGCCCGCAATGGCGAAGTGTTCGTCGATTCCTTCTCCGACCAGGATACGCCGCCGCAAGTGTCGATCCGCCGTCCGGATGGCGCCATGGTGGCGTGGCTGGAGGAAAACCGCGTCGATGGCAAGCATCCGTATGCGCCCTACAAGGCCGACCATTTGCGTACCGAATACGGCACCTTGAAGGCGCAGGATGGGCAGACCCTGCACTATTCGATGATCAAGCCGTACCGTTTCGACGCTTCGAAACGCTACCCGGTCTATCTCTCCACCTATGGCGGCCCGCACGCGCAGCACGTGGCGCGCAAGTGGGGCAATTATTTCGACCAGTACATGGCGCAACAGGGGTTCGTGGTGTTCCGCCTCGATAACCGCGGTTCCGGCCGCCGCGAGCGCGCCTTCACGGACGCCAATTACCACCGCCTGGGCGAAGTCGAAGTGCAGGACCAGCTGGCCGGCGTGGACTTCCTGGGCAAGCAAAGCTTTGTCGATCCGAAACGCATCGGCGTGTTCGGCTGGAGCTATGGCGGCTTCATGACGCTGCGCCTGCTGTCGCAGGCTTCGGACCGGATCGCGATGGGCGTGTCGGTGGCGCCGGTGACGGACTGGAAACTGTACGACACGCATTACACGGAGCAGTTCATGGGCACGCCGAAAGAAAACCCGCAAGGCTATGCGCAAAGCAGCGTGTTTGCCCACGTGGATGGCTTGAAATCGCCGCTGCTGCTGATCCACGGCATGGCGGACGACAACGTGCTGTTCACCAACACCACGCGCATGATCGATGCGCTGGTGAACCGCGGCGTGCAATTTGAATTGATGACGTATCCGGGCGCCAAGCACGGCATTTCAGGCAAGCTGCCGCAGCGCCACGTGTACGGCAATATCGAAGCGTTCTTCAAGAAGCACTTGAAGCCGGACACCCCTTGACGGAGTGACCGGCAAGCCGCCGCGTTGCGCGGCGGCTCCGTCCTGCCCGGCGATCAGCGGTTGCCGCGGTCGATCGCATCCTTGACGGCTTCCTTGGCGTCGCCGACGCCTTTCTGCAGTTTGCCTTCCGACTGCTTCGACAAGCCTTTGGCTTGCTGTTCGGAACTACCCACCAGTTCACCGGCTTTTTGCTGTACCTTGCCGGCCACTTCCTTGGCTTTACCTTTGATCTGGTCCTTGTTCATGATGACCTCCTGAAAGTAATGCACACGCCACACGGTGTGCCCAGGAAAATCATAGTCACAAGGTATGTACGGTTCCGTACGCTGCTTCACATTGTTTTGGACATGGCTGGCTTCACGGCAGCGGCTGTCCCTTGCGCCACAGGCTGGCCAGCCACGGCTGCTGCTCGCGCGGCAAACCATCCGGACGGTAATAATGGTGCAGCGGCGCAAAGCCGGCCGCCGTCACGAACCCGGCCCACGTCTCGTAATCGTAGTAGCTGCCGTAACGCGGCCCGTTCCACCCTTCGCGGTTGTCGCCGCGCGGGTTGGAACTGAACAGCACGCCGCCGGGCTTGAGCGCCGCGTGCAGGCGCCGCAGCACGTCCGGCAAGGCCGCACTGGGCACGTGGAACAGCGACGCGTTGGCAAACACGCCGTCGAAGGCGGCCTGCGGCAATTGCAGGTCGATGAAATCCTGCTGCCACACTTCGCAGCCGCTGTGGTCGCGCGCCATGCGCACGAATTGCGCCGAACCGTCCAGGCCGGTGGCGAGATGGCCCAGTTCCGTGAAACGCTTCAAGTCACGTCCCGGGCCGCAACCCAGGTCGAGGATGCGCAATGGCGGCGGCGCCGTGATGGCGCCGAGCAGCGCGGCAATGTTCTGGCTGACGTCATGGTCGCGCGTCCCTTCAAAGAACTGTTGCGCGGTGCGCTCGTAATGCGCCAGCGTGGTTTGCGTAATCTGCCCGATTTCCATTGCCATCCTCTCTCCCGTGGTTGTTTACCAGACGCGCACACGCTCCTGCGGCGCCAGGTACAGTTGCTGGCCCGGCTGCACGTCGAATGCCTTGTACCACGCATCGAGGTTGCGCACGGTATAGGTACGCCATTTTGCCGGAGCGTGGCCATCCGTCATGACCTGGCGGCGCAGCGACGCGTCGCGCGCCAGGTTGCGCCAGCTGCGCGCATAGCCGATGAAGAATTCGCGGTCATCGCCGCCCGGATTGGTGGCCTTGAACGCATCATACGCCGCCGCCAGGCCGGCCAGGTCGGACAGGTTTTCGCTCAGGGTCAGCTGGCCGTTGAGCGCCAGGTCGGGGAACGCCTTGTACGCCGAATACTGCGCCACCAGCGCTTGTGTCGCGGTCTTGAAGTGCGCCGCGTCATCCTTGGTCCACCAGTCGCGCAGGCGGCCGTGCGAATCGAACTGCGAGCCGGTGTCATCGAAGCTGTGGCTGATCTCGTGGCCGATCACGGCGCCGATCGCGCCATAGTTGGCCGCGTCGGCGCCCTTCAGGTCAAAGAATGGCGGCTGCAGGATCGCGGCCGGGAAATTCAGCGCATTTTGCATTGGCAGGTTGACGGCGTTGACCAGTTGCGGCGGCATGCACCATTCCTTGCGGTCCACCGGCTGGTGCAGCTTGGCCAGCTGCTGCGCCGTGTAGAGCTTTTCCGCGCGCTCGGCATTGCCATACGCATCGTCGGCTTTCACCTCGAGCTGGGCGTACGAAGTCCACTTGTCCGGATAGCCGACGCCGACGTACAGCACGTCGAGCTTGGCGTGGGCTTCCTTGCGCGTGGCCGGCGCCATCCAGGCCAGCTTGTCGATGCGCTGGTGGAAGGCCTTGACGATATTGCCGACCATGGCTTCCAGTTTGGCCTTGGCTTCCGGCGGGAAGTATTTGCCGACATACAGCTTGCCGACCGCGTCGGGCATGGCGCCATTCACGGCGGCCAGGCCGCGCTTCCAGCGCGCCGCCAGTTGCGGCGTGCCCGACAGCGTGCGGCCATAAAATTCAAAGTACTGGTCGCCAAACGCTTGCGGCAAATTCGCGGCGCGGTGGTTGATGGTGTGGAAAGCCAGGAAGTCCTTCCACGCGTCCAGCGACGTCTCCTGCACTTGCTTGGCGGCGCCCGTGACGGCGCTCGGGTGCCACAGCATGAATTGCTTCTGGCCCTTCAGGCCGGCGCCCGCAAAGAACAGGTTCCAGTCCATGCCCGGGGCCTTTTTCGCAAAGTCGTGCAGCATCCAGGTGTGGTTGGACTTGGCCATGTCGGCCGAATCCTCGCGGCTGGCGTGCGACAGCGCCAGCTTGCGTTCCAGGTCGAACACGCGCGCGGCGCGGGTTTCCGGATCGCTGAAGCCGGCCAGTTTCAGCATGGCGGCAATGTGCGCCTGGTAGGCCGTGCGCAGCTTATGCATGCGCTCATTATCGTCCAGGTAATACGCGCGGTCCGGCATGCCGAGGCCGCCCTGCAACAGGTAAGGCACATTGTGCTTGGGATCATTCAAGCCTTGCGACACCCACAGGCCAAACAGGTTTTCAGTCTGGAAGTTGGTGGCGTTCAGCGGGTCGACGTCGGCGCGGATGCTTTCGCCCAGCGCGCGCGTCAATTCCTTCTTGTCGCGGATCGCGCGGATCTTATCGAGCGCTGGCGTCAGCGGGGCCAGGCCCTTGGCTTCAATTGCCGCCTCATCCATGAAGGCGCGGTAAAAATCGCCGACCTTGCGGGCTTCCGGATCGGCCGAACCGGCCGCCGCCTCCACCAGCCTGATGATGCGCTGGTTGGTTTCCTCGGCCAGTTGCGACATGCCGCCCCATGAACTGCGGTCGTCCGGGATTTTCGTCGAGCCCAGCCATTCAGCATTGGCGTATTGGAAGAAATCGTCGCCTGGCAATGCGGCCGCGGCGGCCGTGGCGGTGGCAGCGGCAGGCGCGGCGCTGTCGGCGGCGCTGGCGTGAATGGCAACAAACTGGAGGGCGCTGCACAGCGCAAGGCTGAGCGCGGTTTTCATCGGAGCATGCATGGGGAGGTTCCTGTTATGTTTTATGGAATTCAGGGCGTGGTACGCCAGGCTGCACTCTATTGCGTCTCGCTTGGTGGCGCCCGCACAATGCGACAAACTGCAAAAAGCCGGGACAGGCTGCAGGATTCGCTCCCTACGGTGCAGTACTGCAACAAAATGCCCCTATAGGGAAAAATTCGCTATATAGTTCACCTACAGCAACGCACTATCACAGGAGACCCTACATGAAACTTGAAGCGCTTTTCCAGAATCCCACCGCGTTGCCCACCGCTCCCAAGGTTGTCGAGGAATTGATCGCCAGTTTTGACAAGGCCAGTGTCTCCACGGAAGAAGTCGCGAAAAAACTGTCGGCCGACCCGGTATTGAGCGCCAAACTGCTGCGGCTGGCCAACTCCGCGTATTACCACGTGTCGCGCAGCATCGGCACGGTGGAAGATGCGGTGCTGATGCTGGGCTTCGTGACGGTGCGCACGCTGGTCATCAGCTCCGGCCTGGTCAGCGGCTTCAAATCCGTGCCCGGCCTGGACTTGAAACAATTCTGGCGCTACAGCCTGTATACGGCGTGCGGCGCGAAATGGATCGCCAAGAAAACCAAGGAAAACACCGACCTCGCGTTCACCATCGGCATGATGCACAGCATCGGCCAGTTGGTGATCCATGCCGCGATGCCGGAACAGGCCATGCAGCTCGACAAGGTCGCCGGCCCGCTCGATTCGCGCCGCCTCGACACCGAACAACAATCGTTCGGCTATACGTATGCCGACGTCGGTGCGGAACTGGCGCGCCGCTGGAAATTCCCCGACGTGTTCGCGGAAACCATCGCGACCTTCCCCGATCCGCTCAACGATGAAGAGGCCACTCACCTGTCCGGCGTGATCCACCTGGCCGCCTGGCGCGCCCGCGTGGAGGAAAACGGTTTGTCGGCCGAGGAGATCGCGGCCTGCTACCCGGAAGAACTGGCCGCCGAATTGGGACTGGCGCCGAACGCGCTGCTGGACGACATGCCGCCGCCGAGCGAATTGAGCGCCGGCCTGGAAGAACTGGTCAAATAAGCTGTTCCCTGGCGCGGCAGGCTGCCACCGGCCTGCCGCGGCCCTGTCTGACACTGGGTTGCCGCCTGCCCGCCCCCTCTC
>CBIHOX010000165.1:0-13179 GCA_966211685.1 uncultured Pseudoduganella sp.
GCGTGGCGCGGCTTCATGCCGCCGTTGCCGCACACGTACAGGTTCCAGCCCTTTTCAGTGGCGATCACGCCGACGTCCTTGCCCTGGGCTTCCGCGCATTCGCGGGTGCAGCCCGATACGGCGAACTTGATCTTGTGCGGCGAACGCAAGCCCTTGTAGCGGTGCTCCAGTTCGATCGCCAGGCCGACCGAGTCGTCGACGCCGTAACGGCACCAGGTCGAACCCACGCACGATTTCACGGTGCGCAGCGACTTGCCGTAGGCATGGCCGGTCTCGAAGCCGGCGGCAATCAATTCTTCCCAGATCGATGGCAGCTGCTCGACGCGCGCGCCAAACAGGTCGACCCGCTGGCCACCCGTGATCTTGGTGTACAGGCCATACTTCTTGGCCACCATGCCGACCGCGATCAAGCCATCGGCCGTGACTTCGCCGCCCGGCATGCGCGGCACCACCGAATACGTGCCGTCCTTCTGGATATTGCCCAGGAAGTAGTCGTTGGAATCCTGCAGGCTGGCGTGCTCCTTCTTCAGCACGAAGTCATTCCAGCACGACGCCAGGATCGACGCGGCCAGCGGTTTGCAGATGTCGCAGCCGAGGCCCTTGCCGTGCTGCGCCAGCAATTGATCGAAGGTGCGGATGTTGCCGACCTTGATCAGGTGGAACAGTTCCTGGCGCGAGTAGGCGAAGTGTTCGCAGACGTGGTTGTTGACGTCCATGCCAAGTTTTTTCATCTCGGACTTCATCACCTGCGTCACCAGCGGCACGCAGCCACCGCAGGCGGTGCCGGCCTTGGTGCAGCTCTTGAGCGAACCGATGGTGGTGCAGCCGCCGGCCACGGCTTCGCACAGCGCGCCTTTTGACACGTCGTTGCACGAACAGATTTGCGCGGTGTCCGGCAGCGCATCGACGCCAAGGCCAGGCTTGGCCTTGCCGTCGGACTGCGGCAGGATCAGGAATTCCGGCGATTCCGGCAATTCCATCTTGTTCAGCATCATTTGCAGCAAGGTGCCGTATTCGCTGGCGTCGCCCACCAGCACGCCACCGAGCAGGTAGCGGCCGCAGCTCGACACGACGATCTTCTTGTACACCTGCTTGCGTTCATCCATGAACTGGTACGAACGCGCCCCCTCTTCCTTGCCATGCGGGTCGCCGATCGACGCCACGTCGACGCCCATCAATTTCAATTTCGTGCTCATGTCGGCGCCGTTGAATTCCGCCGCTTCGCCGAGCAGGTGCTTCACGGCCACGCGCGCCATTTCATAGCCTGGCGCCACCAGGCCGAAGATCAGGCCACCCCACAGCGCGCATTCGCCGATGGCGTAGATGTCGCGGTCCGAGGTCAGGCAATTGTTGTCGATGACGATGCCGCCGCGCGGACCGATTTCCAGGCCGCATTCGCGGGCCAGCATATCGCGCGGGCGGATGCCGGCAGAGAACACCACCATGTCGGCGTCCAGGTGCGAACCGTCGAAGAATTCCAGGCGGTGCGTGCCGGTTTCACCGTCGACGATGGCGGTGGTGTTTTTCGCGGTATGGACCGTCACGCCCAGCGCTTCGATCTTGGCGCGCAGTACGCGGGCGCCGCCGTCGTCGACCTGCACCGCCATCAGGCGCGGCGCGAATTCCACCACGTGGGTTTCCAGGTTCATGTCGCGCAGCGCCTTGGCGCACTCCAGGCCCAGCAGGCCGCCGCCGATCACGACGCCGGTTTTCGAGCGGGCGCCGCATTCGGACATGGCTTCCAGGTCTTCAATGGTGCGGTACACGAAGCAATCCTTGCGCTCCTTGCCTGGCAGCGGAGGAACGAAGGGATAGGAACCGGTGGCCAGCACCAGCTTGTCGTAAGACAGAACATCACCGTCATTGGTCGTCACGGTCTTGGCGGCCGGATCGATCGCGGTGGCGCGCGTGTTCAGGCGCAGCACCATGTCATCGCGGTCGAAGAAGCCCGGCTTCACCAGCGACAGGTCATCCGCGGTTTTCCCGGCAAAGAATTCCGACAGGTGCACGCGGTCGTACGCCGGACGCGGTTCTTCGCACAACACCGTCACTTGCACGTGCGTGCCAGGCGCCTTGTGCGTCGCCAGGCTTTCCAGGAACTTGTGGCCTACCATGCCGTGGCCGATGACGATGATCTTCATGTTCTTACTCCTATCAGATTAGGGTGTTATGCGGCGGCAAGCGCCGTCTCTTCTACTTTTTCCGCACTGAACCGTGCGGCGATGGCGCACAACGCCGAAGCGGCCACCAGTACGCCGAGGATGGTCAGGGTTTGTTGCGTGTCGCCCGTGCCCTTCATCAGGAAGCCCGCGGCCACCGCACCGACATTGCCGCCGGCGCCAATGATGCCGGCCACGCCGCCCAGGGCGCGCTTGTCGATGAACGGCACCAGCGCATAGGTCGAACCACAAGCCATGTGGGTGAACAGGCCGAAGATCAGCATGGCGATGACCGCGGTTGCGACGCCGTCGGCTTTCGCGAACCACAGCAGGCCGATGCCTTCGCCGATCATCATGATGAACAGCACCGTGACGCGGCTGTTCAGGGTGCCTTTCAGCGCGGCCTTGTCGGAGATGTAGCCGCCCAGTGCGCGGGCAAACAGCGCCAGCAGGCCGAAGCTGCCGGCGGCCATGCCGGCCTGGCCGATGGTCAGCTTGAAGTGGTCGACGTAGTAGGTGGCGGCGATGTTGTGGATGAAGATTTCCACGCCAAAGCAGGCGCCGTAGGTGACGAACAGCAGCCAGACGCGGTAGTTGGCGGCAGCCAGCTTGAAGCTGTCCCAGCCACCCTTCTTGCCGCCTTCGATGGCAATGCCTGCGGCGCGCATGTCGCTGTAGTTGCCTTCAGGGCAGTCTTGCGTGAATTTGTAGTAGACCACGGCCATGATCAGCATCAGCACGCCCGGCACCACCAGGGCGGCGCGCCAGCCCATCGATTCATTCACGCCCAGCATGACCATGGCGGCCATCAGCAGCGGCATGGCCGCTTGCGCCGCGCCGCCGCCGGCATTGCCCCAACCGGCCGAGGCCGCGTTGGCGGTGCCCACGACTTTCGGCGCGAACATCACCGACGTGTGGTATTGCGTGATCACGAAGCTGGCGCCGACCGCGCCGATCAGCAGGCGGAAGAACAGGAAGCTTTCATAGGTCTGCGCCGCGGCCACGCCCAGCACCGGAAGGGAGCCCAGCACCAGCAGGCCGGTGTACGCCTTGCGCGGGCCGTAGCGGTCGCACAGCGGGCCGATGATCAGGCGTACGACGATGGTGATGGCGACTGCCGCGATGTTGATGTTGGCGATTTGCGCCGGCGTCAGGCCGAATTCACCTTTGATGATCGGCATCAGTGGGGCACAGGCGAACCAGGCGAAGAAGCAGACGAAGAATGCCATCCACGTCAGGTGGAACGCCCGCATTGGCGCCGATGAGAAGGAAAACAGGTTGATGCTGGTAGCTTTGCTGGCCATTTTTTATCCCGAAATAAAAACGGCGTCCGCGCAGTACTAGCCTGTGGCCAGTCTGGGCGGACGCCGTTGTCCTGCTGTTCCTCCGTTGGACCAGCGAAATGTTTGGGAGGATCGCCATTGATCCTATGCCTTAGCTATTGCAAGAGGTGTGCCAGGTCGTTTTTACGCGCCTGGCGGGCCGATGACGGGCTTGGAACGCGGTTTACTTGTTACGGTTGAAAGAAAAAGCGCACCGCGGTGCATATTGCGGTGCAGCAGTGCACGGTTGTGGTGCATCAAGGTGGTGCAGGATTGTGGTGCAGGGCAAGGTGGGAGGCGAGGCGCCGGATGACGGCGCGCTGCGCCTCAAGGCGCCCGGCAGGGGCGCCGGTCGTACGATAGGACCAGGGCCGGACCAGCCGCCCCAGGCCGGCTGGTCCGGCCTACCGGTGGGGATGGAGATGGGGGATGGAGGCGATAGATCAGGCTGCGCTGCGGGTATCGAGGGAAGCGGCCGCCTCGCCCGGCCACGCATCGGCGCAACGCACCACGTCGCCCACGACGATCACGGCCGGGCTGCCGATGCCGCTGGCGGCCAGGGCCTCGGGCAGCGCGCCCAGGGTGGTGATGAGCTGGCGCTGCGCATGGCGCGTGGCCGATTGCACCACCGCCACCGGCGTCCCGGGCCCGGCGCCGCCGGCCAGCAGGCCCGCCTGGATGTGCGCGCAGCGCGCCACGCCCATGTAGATCACCAATGTCAGGCGGCTTTGCGCCAACGCCGCCCAGTTCGGTTCCGATTGCGCATCCTTGCCATGGCCGGTCACGAACACGGCGCCCTGGCTCCAGTCGCGGTGCGTGAGCGGGATGCCGATCGAGGCGGCGCCGGCCAGGCCGCTGGTAATGCCGGGCACCACGTCCACCTCGATGCCCTGCGCCAGCAGATGCGCGCGCTCTTCGCCGCCGCGGCCGAACATGTAAGGATCGCCGCCCTTGAGCCGCACCACGTGGTGGCCGGCGCGCGCCTCGGCGATCATCAGGCGCTCGATGAATTCCTGCGGCGTTTGCGCGCAGCCGCCGCGCTTGCCGACGTACACCACGCGCGCAGAGGCCGGCGCCAGCGCCATGATGGCGTCACTGACCAGGTCATCGACCAGCAGCACGTCCGCCGCCTCGATTGCCTTCAATGCCTTGATTGTCAGCAGGTCAGGATCGCCCGGGCCCGCGCCCACCAGTGTCACTTTGCTCATGTCGCACTCCTTATGCGCTGGCCGTGGCCAGCGCGGTTTTCACCATATCGTCGATTTCCCCCGTGATGTTGGACATCACGCCCGCCACCACGGCAAATTCCTTGCCGGCCGGGCCGGCGCGCGCCGCCACCACGCGCGCATTGAACGACACCATGCGCGCCTGCTTGGCGATGGTTTCAATGTCGGTGATCACGGAGCGCAGTTGGTTCTTCATCTTCAGCGCATGGCGTTTCGACTGTTCTTCATAGATCGCCGTGACCTGGTTCAGCAGCGCCAGCAGCGGCGTGGTGCTGGCCACCAGTTCCGCCAGCAGCGCCTGCGTACTGCGCAAGCCGTTTTCCGCCGCGCCCAGCGTACGCTCGGCCAGTTCGATGAAGTCACGGATCTGGCGGTCGCCGCCGGTGCGGCCGAAGTACGCTTCTTCCAGCGCCGGGCAGAAAATGCCGGGCAGCGTATCGCTGCCGTCAACCAGCACCTGGTGCGCGTCGCGGAACAGTTTCAAGGCGTCGCGCGCCACCTCGGCCGCGCCTTCCTGGCCCTGGCCCGCCAGCACCGCGTACAGCACCAGCCGCTGCGACGTGAACCGGCGTCGGCCGGACAGGTTGATCAATGCACCGAACACTTCGCCCGACAGCTTGGGCGCTTCCTTCGCCGCCGCGCCATTGGTGGCCAGCGCCGCCGATCCCATGTAAGCCATACAGCCCCCTTTACCTCATTACTGCCTGATGCCGAACGACGCCGCATAGCGGGCCGGGTCGCTCCCGTCCCATACCTTGCCGTCCATCAGGGTTGAACTTCGCAATACGCCTTGCGGCACCGGTGTCTCCGTCCATTCCGCCGCCTCGCGATACAGGCTGGTCTGATGAACTGCGCTGGCCACGTCGTGGTAATCGGGATCGGATTTCAGCAAGCCCCAGCGGCGCTGCTGCGTCATGAACCACATGCCGTCCGACAGATACGGGAAATTCACGGCCCCCTCCTGGTGGAAGCGCAACGCATGCGCATCTTCCCAGCAGCGGCCCATGCCATCCTGGTAATGGCCGAGGATGCGCTGGCTGATCGCATCCTTGCCGGTATTGACGTAGGCCGCTCCGGAAATGATTTCCGCCATCGCCATGCGGTTGGCGGCCGAGGCATCGATCCAGCGTCCCGCTTCCAGCACGGCGGCGATCATGGCCCGGCACGTGTTCGGATGGCTGCGCACGAACTCGCGCGACGCGGCCAGCACTTTTTCCGGATGCTCGGGCCAGATCTGCTGGCTGGTGGCGGCCGTGACGCCCACGCCATCCATGACGGCCTTGTGGTTCCACGGCTCCCCCACGCAAAAACCATCCATGTGGCCTTCCGACAGGTACGGCACCATTTGCGCCGGCGGCACGGTAATCACGCGCGCGTCGCGCAGCGGGTCGATGCCGTGCGCCGCCAGCCAGTAATACAGCCACATGGCGTGAGTGCCTGTCGGGAAGGTTTGCGCGAATGTATACGTGCGCGGGGCATGCGCCATGAGCCTGGCCAGCGTGACGCCATCGGTGGCGCCCTGCTCCGCCAGGCGGCGCGACAGGGTGATGGCCTGGCCGTTGCGGTTCAGGTTCATCAGCACCGCCATGTCGCGCGCCGGGCTGCCGATGCCCAGCTGCGTGCCATATACCATGCCATACAGCGCGTGGGCCGCGTCGAGTTCACCGGTCAGCAGCTTGTCGCGTACGCTGGCCCACGACGATTCCTTGCTGGGCACGATCTTGATGCCGTATTTTTCATCGAAACCCAGTACCGCGGCCATGACGATGGAGGCACAGTCGGTCAGCGGATTGAATCCGATCTTCACCACCTGCTTTTCCGCACTTGCCTTGTTCACCATCGTCATCGCTCCATTGCAAATAAAAAAAGCGTCCCTAACGGCACGAAACCTTTCGTACTGTCGAGACGCCATTGTCTGTGTGTCGGTACGGCCGCCGTTGGCCGTGACCACACTTTGTTATGTGCAAGGAGCGTGCCAGATCAGGAAGCCCGGGCGGGGAGCACTGGCCGGCCCGGGATGCGCCGCAGGGACGCAGGCTTGCACCATAGGAGTGCAAAAGTATTGCAATGCACCAACTCAGCCCAACAAATCTTCCACGTCGAGCACGCGCTGGGCAATTTCCGCCAGCCGCAAATTCTTGTTCATGGCCATGGTGCGCAACTTTTGATAGGCCTTGTCTTCGGTGATGCCATGGCGCGCCATCAGCAAGCCCTTGGCGCGCTCCACGACCTTGCGCTCTGCCAGCTTCATACGGGTATCGTCCAGTTCCGCCAGCAGCTTTTGCTCTTGCGCGAAACGCGCTAGCGCCACGTTCAGCACCGGCTTGATGCGTTCTGGCTGCAGCCCCGCCACGATATAGGCGGAAACCCCGGCCGCCATGGCCGCTTCCATGCTCGATTCCGTCTCATCTTCCGTGAACATGACGATGGGACGGCGCTCGTCGCGGGTGGCGATGACGATGTGCTCGAGCACGTCGCGGGCGTCCGATTCCGCGTCGACAATGATCATGTCGGGCTGGATTTCCGCGATGCGTTCGGGTAAATGAAAGTCGGCCGGCAGTGAAGCGACCAATTGGTATCCGGCTTTTTTCAGGCCCGCCTGGACGGCATGGGCCCGCAGCGAGGCGTCACTCTCGTCAGGCGGATGAACTAAAACGATGCGTAATTTGCGGCTCATGCTTCATTTCCAAGCAAGAATTGCGCCATATTGGTTCGTGGTACGCATTGTACGCTGAAAACCACATGGCGCCCGCCTGTCCGCTAAAGCCCGGTCACGGCTTTTTTTCCACCGGGGCCAACAGGTAATTATTCCGCTCGACCACGTTATAGTCCGATGGCGCCTCGAACAGGTCGGCGGGCGGCTCTTCCCGGCGCAGGCTGGTGACGCGCGTAATAAAGTCGCCGTTGCGCGGGTCGCTGCTCTTGAAATACATGGTCAAGGGCAAATCCCGGGCAGTCCAGCTTTCCATCGACACCAGGATGGGGCGCCGGTTGCCCTGCGCGCCGGAAGGAATTTCATAGCTGACCAGGGTGCCCTCGGCTTGCACGCCTTCGAAAAAGCGCAATCCCAGCGGTTTGGTGGTGCGGTTGGCGAGGAATTTGCTGTCGCCCAGGATGTCGGTCACCATCCGGGCCCACGGTGGCGTATTGCCGCTGTCGGGGCCCGCCACCTTGACCTGCGTGGCGCTGCCATCGGCGCGCGTCACGCCCGACACCACCAGTTGCGGCACGGCGCCGCCCTGCTGGACGCGGACGACGTTGCCATCCTGCTGCGCCGGCGAGCGGTACAGGGTTTTGCGTGCCGGCGCCAGGATGAACGTGTTGCGCGCCCCATCCATCACGAACACGGTTTCCAGCGCGCCTTTCGCGTTATACATTTCACGCCGCACGCGGCCGCTGCTGTCCTGGTAAATCCGCTGCTTCGTGCTGTTGACCACCTGGTTGCCGTCGGCCAGCGTTTGTATGCGCTCCGTCACTTCTTCAACGATATATGGCGCCACCTTGCCGGGCGCCGCCAGCGCGTGCATCGCCACGCCGGAGGCCATTACAGCCATCACCCATTTCATGCGTGTCATTATCTTCTCCAATTCATTACATCGTGGGCAGGCGCAGCGCCAGCGGCTGGCCATCGGCCCCCACCAGCATTTCCGCCCGCACGGTTTGATCGGCGTTTTGCGGTGTGACCGCGACACCCAGCGCCGCCAGCGCAATCACCGGCACGTCCGTTTCCACCATGCGCGGCGCGCGCTCCTGCGCAATGCGCTCGACCGGCTGCAAGGCAATGAAAGTATCGTTGGCCGCCATCGCGTAAGGCGCGCCGGCATCGGGACGCACGCCCTGCTGCCACATGACCAGCGCCGCCAGCAGCGCGGCCGCCACGCCGCCGCCGGGCGCCAGGACGCGCCACGCCAGCAGGCCGGCAAGCCGGCTGCGCCAGGACGGTTTGGCGTGGTGGCGGGCAAAGGCGGCCATCAACGCCAGCTCCACCTCGGGCGGCGTATCGAGCGACGCGATATCCGTGCGCAGCAGGGCCAACGCGTCGTCGCAGGATGCGGGAAGTTGTTTGGTCATTGCTTCGTTCTCCAAGTTCAAGCCACGCGCAGCAAGGGCTGCAACCGGGTAGCCAGGGCGGCGCGGGCACGCGACAGGCGCGAACGCACGGTCCCGAGTTCGACCTGGCAAATCGCGGCGATTTCCACATACGACAATTCATGCATTTCGTACAGGATCACCATGTCGCGGTAATGCGGCGGCAACTCCGCCAGCGCCTGCCGCACATGCTCGGCCGCTTCATTGTCCAGCAGGCGCGCCAACGGTTCGTGCGCCACGCACGGCGCTTCCTGCGGCTGGTCGTCGTCGTCCTCGTCGGCCGGGCTATACGGCGCCAGCCCGCGCGCCAGCTCTTGCTTGAGGATCAGCTTGCGCGCCACGCCAAACAGGAAATGCCGCAATTCGCCGCGCAGCGGGTCGAACTTCAGGCTGCCATTGAGCACACCAATGAACACTTCCTGCACCACGTCCGCCGCCGTGTCGCGCGAACCGCTGCGCAGCACGGCGTAACGGAACAGCGGCCCCTGGTGGCGCCGGTAAAGCGCCTGGAACGCGGCGGCGTCGCCGGCGCGCAGGGCGCGCAGCAAGTCATGGTCGGGCTGTGTCATCGGCGCCCGATTACTTGCTGGCCTGGCCGGGCAAAGCCACCAAGGTGTAATCGGCCGGCACGACGAACAGCGCCGCATCCTGCTCCCTGAAGCTGACCTGGCTGAGTGCAGTGGTGCGCTGGCCATGCAGCGCATCACTGTGTTTCATGAGTACCGTCATGCCCCAGTCACGGCAAAACCAGCTTTCCGTCGTCGTTTCCATGGGGTTGACGTTGCCTTGCGCCCCTGCCGCGACGTCGAAACGGCTGGCGCTTCCTTCCGCCTTGCAGCCTTCCAACTCGCGCACGCCGAGGTCTTGCGAGGTGAAGCCGGACAACGCCTGGGAAGGGTTGGGCTGCGCGGCATTCATGCTGTCAATATATTCTTGCGCTGCGCTATCCCCGCTGGCCTTGACCCGGACGCCTTGCGCAGTCTTCTCCATACCGATCTGTACGACCGCCGGCTTGCGCATGGTTTTACGCAGCGGGTCCAGCACATAGACCACACCGTCGGCGGCGGTAATTTCAATCTTTTCGATAGCACCACTGCTGTTCAGCGTCTCCTTGCGCAGGCGCCCCGCGCTGTCGCGGTACAGCCGCTGCACCGATTCTGTCGCGATTTCATTGCCATCCGCCAGGGTGCGGACCACCCGCGTGGTTTCAGTGGCGCTGTAAGGTTTTCCCGGCATTCTGCTTTCCTTGGACTGGAACACGGGAATGAAAGCGGACACGTCGAACGCATTGGCTTCGCCGTCGGCCAGGGCGAAGGTTGGGGTCAGGCTGGCGCTGGCCAGCAAGGTGGCCAGCAAAAATTTCTTATTCATAGGAATCCTTTTTCAGTGTAGCGGTGGCAAATGGATCGTCGCGACGTCGTTGGTGATATTGCCGTTACACCCGAAAAAAGTTCCCCACTTTCAAAAAAATTTTTATGGGACCTTCTTACTGGATTATTTTGAATAAAAATAAATTGCCATATAGATATTTTATTTTTTGCATGATAGCATTGTATATTAATTTTTTTGCATCCCACTTGCCATGGCTAACACTGCACCAACCTTCCGATCCGGGCACACCGGGCAATACAGCGAAAGCACGCAATTTGGGTATGACCTCCAGTCGATCACGCCTCTGGCTGATGGCAGTCTGATGGCGCTATACCGTACTAGTATTTGGAAGCTGCATGCCAATGGAACAGTAGACACAGGCTTCAACTTTGGAGGATGGCGTTACATATGGTTGAATGACGATGGCACATATGCCGGACAAGCGATGGACCGGGTTATCAATCTGCCAAACGGCAAACTGCTCATCAGTGGTTCAGCGCCAACCCCAGGGACTACGCAATATAGCGATTTCAATATCGTATTGCTGCGCCTGAATGCCAATGGCAGCATGGATACGAGTTTTGGAGGAGGAAAAAGCCAGGTTTCCACAAGTATCCTATCAAGTGCAATCGTGAACGTGATCGATGCGCTTCCCGCTCCAAACAGCCGGATTACCGTCGTCGTAGACACCTGGACGTTGGAAAACAACAGCGCAGGACAGGCGTCACCGCGTACGATCGCGCTAATGCGTTATCTGGACGATGGGTCGCTGGACACCAGCTTTGGCAAAGGCGGTAAAGTATTGGACACGGCCAACAATATCCGCGCCACCGCAGCAGTCATGCAATCCGATGGCAAGATCCTTGTCAGCGCATGCAAGGCTCCCCGCCCGGGCGATAGCCAATTCGTTCTCATCCGTTTTAACGCCGATGGCAGCAGGGACACGACGTTCGGGGATAATGGTGAAGTAGCCACTAATTTTTATCCATCCTCAGCCGGCACCAGCTTTGCAAACAGTGTTGTTGTACAAGCTGATGGACGGATCATCGTTGCAGGTTCTGCATCCGATGCCGATTACCAGCAGAAGCTTGCGATTGTCCGCTACAACAAAGACGGCAGTCCGGACAAGTCATTTGCGGGTGATGGCATCTTTTGGCAAGACATCGCCATCAGCGGCGGCCAAACGGCTCATGGAATTCACGTCAATGAAGATGGCACTATCCTCGCTTTAAGCCAGGCAGCCGGGGAGAACGGCGTGCCGCAGACGCTCTTTGTTCGCCTGAACCAGAATGGCACGGTTGATAAATCCTTTGGTACCAATGGCGTAGTAATACACAGCTTCGCCAACGTACCTGATATATGGCTACAAGGAATGAGGGTGGATCCTCAAGGTGCAATTTATGTTGAAGCCGACATCTATCCAAATTCAGACGGCAGACCACAACCGATCATTTTGAAGTTCGACAGCCATGGCGCGCTCGCCACCGACTTTGGCGCCCTGTCCTCCGCTACCGGCAACTCCACCGCCTATTTCAGCGGCTATGCCGGCCAACTGTTGAATCCCGGCCTGACTGTCAGCGATACCGAACTGGCCGCTTCCGCCAATGCCTACAAAGGCGCGGTGCTTAGCCTGGCGCGGGAAAGCGGCGCCAATGCCGACGACCACTTCGTCGCCACCGGCGAACTGGTTTTTCGCTCGGGCCTGGTTTATCTCGGCAATACCAATGTAGGCACAGTACAGTCCGGCACGGGCACATTGAAAATCACCTTCAATGACAAAGCCACACAAGCGCTGGTCAATCAAACCTTGCAATCGATCGCCTACGAAAACACGGGGACGGTCGTGGACCAGCAACATATCCGCATCCAATGGAATTTCAAGGATGGCGCCGGCAGCGATGCACTGCAGGCGCAATCGGTCACCGACGTCACCGTGCATTCAACATCGGCCCCCTATTGGATCGACGCACTACTGGACCGCGAAGGCGGCCTGACGCAGGCGGCTTTGCTGGCCGCCCTCGGCAAGGGCCACGGAACCCGCCTTGCGTACGACGCCAATAGCGGAGACCGCGCCTTTACCACGGCGGAAAAGAGCATGATCGAAGGCGTTTTGAACGGTATCCGCGCCTTCGTCAACCTGCCCGCCAAGGACGATGGCGCGCTCATTACCGTGCACCATGCCGGTGAAGCCGCGCAAGGGCGCCAGGAAGCTATCGGCAACCTGGCCGATGGCGCGGATATCTATTTTGAGCCATCCGGCAACACACAGGCGGCTAATTCCCAAGTATTGCTGCATGCGCTGGCGCACACGCTGGGGCTCAAGCACGGCGATGAAACCACGTCACAAAATGGCGCGCTGCCCGCTGCCGACAGCAAAGCCACAGTCACGGCCTCGGCCACGTTCCAGGGGCAAACGCTGGGAACGCTGGACATCGCGGCGCTGCAATACCTGTTTGGCCCCAACCCGCTGGCGCGGACCGGCAATGACACGTATGCACTGTCGGCCAGCCAGGCCAATTTCATCTGGGATGGCGCGGGCAATGACACTATCAGCGCGGCGGGATTGAGCGGCGATTTGACGTTGCACCTGGAACCCGGGTATTGGGACTATATCGGCGCCAAAGGGCAAAGCATCACTGCCGGTGGCCAGCTCACCGTCAACTATGGTTCCGCCATTGAGAACGCCACCGGCGGCGACGGCAATGACGACATCACGGGTACAGCCGGCGCCAACATCCTGCGCGGTGGCAAGGGCAACGACCGCCTGACCGGCCTGGCCGGCGATGACACGCTGATTGGCGGCGATGGCACCGATACCGCGGTCTATGCAGGCACCCGTTCGTCATACAAGGTCGAAGCCAGCGCAGGGGGCTACATCGTGACCGGTGCGGAAGGGCGAGATACCTTGTCCGGCATTGAGCGTCTGCAGTTCAGTGATGGCGTCAAAGTGCTCAACTGGCTGCCCACCGGCCAGCTCACCATTACCGGCACGCCTGAACAAAACCAGCTGTT
>CBIHOX010000166.1:0-13151 GCA_966211685.1 uncultured Pseudoduganella sp.
CTACCGATTGCGTTTGCTGATCGTGGGGCCTGGCCCCTTTCGTACTATCGTTCGCATGGGGATCGATAGTGTTTGGCGCTGCCAAGCGGACGCCCCCATTTCCAGCTTTGCACTATCATCGCGCCACCCTGTAATCCGCCCTGCCCCAACATTCCAGCCGCGCCCATGTTTCCGGAACTTTCGTTTCGCCAACTATCGCTGGGCGTCTTCGTACTGATTGCGGCGCTGCTGGGCGCCACATCCGTGCACGCCCTGCTGACCCTGGACCGCATCGCCGCCCATAGCCGCGAAGCGGGCCGGCTCGCGGTCGCCCTGGCCGAACAGGCGCAGCGGCTCAGCGAACGCGGCGTGGCCATGGAGCGCAGCGCGCGCCAGTTCCTGGTACTGGACGACCCTGCATTCCGCGACCGCTATGCCGATGCCTGGCGCGATGCCCAGGCCGCGCTGGCCGCCATCGCGGCCGGCTTGCCCGGCACCCGGCATGCCGCCGTGGCCGACTGGCGCGCGCGCGGCGAAGCCGTGGCTTCGCTGCTGCAATCGGTGCCGGACAATCCGGGCCGCAAGGGCGGCAACGCGGTGCGCCGGCCGGTGGCGCAGGCGACCGGCAAGGCGCTGGACCAGGCGCTTTCCGGCCTGCCCGCGCTGAGCCAGTTGCTGGAAGACGCGGTGCGCCACGAAGTCGAGCGCCGCAACCAGGCGCTGCTCGATGAACTGGACCAGCGCCGCCGCCTGCTGACCACGCAAGTCATCGTGGCCGTGGCGCTGGCGGCGGTATTGGCGCTGTGCCTGGTGGCTTGGCTGTCGCGGCCGCTGAAGCAGATCGAGCAGGCCATCGGCCGCCTCGGCGGCAACCGCTACGATGAACCGATCGCCGTGCAGGGGCCGGGCGACCTGCGCCGCCTCGGCACCCAGCTGGACTGGCTGCGCGCACGGCTGGCCGAAGTGGAAGCCGACAAGGCGCGCTTCGTGCGCCACGTGTCGCATGAATTGAAGACGCCACTGGCGGCGCTGGTCGAAGGCGTGTCGCTGCTGGAAGATGAAGTACCGGGCCCGCTGTCGCCGCAACAACGGGAAATCGCCGCCATCCTGCGCCAGAACACGGCGTCGCTGCAGGCCCAGATCGAGGATTTGCTGCGCTTTAACGAAGCCGGCTTTGCCGCGCAGCGCTTGCGGCGCGTGATGACCGAGCCGCGCGTCCTGCTCGAGACGGTGGTCGCCAGCCAGCAATTGCAAATGCAGGCGCGCGGCGTGCGCTGCGCCGTGGACGGCGAGGCGCGCGCGCTGCCGCTTGACGCGGACTTGATGGCGGCCGTGCTGGGCAACCTGCTGTCGAACGCGCTGCGCTTTTCGCCGGCCGGCGGCTGCGTGCAATTCACGCTGTCCGACGCCGGCGGCAGGCTGGCCATCGATTGCCGCGACGAAGGCCCCGGTGTGGCGCCGCGTGACGCCGAACGCATCTTTGAACCGTTTTACCAGGGTGAACGCCAGCCCGCCAGCGCGCGCCGCGGCAACGGCATCGGCCTTGCCATCGTGCGCGAATATGTCGCTGCGCACGGCGGCGCGGTATCCCTGCTGACCTCGCGCGGCGGCGCCCATTTTCATATCGAGATTCCCTATGACCATTGATACCCTGTGCCGCGGTACGCTGGCGCCGGCCGGCGCGGGCCTGGCATGCCGCAGGCCGCGGCGGGCCGCGATACCTGCCCCGGCACGGCCAATGCGCGCCGCACGCGCGGTGCCGCCTTCCTGCCGGATCGCCGCGCTGTGCATGGCGCTGCTGTCCGGTTGCACCACGCCGCTGTTGCCGCAGCCGGCGTCCATCGTGCTGCCGCCGGCGCCGGCCGGGGCGCCGCCGCCCGCCACGCTGATGTTGCCCGATGAAACCGCGCCGCTGCTGGCTTACCACCAGCAGGTACGGCGCATGGCGCAGGGCGAACTGCTGCAGGAATTGGCCGCGCTGGGCCAACGCCAGCCATCGCCACGGGTCGCGCTGCAAATGGGCATGGTGCTGATGTGGACCCGCGGCAGCGGCGACCTGGCGCGCGCGCAGGCGCAATTCGACGGCGTGGCCGCCACGCCGAACCCGCTGGCGCCGCTGGCGGCGCTGCTGGCGGCGCAATGCCAGGAACAGCGCCGCCTGGCCGACCATGGCGAGCGGCTGGCCGCGCAGCTGAAGGATAGCCAGCGCAAGATCGATCAATTGACGGACACGGTGGAAAGTTTGAAGGCCATCGAGCGCAACCTGCCGGCCAGGGGAGGCAGCAATGAACGGCAACGATAACCACGGAATGCAAACCATGCGCAACATGCACGACATGCGGGACAACCAGAACAGCCAGAACAGCCACGCGCCGGGCGGCGCCTCGCTCCTGCTGGTCGACGACGATGCCGACCTGCTGCGCCTGCTGTCGCTGCGCTTGACCGCCAATGGCTACGCCGTCACCGCGGTGGCCAGCGCCGAAGCCGCGCTGGCCCAGCTCGACATCGCGCTGCCGTCGCTGGTGGTCAGCGATATCCGCTTGCCCGGCAAGGATGGCATGGCGCTGTTCCAGCACATCCGCGCGCGCCATCCGGCGCTGCCGGTGATCCTGCTGACCGCGCACGGCACCATCCCCGATGCGGTCGAGGCCACCCGCCTGGGCGCGTTTGCCTACCTCACCAAGCCGTTCGACGCGAAAGTGCTGCTCGAGCGCGTGGCGCAAGCCGTGCAGGTGAGCGCGCCGCCACAGGCGTCCGGCGCGGAAGGAGAGCAATGGCGCGAAGAAATCGTCAGCCGCAGTCCCGTGATGGCGGAATTGCTGGCCGAGGCGCGGCTGGTGGCCGCGTCCGACGCCAGCGTGCTGATACGCGGCGAAAGCGGCACCGGCAAGGAATTGCTGGCGCGCGCCATCCACCGCGCCAGCAGGCGCGCCGGCGCGCCTTTCATTGCCGTCAATTGCGGCGCGATTCCCGAACCGTTGCTGGAGTCGGAATTGTTCGGTCACGTGAAAGGCGCGTTCACCGGTGCGGCAACGGCGCGCGAGGGCCTGGTGCAGGCGGCCAACGGCGGCACGCTGTTCCTCGATGAAATCGGCGACATGCCGCTGCTGCTCCAGGTGAAACTGCTGCGCGTGCTGCAGGAGCGCGTGGTGCGGCAACTGGGATCGGACACCGGCAAGCCGGTCGACGTGCGCATCCTGTCGGCCACCCACCGCGACCTCGATGCCGCCATGCAAGAGGGCCAGTTCCGCGAAGACTTGTATTACCGCCTGAACGTGATCACGCTGACGTTGCCGCCGCTGTCGGAACGGCGTGAGGACATCGCGCTGCTGGCCACGCGCTTTTTACAGGCGCTGGCCGCCAAGTACGGCAAGCAGGTCACGGGTTTCGCCCCGGAAGCGCTGGAAGCGCTGACGCGGGCGCCGTGGCCCGGCAACGTGCGGCAACTCGTCAACGTGGTGGAGCACGTGTGTGCGCTGGCCACGTCGCCGCTGGCCCCGCTGTCGCTGGTGCAGCGTGCGTTGCGGGTGCCATCACTGGAAGTGCTCAGCTATACGGAAGCCAAGCAGCGCTTCGAACGGCAATACCTGGTGCAATTGCTGAAATTAACCGATGGGAACGTGGCCGACGCGGCGCGCCTTGCCGAGCGCAACCGCACCGAGTTCTACCGCCTGTTGCAGCGCCACGAACTCGATGCAGCGCAATTCCGCGCCGAAGGGTGACGCTTGTCGCTCCATGGCGACAAATACAAGTCATTGATTTTTTAAGGTTTCACGCGGCGGTCCCGGCCAGGTGTCGCCGCTGCCCGACAAACTCCCGCCCCGCGAACATTCCTCACATCAACCTTCTTTTGTAAGTCATTGATTTACAAGGGAGTCAATGAGCTGGCACGCCGCTTGCTGTAAGGAGTTCAACGTCACAAGGCGTTCTTAAACTTTTTATGGAGTAGCGAATATGACGATTACCATTTCCCGCCTGATGGCTGCCGCCGCTTTCACCGCACTGAGCGCTGCCGCCCTGTCCCCTGCCTATGCGCAGCAGGAAGGTGCCATGGCTGGCGCCGCTGTCGCGACTGCTGACAGCGCGTTGAACGCAAAAGTCAAAGCCGCCGTGGCTGACTTCAAAGGCGTGACGGCCACCACCAATCAGGGCGTGGTGACGCTGACCGGCCAGGTTGCCAACACCGATACCGGCACCAAGGCCATCCAGGCTGCCTCCAGTGTGGAAGGCGTGAAGGAAGTCAAAAGCGAATTGACGGTCGCTAAGTAACCCCCGTAGTACCGTAGTACCCCCGCAGTAAATCCTGCTACCCGCAGGTGTAACACCGTAGTTGAAGTGGCTTTACCCAGCGTATCTTTTCCGGGCCGCGAGCAATCGTTGCCCGGATTTTTTTTGTTGTTTTCCCAACATCGGCCGTGTATTGCCTTGCGTTTGGTGTACCATTATTCGTTTCCTTTTAAGCAACAAGGAGACGCACCCATGACAGCCCGTCCGATCAATCCGCAACGCCGTACTCTGTTGGCCGGCAGCCTGGCTGCCGTTGCCGCAACCGGAGCCCGTAATGCCTTCGCACAAGCCGCGCCCGCGCCCCCCGCCGCAGCGGCGCCGGGCAAGCCGCTGCCCGCGTTCGCGGCGTGGAAAGATCCCGCCGTGATGATCCAGCACGGCGCCAATGCGCTGGAAACCCGCCGCGGCGCATTCGGCTCCAGCATCATCACCCCGGTCGAACACCTGTACATCCGCAATAACCTGCCCGCTCCCGACGCCTCGTTCGTGGCCGACCGTGATGGCTGGCCCGTGCTGATCGAGGGCGTGAAAACGCCGCGCACGCTGACGGTGAAGGAATTGAAAGGCCTGGGCCTGGAAACCGTGGCCATGGTGCTGCAATGTTCGGGCAATGGACGCGGCATGTTCCCGAGCAAACCCAGCGGCAGTCCGTGGCAAGTCGGCGCGGCCGGCTGCGTGCTGTGGAGCGGCGTGCCGGTCAAGGCGGTGGTGCAGGCGCTCGGCGGCCTCGAGGGCGGGATGAAATACATGACCGGCACCGGCGGTGAAAAATTGCCGGACGGCGTGGATCCGCGCACGGTCATGGTGGAGCGGTCGGTGCCGCTGGACGCCATGGCCGATGCGCTGCTGGCGTGGGAATTGAACGGCGCGCCGATCCCGCTGGCCCATGGCGGGCCGCTGCGCCTGATCGTGCCTGGCTATACGGGCGTCAACAACGTCAAATACATCAAGCGGCTGGCCTTCACCGCCGAGCAAAGCGAAGCGGCCATCCAGCAGACCGGCTACCGCATGTCGCCGCCAGGGCAGAAAAGCGACGCCAGCCAGCCGTCGGTCTGGGGCATGAACGTGAAGTCGTGGATCAATGGACCGTTGCCGGAACATGGCGCGCTGGCGGCCGGCACGGTGCTGGTCAAGGGCGTGGCCTTTGGCGGCCTGCATGCGGTCAAGCGCGTGGAAGTGTCCAGCGACGGCGGCAAGACGTGGCAGGAAGCGCGCTTCATCGGCCCGGACCTGGGACGCTACGCGTGGCGCCAGTTCGTCGCCCCCGTCAAGCTGGGGCCCGGCGCGCACTTGCTGGTCTCGCGCGCCGAAGACAGCCAGGGCAACCGCCAGCCGGAACTGCGCGTGGAGAATGCGCATGGCTACGGCAACAACAGCTGGCGCGACCACGGCGTCCAGGTGACGGTGGCATGAGCGCGCGGCCTGGCATAGTGGCGCGGGTTGCAGCCTGCCGGCGCCGGCAGGCTGCCAGGTCGATGCTGGCTGTGGCGGCATTGGCCATGGCCGGGACGCCAGCTTGGGCGCAGGCCGCCGGCGATCCGGTTGCCGCCGGCCTGCGCGTAGAGACGCCAGATGCACCGCCGCCGGGTGCCGCTCCGGTTACTGCCAGCCTGCGCGCCCCGGCCGGCGGCGGCATGATGGCGCGGACGCTTGACCAGGCATTGCCGGCCGCGGCAGCGGCCGCCGGGGCCCTGCCGGCCCTGGCAGCGGCGGCAAGTCCTCCGGCCGGCGCCGAGTCGCTGGCCGCCGGCAAGCGCCTGTTCACGCAAGGCACGCCGGCGTGCGCCACGTGCCACACGCTGCGCCATGCGGGCGCCGAGGGCGCGATCGGTCCCAACCTCGACGAACTGGGCCCGGATGCGGCGCGCGTGGAAAAAGCCGTGCGCAACGGCATCGGCGTGATGCCGCCGTTCGCAGGCAAGCTCAGTGACGCGGAAATCCGCCAGCTGGCCGACTACGTCGCGGCGGCCAGCCGCCTGCCCTGATTTGCCCGACGCCGCCTTCCATGCCACGATAGCGTTTTCATCACGATGGGCGCGGCATGAAGATCGGTATACAGACCTGGGGCAGCCACGGCGACATCCGCCCCTTCCTCGCGCTGGCGGAAGGCTTGCAGGCGGCCGGACACGATGTCACGCTGGTCATCACGTGCGTGGACAGCGCCGCCTATGCCGGCGTGACATCGGCCGCCGGCGTCACGGTCCGCGTGGTCGCATCGCCCATCGTGGATCCGGCCGGCGCTGAAAAGCTGGGCGAGGCGGCGGCCCGCATCCGCAGTCCGCTGGCGCAGATGGCGTTCCTGTTGAAGCACTTTTTCGCGCCGGCAGAAGATGCGATGTTCGCCGCCAGCCGCGAGCTGTGCGCGCAATCGGACATGCTGGTCGGCCATTACTTCATGTACCCGCTGCAGGTGGCGGCCGAACATGCGGGCAAGCCCTATGTCAGCGTGCTGCTGTCGCATGCCGCCATTCCCAGCGCCTACAGCCACCCGGTCCGCCATCCGTTCGGCCGCTGGGGCAACCGCCTGCTGTGGTGGCTGACGCGCACCGCGCTGCACCGCACGCTGGCGCCCTATCCGAACCGGCTGCGGCAAAGCCTGCACATGCCGCCGGTGCGCGATGCGGTGACGGAGATCTGGCTGTCGCGCGGCCTGACGGTGGTCGGCATCAGTCCCGCCATTTGCCCGCGCCAGCCGGACTGGCCGGCCTCGATCGCGGTCACGGGTTTCCTCGACATGCCGAACATGCAGCTCGAGGGCCGCATCACGGACGAACTGGAGGCATTCCTCGAAGCCGGCGATGCACCGGTCTACATGACGATGGGCAGCTGGATGCCGCGTGACACCGCGCTGCAATCCCAGGCGCTGCAACTGTTGACGGAGGCGGCGCGCCAGGCCGGCTGCCGCGCCATCATCCAGAGCGCCGATGCGCGCGCCTGCGGCTTCGTGTCCGATACACGCATCCTGTATACCGGCGCCGCGCCGCACCACCTGGTCTTTCCGCGCTGCGCCGCCGTGGCGCACCATGGCGGCGCCGGCACCACGCAATCGGCGACCCTGGCAGGCAAGCCATCCATCGTGATCGCCCATATCAGCGAACAGGAACACTGGGGCCAGGAATTGCAACGCCTGGGCGTGGCCGGCAAGCCGCTGCACTTGCGCAGCCTGACGGCGCCAGCACTGGCGGCCCGCATCGCACAAGTGTTGCGCACGCCCGCGATGGCAGCGCGCGCCGCGGCCGTGGGGCGCGCCATGGCGCAAGACCATGGCGTGGCCACGGCCGTGCGCCGCATCGAAGACCATGCGCGCCAATCGGGGCTGTACACCGGCGAAAAAAAAGCGGCGCACGCGGCGCCGCCTTGATTGGCTGACGAAAGCAGGTCAGCTCAGGTTTTCCAGGCGGATCTTCGTGACCTGGCCCACCACGGTGGACAGCGCTTCCATCTTGCCGATGGCCGCCACCACGTTCTTTTCCTGGGTCTGGTGCGTCAGGATGATGATGTCGGTGTGGGTTTCGTTGTCGCCCGGTTCCTTTTGCATCATGGCGTCGATCGAGATGGTCGCGTCGGCCAGGATGCGGGTCAGGTCGGCCAGCACGCCAGGCTGGTCCACCACGTGCAGGCGCAGGTAATAGCTGGTGGTGATTTCCGACATCGGCAGGATGTTGATGTCGTTCATCGCATTCGGCTGGAACGCCAGGTGCGGCACGCGGTGTTCCGGATCGGCCGTCGCCAGGCGGGTGATGTCGACCAGGTCGGCAATCACGGCCGACGCGGTCGGCTCGGAGCCGGCGCCCTTGCCGTAGTACAGCGTGGCGCCCACGGCGTCGCCCTGCACCAGCACGGCGTTCATGGCGCCTTCCACGTTGGCGATCAGGCGCTTGGACGGGATCAGGGTCGGGTGCACGCGCAGTTCAATGCCTTCCGCGCCATTGACCACGGCGCGCTTGGCGATGCCCAGCAACTTGATGCGGTAGCCCAGCTGCTCGGCATACTTGATGTCGACCGCCTGCAGCTTGGTGATGCCTTCCACGTGCGCCTTGTCGAATTGCACCGGGATGCCGAACGCGATGGCCGACATGATGGTCGCCTTGTGCGCGGCGTCGACGCCTTCGATGTCGAAGGTCGGGTCGGCTTCGGCGTAACCGAGGCGCTGCGCTTCCTTCAGCACGGTATCGAAGTCCAGGCCCTTGTCGCGCATCTCGGACAGGATAAAGTTGGTGGTGCCGTTGATGATGCCGGCGATCCACTGGATGCGGTTGGCGGTCAAGCCTTCGCGCAAGGCCTTGATGATCGGGATGCCGCCGGCGACGGCGGCTTCGAACGCCACCATGACGCCCTTGGCTTGCGCCGCGGCGAAGATTTCATTGCCGTGCGTGGCCAGCAGCGCCTTGTTGGCCGTCACCACATGCTTGCCATTGGCGATTGCCTGCATGACGAGTTCGCGCGCAATGCCATAGCCGCCGATCAGTTCGATGACGATATCGATTTCCGGATCGTTGACGATTTCACGCGCGTCGGCCACGACTTTGCATTTGCCGCCGGTCAGCTCGTTGGCGCGTGCAGTGTTCAGGTCAGCAACGGCAATAATTTCAATACCACGGCCTGCGCGGCGGGTAATCTCTTCCTGGTTGCGTGCCAATACGTTGAACGTGCCGGCACCCACGGTGCCTATGCCTAACAAGCCTACTTTGATGGGTTTCATAATGGTGATGTTGTGGTGTTGATCAGATTGGGCTGCCGTGGCGCTTGCGGTAGCCTTCCATGAAGCGCGCGATACGTCCGAACGCTTCCGTCATATCGTCGCTGTTGGGCAAGAATACGACGCGGAAGTGGTCGGGCGCAATCCAGTTGAATCCGGTGCCCTGGACGATAAGTACTTTGGTTTCTGCCAGCAGGTCGTACGCGAACTGCTGGTCATCCGCGATCGGGTAGATCTTCGGATCAAGACGCGGGAACATGTACAGCGCGGCTTTCGGCTTGACGCAAGTGACGCCCGGGATATCGGTCAGCAGCTTGTAGGCCAGATCGCGTTGCTTCAACAGGCGCCCGCCCGGCCCCACCAGATCCTGTATGCTCTGGTAGCCTCCGAGCGCAGTCTGGATGGCAAACTGGCCCGGCGCGTTTGCGCACAAACGCATCGAAGCCAGCATGTTCAGGCCTTCGATGTAATCCTTGGCGTGGCGTTTTTCGCCCGACACCACCATCCAGCCGGCGCGGTAGCCGCAGGAACGGTAGTTCTTCGACAGGCCGTTGAACGTCACGAACAGCACGTCGTCCGCCAGCGAGGCAATCGACGTGTGCTCGTTGCCGTCGTACAGCACCTTGTCGTAAATTTCATCCGCATAGATGATCAACTGGTGCTGGCGCGCCAGTTCGATAATCTGCAGCAGGATTTCATTGGGATACAGCGCCCCGGTCGGGTTGTTCGGGTTGATCACGACGATCGCCTTGGTATTCGGCGTGATCTTCCTGCGCATGTCCTCGATGTCCGGGAACCAGTCCTGCTGCTCGTCGCACACGTAATGCACGGGCGTGCCGCCGGACAGGCTGACCGCCGCGGTCCACAGCGGATAATCGGGCGCCGGCACCAGCACTTCGTCGCCGTTGTTGAGCAGTGCATTCATGGACATCACGATCAGTTCGGATGCGCCATTGCCCAGGTAGATATCGTCAATGGTGACGCCGGCGATTTTCTTGCCCTGCGTGTAGTGCATGACGGCCTTGCGCGGCGCGAACATGCCCTTGGAGTCCGTATAGCCGGCCGCGTTGGGCAGGTTGACCATCATGTCATGGACGATTTCGTCCGGTGGCTCGAAACCAAACACGGCCAGGTTGCCGATATTGAGTTTCGTGATCCGGTGGCCCTCTTCTTCCATCTGGCGCGCCTTTTCCGGCACGGGACCGCGGATTTCATAGCAAACTTCCGCCAGCTTGTTCGATTTTTGAACCGGTCGCAAAATCTGATCCTAACTTTCTTGGTGAGCTCGGTGCATCCCGCGCTAGAAAATTCGGTCAAAAGACCGGAAATTTCAGCTTACGTGCGCGTCAATGTGACTTTTTGGTGCATTGCGAAAATACCCATTCTGCCGAAAGCGCCCCATTAAATCAACTGCCGGGGGCCGCGGATCGCGTGAAAACGTTACAATAGCTATGGAAATCGCGGACCTTTACGCATAATTACGCTAATTTACGCACAGATACAGGCTATGAAGCTCCATCCCAGCACTACCCAGCAATACCAGACCGTCACCGGCTACTTCAATGGCGGCGTCGAAATCAACGCCCAACCCTTCGATTACAGCCTGTACATGCTGCCGGAAGTGGCGCCCCGGCCGTGGCCGGTCACGTCATTCGAGGCGCTGACGGTGGAACATTTCGAATTGCTGGCGGCCGACCGGCCCGACGTCGTGATCCTGGGCACCGGCGAGCGCCAGCGCTTCGTGCATCCGCGCCTGACCACCCCGCTGATCAGCAAGCACATCGGTGTCGAATGCATGGATACCAACGCGGCCTGCCGTACCTATAATATTTTGATGGGTGAAGGCCGCAAGGCCACGCTGGCCTTGATCATTGAAAAGAAATAACAACATTGTCCAGGCGGTATTGAGTTTCATCAATCCGCCCCCACATGTATATTGCTGGGTACGCTGCCAGCACCCAAAACAGCGCCATCCGATGCAGGAGAACCTCCGTGGCTGACAGCCAAACCGCAGTAACCCTCGCCGATTTTTCCGCCGCGATGACCAGCGGCCAGACCTTCCAGTTGCTGGGCCGCCCGGCCAAACAGACGGTGCTGTTCTTTTACCCAAAGGACAATACCCCTGGCTGCACCACTGAAAACATGGCGTTCCGCGATGCGTACGACCAGTTCCAGGCAGCCGGCGTGGAAATCTACGGTATCAGCCGCGATTCGCTGCGCTCGCACGAAAATTTCAAGGCCAAACTGGGATTGCCGTTTGAATTGATTTCCGACCCCGATGAAACCGTGTGCAACTTCTTCAATGTCATGAAGATGAAGCAAATGTACGGTAAGACTGTCCGGGGGGTGGAGCGCAGTACGTTTATCGTTGACGCTCAAGGCCGGTTGGTGAAAGAATGGAGAGGCGTGAAGGTTGCTACTCACGTTGATGAAGTTTTGGAATTCGTCAAAAAATAAACGCACTTTGAGTCAAACCCTACCTACCCACTGTACCCGGTGGCGTACGCCACCTTCCGGTACCCCAATTCGGGCGTTCCCCGCCCGCGGCAGTCTTGTATTACCTTTCCGTCAGCATCCACCCCTACGAGGGGCTGCGAAAAACCGTCGCGAGCGGCAGCAATGCCGGCCGAGAAGCGCAGCTGTACGAGCAGTACAGCGAGCATCGCAGGCCGGCAGTGCAACGTGCAGCAGGTTTTGCGCTGCCCATCATGCGCCGCTATTTGCGCGGCGTATCCAATGGGCGGACCCATCAAGCTTTTTTTTAGATCGAGATCCTGATGCCACTGCCAAAAATGCCAAGCAAGCCAGCTACTCTGTTGCTCGCAAAAGATTATCCGAAGGCCAGCGGCGCCCGTCCCCTGCCTTTGCCTGTTGAAGAAGAGGCGCCGGTGGCGCCCAAAAAAGCATCCGTGAAGGCGGTGCCCGCAGCAAAAGCCATTAAAGCCGTACCCGCAACACCCGCAGTACCCGCAGCGGTTCCTGCCGCCGCACCCGCCCTGGCGGAAGCGCCGGCGGTCAAACCTGTGCGCAAGAGCGCAGCCAAGGCCAAGGCCGCCCCGGCCGCCGAACCACACGTGCACGTACCGATGACGGAAGAACCGTCGCCGGCGCCGAAATCCAAGGCGAAATCGCCACGCGGCAAAACGCCGCCGGTATCGATGGAAGGCCCGCATCCGGTCAAGCACAAGGAGCACGAAGTCACCATCAAGTCGTCCTCCAGCCGCCATGCGGACCAGGCCGGCCTGACCAAGCTGTTCGTGCTCGACACCAATGTCCTGATGCACGACCCGTCGTCGCTGTTCCGCTTCGAGGAGCACGATGTCTACCTGCCGATGATGACGCTGGAGGAATTGGACAATCACAAGAAAGGCATGTCCGAAGTGGCGCGCAACGCCCGCCAGGTCTCGCGCACGCTCGACGCGTTGATGGCGGACACCGACGATGACGCCATCGAATCCGGCATCCCGCTGTCCAAGCTGGGCAACAAGGACGCCAAGGGCCGCCTGTACTTCCAGACCAAGCTGCACATGGCGGACTTGCCGGAAGGCCTGCCGCAAGGGAAGGCGGATAACCAGATCCTCGCCGTGGTGCGTTCGCTGGAAGCGGACCAGCCTGGCCGCGCCGTGGTGCTGGTGTCGAAAGACATCAACATGCGCATCAAGGCGCGCGCGCTGGCGCTGCCGGCGGAAGACTACTTCAACGACCACGTGCTGGAAGATACGGACTTGCTGTATTCGGGCATCGTGCAATTGCCGGACGACTTCTGGGACAAGCATGGCAAGGACATGGAATCCTGGCAGGAAAACAAGAATGGCCAGAGCGCGACGTTCTATCGCGTGACCGGCCCGTTCATTCCTTTGCTGCTGGTGAACCAGTTCGTGTTCCTGGAGCCGAACAATGGCGAAGCGCCGTTCTACGGCCAGGTCAAGCAGATCAACGGCAAGACCGCCGTGCTGCAAACCCTGCGCGACTACTCGCACAACAAGAACAATGTGTGGGGCGTCACCGCGCGCAACCGCGAGCAGAACTTCGCGCTGAACCTGCTGATGAATCCGGAATGCGACTTCGTCACCCTGCTGGGCCAGGCCGGTACCGGCAAGACCCTGCTGGCGCTGGCGGCGGGACTGGCGCAAGTGCTGGAAACCAAGCTGTATAACGAAATCATCGTGACCCGCGTGACGGTGCC
>CBIHOX010000167.1:0-12851 GCA_966211685.1 uncultured Pseudoduganella sp.
TGCGTTTACAACCCTGAAATAAAAATGCCGTCCAGTCTTAACTGAACGGCATTAGGGCCGCGGCCCCCGTTTTGCATGGCGGGTTATGCAACCCGCCGCTTACCGCACTGAATTGCCGCGCTTAATTGCCGCAACCCTTGGTGGCAATGCGGTCATACGCCGCCTTGGCCTGCACCAGGCCGAAGCCCGTGTACACGTCGCGGCCCGGCGCATTCAAGTCTTTCGCGCTCTTGCCCAGCGAAGCGCGGATTTGCGCACCGGTGCAGCTTGGGAAATAACTCCACACCAGCGCCGCCACGGCCGACACGTGCGGCGTGGCCATCGACGTGCCATCGTAGTAGTCATAGTTGGTCGCCTTGACCGCCACCGTGGCCGACGCGCCCAGTTGCGCCTTCAGCGACGCCCCTTCCGTGTCGGACGCCGTCACCGACGGGATTGCCGTGATGGTGGTGCCCAGGGTGCCGGCAAAGCCGCCAGCCACGTTGTTGTAGACCACCGCGCCCACGCCGCCACTCTTCTGGCAATTGCTGACCTTGGTCGCGAAGTCCACCGTGCCGCGTGCAATCAGGCATACCTTGCCCGACACGGCGCTGACAATCTGGTCGCCCAGGCCAAAGTCCGCCAGCGGCGCGGTGGCGCTGGTTTTCGGCGAACCCTCCATCGCGCCCGGCGCATAGGTGGTGCCGCCCACCACCAGCGACGGCGACGAACCGGCGCCCATCGGCACCGTGGACAGGACGTTGACGCCGGGGCCGGCGATTTCCACCTTGCTGTTGTATTGCGAGAAGCTGGCCACGTTCAGGCTTTCATCGACCGCCGCCACGCTCATCACGCTGGCATAGCCGGCCGGATACGACACCACGGTGTTGCCATCGTTGCCTGCCGCCGCCACCGACAACACGCCCTTGCTTTGCAGCGCATCAAAGGCGCGCTCTTCGGTCTTGCTGGCGCGTCCGCCGCCCAGCGACATGCTGATGACGTTGGCGTTGGCCGCGCCGCACTTGTTGGCGGCCGTGGCCAGGGTCGACGAATACGCCCAGCCATCGGCGCCGAACACCTTCACGATGTGCAGGTTCAGCTTGCGGTTGGCATTGACGCCGACCACGCCGACATTGTTATTGTTGATGGCGGCAATCGTGCCCGCCACGTGGGTGCCGTGGTGGTTTTCATCGGTGTACCACCAGCCGGTGCCGCGGTCATATTCGCCATTGACGTTATTGGCGCTCAAGTCCTCGTGCGAGCGGTCGTAGCCCGAGTCAATGATGCAGACCTTGCGGTTGCCGGCATTGGTATCGGCCAGCTGGTCCGCCTGCACTGCCTTGATACCCCAGGGCACCAGTTGGCCGGTCAGGTAAGGCGTGCCGGTCGACGCGGTGGCGCCGCCCAGCGGATAGCGCTTGAGGTCTTCTTCCACGTACACCACGTTGGGATTGTGCGCCAGGCCATTGAGCGCTTGCGTTGGCACTTCCACCGCCATGGCGTCCATGCCGAAGATTTCATGCTTGACGGCGCCATGGGCGGCCCCGACCGCCGAGCGGACCGCCGCCGCGGCGCCGGGCTTGAACGCCACGATGACGCGCGTGGTGTCCGGCGCGGCGGCCGCGTGGCCGGCGGCGCCTATGGCGACAGCGGCGCACACCAGCTTCACGGCAGTTGCAAAGGGGGAAATCAGGAATTGCTTGGTCATGGCACTCTCCGTTAATGGCGCGGATGACTTCTTTCCTCATACAAATAAGGGAAACCCATCCGCATCGACAGGGATTCAGTATAGAAGTCAGTTCTCGCGCAATGCAATCCGCCATGCGCCAATTTCAAGCGGTATTGCCATAACGTTGCCAGGATGCCGCAAACTATTGCAATCGAGCATTTAGCAGTGGCAACTTGTTGGAATTGAGCAATTTTATTGCCCCAATTCCTGCAATTCCCAGGTCATATTGGCAATCGCCAACGCATTGTATTGTTCGGCAAAGAAGGGATCGCCAAACAAGGTGCCCGCCTCGGCTTTCTGGCGCAGATACGTCAACACTTGCCCGCGCAATACCGGATACGTGGCGTCGGGCACGTGGCTGTATTCGCGGCGGATGCCTTGCGCATAATGGCGATAGACTTCCTCATCCTGGCCCAGGATGGCCAGATCCACGCTGAGCATGGTTTCCTTCAGCGGATGCGTGATCGCCGGCCCCTGGAAGTGGTCGGTGGCGCGGATCAGCGCCGCCACGCCTTCGGAAAAACCGGCCGGTTTGCCATCGCCCAGACCGCTGCCGAGCCACAATTGGGCGCTGTGTTCTTCATTCGACAATTCGCCATCGGCCGCGGGACCGTCGCCGTGGACGTAGTGCAAGTCATGGAACCAGAAGGCCGCGCGCACCAGGTCGGCGTCGTGGCGGCTGGGGCCGACGTTGGCGCTCCACGTGCGGATTTCCGCCAGGCCATGCACCAGATGGTCGAGGTTGTGGTAATGGCGGTCGGCGCCGCCATAGGCATCGGCGCCGGTCAGGCGCAGGAACCAGGTATCGGCGCGCGCCCGCACGTCGACGGAGGCTTGGCTGTATTGCCACAGCGCATCCCACTCCTTGCGCAGCCAGCTCACGATCCACGCATGGTAGGCGGGGCCGGGCACGAATTTTTTCATGGTCCAGTTCCACGCCACCGGTCCCTCCAGGGCCTTGACGAAGCTGGAGCTGACCGAACCGAGGTCGCGCGGCGGCATGACAAACAGGGTCTTGGCGCCGCCGATGACGTCCACGTTGGTTTGCTGGATCAGGTTTTCATAATCGAAGTCGGCCGTGGTGCGGATACCGCGGATCAGGTAATCGACGCCATGGCGCTTGGCCACGCGCGCCGTGTAATCGCTTTTCACGATCATCACTTGCACGTTGTTCCAGCCGCGCTCTTCGCAACTGCGCAACACGATGTCCTTGCGCTGTTCCGCGGTGAACTTGGGCTGCTTGGTCGAATTCTCGGACAGGAATACCACCACGTCGTCCGCGATGGAACGGGCTTCGCCGATCACCCACATGTGGCCATTGGTGATCGGGTCCAGGGTGCCCGAAAAGCCGATTTTTTTCATGCCTGCTCCGCTGACGGTATCAAAACCGCCATTCTAGCGTGGAGCGGAGGCAACAGGGCCGGCCGCCGCCGGCATGCCGCTTATGCCGGCGGTTTCGCCAGGCTGACGCCGGCTGACGGCGCGTTGCGCGGCAATGGGAATTCCACCCGCACCTGCAGGCCGCCCAGCCGCGGCGACTGGTCCAGCACCAGCGCCGCGCCATGGCGTTCGGCAATGGCCTTGATGATGGCCAGGCCCAGGCCGCTGCCGCCGGGCGGGCTGCCCGGCACGCGGTAAAAGCGGCTGAACACGCGTTCGCGTTCTTCCGGCGGGATGCCGGGGCCGCTGTCATCGACGCACAGCACGGCCTTGTCCGGCTGCTGGCGCACTTCCACGTCGACCGTGCCGCCGGAGGGCGTGTATTTGATGGCATTGTCGACCAGGTTGCGCAGCAGGATCAGCAAGGCGTCGCCCTGCCCCGCCACCACGGCGTCGTCCGCATGATGCAGGCCCAGGTCGATGCCGCGCGTTTGCGCGATGCCGGCCAGGTCGCCCAGCGCGCGGCGCGCCAGGTCGGCCAGGTTGACGTCTTCCTTTTTCAGTTCGCTGCCGGCTTCCTGGCGCGCCAGCACCAGCAACTGTTCCACCAGCCGCGTGGCGCGCTCGATACCGGCCGTCAGGCGGCCCACGGCCACCGCGCGCGCTTCCGCGCTGTCGGCGCGCTCCAGGCTCAATACCTGCAATTTCAGCGCCGCCAGCGGCGTGCGCAATTCATGCGCGGCGTCGGCGACGAAATGCTGTTGGGCTTCGAACGCGGTCTTCACGCGGCCGAACAGCAAATTCAATTCCTGCACCAGCGGCTGCACTTCGTCGGGCAAGCCCGATTCCGATACCGGCGACAAATCGTCCGCCTGGCGCGCCGCCACCTGCGTGCGCACGCGCGACACCGGCGCCAGCGATCCGCTGACCACCCACCACACCACCAGCATCAACAGCGGCGCCATCATGGCGATCGGCGCCACCGTGCGCAGCGCCAGCGCGCCGGCCATGCGCTGGCGCACCTTCATGTCCTGCGCGATCTGCACGGTCTGGTTATTGGTCTGGATGGAAAACACGCGGTAGGTGGCGCCGCGCACGCGCACGTTGGAAAAACCCAGCACCGCGCGCTGCGGCAATTCCGCGCGCGACAGCGAACGGAATACCTGCACCCCGTCCGGCGTCCATACCTGCACCACCATGTCATCGTTGTCGACGTCGCCGCCGCGGCCATACTGGTTGGCCATGGGCGCGCCGGAACGCAGCGACAGCGCCATCTGCTGCATGTGGTAGTCGAAGATTTCGTCGGCGTCGCTGCGCGCGCTGCGGTAGGCAATGACGGCTTGCGCCATAGCGGCCAGCACGATGGCCGCCAGCAGGAACCACAGCAGGCGGCCGCGCAGCGAATGCGTTACGGGCAATTTCATTGGCGATTCATGCCTTCCATCCCGGCCATCAATTCTTTGGCACCATGTAGCCCAAGCCCCGCACGTTCTGGATCAATTCACTGCCCAGCTTCTTGCGCAAGCCGTGGATATACACTTCCACCGCATTGCTGTTGACTTCATCCTTCCAGCTGTACAGTTTTTCCTCGAGCTGGGCGCGCGACAGCACGATGCCGGGCCGCGCGATCAGCGCTTCCAGCACGGCCCATTCGCGCGCCGACAGGTTCACCGGCTGGCCATTGGCAATCACTTCGCGCGTCTGCGGATTGACGGACACGCCCTTGTGCTCGAACACGGGTTCGGCGCGGCCCGCGGAGCGCCGAAGCAAGGCGCGGATACGGGCCAGCAATTCATCGAGGTCGTACGGTTTCAACACATAATCGTCGGCGCCGGCGTCGAGGCCGGCAATGCGCTGCTCGACCGAGTCGCGCGCCGTGGCCACCAGCACCGGCGTCAATTCCTTGCGTGCGCGCATCGAGCGCAGCACTTCCAGGCCATCCTTGCGCGGCAAGCCCAGGTCCAGCAACACCAGGTCATAGGTTTGCGTTTGCAGCGCGGTGTCGGCCATGTCGCCATCCTTGACCCAGTCGACCGCATAGTGCTCGGCCCGCAGCAGGTCGAGCACCACTTCGCCGATCATCGTGTCATCTTCCACCAGCAGCAGGCGCATGGTTCTTTCCTTTATAGTTCAATCGAGTAGCTGTAGGGCGGATTAGGCGCAGCCGTAATCCGCCATCCCAGCATAGCCATAGCGCATGCCATGGCGGATTCTGGCCGCACATGGATATCCATGATTACTGATGACAGAGCTAAACGAATTATCAAGTTTTTAACCGATCCGCACCGGGATGAAGATTTTGTCATCACCGCGCTGGATCAGCAAGGCCACGGATTTTTCCGACTTCGCCATCAGTTCGCGCACCTGTTCCAGCGAATTGACGGGGCGGCCGTTGACCGACAACAGCACGTCGCCCGGTTCCACGCCGGCAAACGCGGCGGCGCCGGACGCCTGCTCCACCAGCAGGCCGGACTGGATGCCGGACTGGCGTTTTTCCACCGGGTCCAGCGGACGCAGCGCCAGGCCCAGCTTGACCTTGCCCGAAGCGCCATCGCTGGCGCGGGCCACGTCGGCCACCTTGTCGGCAGCATTGCCCAGCTTGCCACTGAGTTCAATGGCTTTACCCTGGCGCCAGACTTCCAGGTTGACCTTGTCACCCGGCATAGCCAGGCCGACGATGGCCGGCAAGTCAGCCGAGGCCACGATCTTCTGGCCATTGACCTTGCGGATCACGTCGCCCGCCTTCAGGCCCAGCTTGTCGGCAGGGCCGCCCGGTTCCACGTTGGCCACCAGCGCACCTTCCGGCGTGGCCAGGTTGAACGAATCGGCAAAGCTCTGGTTCACTTCCTGCACAGAGACGCCCAGCTTCGCGTGCGCCACCTTGCCGGTCGAAACGATCTGGTCCTTGATCTTGGTGGCCACGTCGATCGGGATCGCGAACGACAAGCCCTGGTAGCCGCCGGTCTGGCTGTAGATCTGCGAGTTAATGCCGATCACTTCGCCGCGGGTATTGAACAGCGGGCCACCCGAGTTGCCGGGGTTGACGGCCACGTCGGTCTGAATGAACGGCACGTAGCTGTCGTCGGGCAGCGAACGGCCCTTGGCGCTGACCACGCCGGCCGTAACCGTGCTTTCCAGGCCATATGGCGATCCGATCGCCAGCACCCACTCGCCCACCTTGAGGTCGGACGTGCGGCCCAGCGGCACCACCGGCAGGTTTTTCGCATCGATCTTCAACACGGCCACGTCGGTTTTCGGATCGGACCCCAGCACCTTGGCGCGGTATTCGCGGCGGTCGGTCAATTTCACCGTGACTTCGCTGGCGTCGCGCACCACGTGCGCATTGGTCAGGATCACGCCGTCGGCGCTGATGATGAAGCCGGAACCGACGCCGTGCGTGGGCATCGGACGCTCGCCGCGCTGCGGTCCCTGCTGAAAGCGGCGGAAGAATTCATAAAACGGATCGTCGCCGAACGGGTCGCGGCCACGCTGGTCGTAGCCGGCGGTTTTCGTGGTGCCGGTGACGCTGATATTGACCACGGCCGGCCCGTTGCGTTCAGCAATGACGCTGAAGTCGGGCATGGAAATCATCGGTGCGGCGACTGGCGCGCCGGCCGGCGCGTTGACGGCCGGGACGGCTGCCGGTGCGGGGGCCGGGACAGCGGCGGCATGGTTTTGTTGGACCACGACGGCTCCGCCTGCGCCCAAGGCACCGAGCACGGCCAGGGCCAGAACACCACGCTTGATAGTTTTGGAAACAGGTTGGTTTTGCATTGCTGCTCTCCTGGACAGTAGGATGTTCGATGTATCCAATATGAGGCAACAGACTTAGACACTGCTTAACTTTACTTAACTGTTGCGTACTGCAAGCATGCCCGTTGCGGTACACGCTTGACAATACCTGGCGGCGACCCCGGATCAAAATCCGCGCCCCCAAATGCAGTTGGCCGGCAAGAGCCGGCCAGATGGTGGTACTACGGTGTTGCCTCCGCCGCGCAGTGCGCACTGCGCGGGGTCACGCTCAACGAGCTTAAGCTGCCTGGCGCTGCTGTTCGATGGTGGTCACGTTGGAAGACGCATCCACGCCATCAATCGCGATCTTGCGTGGTTTCAGGGCTTCCGGCACTTCACGCGCCAGTTCGATGGTCAGCATGCCATTGTCAAACGAGGCTCCGGTCACCTTCACATGATTGGCCAACTGGAAGCGCTGTTCGAAGTCACGAGACGCAATGCCGCGGTGCAGGTAAGTGCGTTCCACGCCGTCACGCTGTTTGCGGCCCACCACCAGCAAGGTGTCGCGCTCGGAAGTGATGTCGATTTCCGAACGGTTGAAACCTGCCAGCGCCATCACGATACGGTACTGGTCTTCCGAGACCAGTTCGATGTTGTAGGGAGGGTAGCTGGGCTGGGAATCGCCGCGCTGGGCGTCATTCAGCATTTGTGCCAGGCGGTCGAAACCAATAGCGGAACGGTACAGTGGGGTCAGATCAAAAGTACGCATGATTCATATCCTTTTTAAGTTAAGCGATAAGGTCCGCCGGTCCCCTGCTGGGCAACCGGTGAGTCCGATATACGGTTCCCCAAACGCACTTTCAAGGGCTTTTTTTTCGAATTTTCTTCGGTTGTTTTCACTACACTTCGAAACATTAGAAAATTTCTTGCGTGCTACACTGACCCTCTTTAAATCCCTGGTTTTGCCCTTAGATGACGTCTTTCCGCCCTGCCGTACGCGGCCTCGCGCTGGCTGTACTGGCCGCTGTTTCCATCACGTCGCGCGCCGCCGACACCATCCCCACGCCGCTCGACCAGCCTTACCCGGGCGCCATCGTGCTGAACGTCGATGCGTCGAATACGTCGCAACAGATTTTCCGCATCCGTGAAAGCATTCCCGCCAAACCCGGCAGGCTGACCCTGCTGTATCCGCAGTGGGTGCCCGCCAACCATGGTCCCAGCGGCCCGCTGAACCAGTTGGCCGGCCTGAAGCTGAGCGCCAATGGCAAGCCGCTGGCGTGGGCGCGCGACCCGATCAACGTGCACGCATTCCACATCGACGTGCCGCGCGACGCCAAGACCGTGGAAGTGGAATACCAGTACCTGTCGCCGACCGAGCCCAACCAGGGCCGCACCACCATCACCGGTGAAATCCTCGGCGTGCAATGGCATTCGATGGCGCTGTACCCGGCCGGTTACGCGACGCGCCGCATCCAGGTGCAGGCCAGCCTGACCCTGCCGGAAGGCTGGGCTTACGCCACCGCGCTGGAGACCGCCGAGCGCAAGGGCGACACCGTGCAATTCAAGCCGCTCGACCTGGAAACCCTGGTCGACTCGCCATTGTTTGCCGGCCGCTATCACAAGCGCTACGACCTCGACCCGGGCGCCAAATTGCCGGTGCACCTGAACGTGTTTGCCGATACGGCCGAGGCCGTGGAAGCGAAGCCGGAACAGATCGAACTGCACCGCGCGCTGATCCAGCAGGCGTATAAACTGTTCAATTCACAGCACTATGCGCATTACGATTTCCTGCTGGCGCTGTCGGAGGAATTCGGCGGCATCGGGCGCGAACACCACCAGTCCAGTGAAAACGGCGTCAAGCTCGATTACTTCACGGACTGGAACAAGGCCGAATCGGTGCGCGGCCTGCTGCCGCATGAATTCACGCATTCGTGGAACGGCAAGTTCCGCCGCCCGGCCGGCCAGAATGTCTTGAACTTCAATACGCCGCTGCAAAACAGCCTGCTGTGGGTGTATGAAGGCCAGACCCAGTACTGGGGCCATGTGCTGGCGGCGCGTTCCGGCCTGCTGCGCCTGGAGAGCGTGCGCGACACCCTGGCCGCCACCGCGGCCCGCTACGACGCCATGCGCGGCCGCTCTTGGCGCCCGGTGCAGGACACCACCTATGACCCCATCATCAATGGCCGCCGCCCGCAGGGCTGGTCCAGCTGGCAGCGCAATGAGGATTATTACAGCGAAGGCGCGCTGATCTGGCTTGACGCCGATACGAAAATCCGCGAACTGTCGGGTGATACGAAGTCGCTGGACAATTTTGCCCGGAATTTCTTTGGCATCGAAAACGGCAGTTATACGGCCAACCATTACACGTTCGACGACGTGGTGAAAGCATTGAATGCGATCCAGCCGTATGACTGGGCCACGTTCCTGCGCACCCGGGTCGAAACCGTGGGCCCGGCGCCGCTCGACGGCCTGGCGCGGGCCGGCTGGAAACTCGTGTACGCCGACACGCCGACGCCGTACCTGAAATCGGTGGAAGAGCGCGGCAAGTCAGCCGACTTCCAGTATTCGCTGGGCTTTTCCGTCAGCAGTGACGGCAAGATCGAAGCGCTGCAATGGGAAGGCCTGGGCTTCCAGGCCGGCCTGGGCGGCGGCACCACGATCCTGGCCGTCAATGGCACGGCCTACAAGGCGGACGTGCTGCGCGCGGCCGTCACGGCGGCGAAAACGTCGAGCCGGCCGATCGAACTGCTGGTGAAAAAAGGCAGCAAGTACCGCACCATCCTGCTCGATTACCACGGCGGCTTGAAGTATCCGCGCCTCGAGCGCATTGCCGGCACGCCGGACCGCCTGCAAGCCATCCTGGCGCCGCTGAACTGAGGGAAAGGCGCCGGCGCCGCTACAGGTAGCGCCGGCTCCACGCGGCAATCACGTCCGCCACGTATGCGGTATCTTCGCGCCGCGTCAGCAAATGGTCGGCATCGTCAAGTGAGACAAAGCTTTTCGGGTGCCGGGCCGGGCCGAAGATTTCCATGGCATGGCTGACCGGCACGGTATCGTCGCCCGGTGCATGCATGACCAGCAGCGCCTTGCGCAAGCCGGCAATCTTGTCACGCAAGCTGTGCGCAGCGACGTCGTCGACGAATTGCTGGCGGATGCGGAAGGGCCGTCCCGCCAGCTGCACATGGGCTTCGCCGTGTTCGGCAATGCGCTCCAGGTGTTCGCTGAACGTGCTGGTGGCAAACGCCGGGCTGCCGGGCGAGGCGATCGTCACCACGGCTGTCGCTTCCGGCATATGCTCGGCGGCCGCCAGCATGGCGGTGCCACCGAGGCTGTGGCCGATCAATAATCGCGGCGCCGTGAAATGCGTGCGCAGGTAAGCGGCGGCGGCCAGCAAATCCTCGATGTTGGTGGAAAAATTCGTATCGGCGAAATCGCCGCCGCTGGCGCCAATGCCGGTGAAGTCGAAGCGCAGCACGGCAATGCCGTGTTCCGTCAATTGCTCGGCAATCCGGCGCGCCGCCAGCACATCCTTGCCGCACGTGAAGCAGTGCGCATACAGCGCATAGGCGCGCGTTTCACCATCGGGTGCATCGAGGCGCGCCGCCAGCCGGTGGCCGTGCGCGCCGGGAAAGTCATGTCGTTGGGTACGCATGGCAGCCATTTTACCAAAGCACCCTGGAATAACGGCCTCAAGCCGATGGCGCCCGGTGCGGCGCGGATCGTGCCGCGCCTTGCCCGCGTTAGCGGCGGCGCATGGCGACAGCCACAGGAACCGGCGGCTTACCCGAACAAGCCATGCAGATACCAGCGCAATTCCCCATCCTCCGCACGTTCCCGGAAAATCCAGTAATGCACATGGTCGCTGCCTTCGGCAATGAAATAATCGCGCACCTGGGTCGCATTCCACCAGCCCGCCTCGATGCGTTCCGCGCCGGACACCAGGCGCAGCGGGGAAATATAAAACGGCCGGTGGTCGCGCATGATCAGCGCGACCGGCTTGGGCAACAGCCAGACTGGCCGGGGCAGGCTGCGCGGCGGCAGGCGCTGTGCCAGCGGCGGAGGCTTTTCCTGCACCGGTTGCCACGCATTGGCCCGGTCCGGGCGGTAATCGGCCAGCGGCGCGGCGCGCAACACATTGTCGGCGCCCAGCCGCGCCACCAGCAATTCAAACAGGCGCTCGCGGTCGGTGCTGGTGCCGCCCGGTTCGGGAAACAGGGTTGCCGTCAGCGGCGCCATGGCCTGCACCTGCAGCGCCTCGAGCCGCAAGCCGATCACCGGCGCGGCCAGTACCGTGCGCCCGAGCCGTTCCTTCAAGAGCCGCAACAGATGATCGCCGCGCCAGGCCGGTTCGGCCAGCACGATCTCGATCGCGGTAGGCGGGCACGCCACCCTGCCCCGTTCATGGTCCAGCAGCAGGCGGATGCGCTCGACCGCGTAATGGTGGACGCACAGCCAGCCCGTCATTTGCTGCACCAGGCGCTGCGCCCCATGCAGCAGCGCTTCCGCATGTTCGATGCGGTCGAATAATTCCAGTCCCGCCCTGAATTGCGGCGGCGGTTCCAGCCACGTGTGCATTTCCGGCGCTTCGCCATAAGCGGCGTCGAGCACGTCGAGCAGTGCGCGCCCGCAGCGCCGCTGCAGGCCGGGACGCGGCAGGCGCCGCAGTTGGCCCAGCGTCACGCAGCCGATGCCTTCGAGCCAGGTGCGGAACGGCCGCGCGGGCGGCGGCAGCCACGCCGGCAAGCCTGCCAGCCGCCGCGACAGCGAATCGATGGTCAGCGAACGGCCGCCCCGGCTGCGCGCCAGCAGCCAGGCCCCCTGCGCCGTGGGCGCGCAACTGAGGGCGGCGGTGAAGCCGAGCACCCGCACGCTGGCCGCCACCAGCCGGCACAACTGGCGGATGCCGCCAAACAGGCGCAGGCTGGCGCCGATATCGAGCAACAGCACGCTTTCTTGCGCCAGCGCCACTTGCGGCGTATAGCGCAGCAGCGCCAGCGCCGCGGCCTGCAGGGCTTCGTCTTCCCGCTGCCGGCAACGCTCGTGCAACTGGATCTGCGGCGCCATCAACAGCGCTCCGCCACGGCGCATGCCCACCCGCACGCCACTGGCGTGGGCGGCGCGCGACAGCGCCACCACGCCTTCCTGTTCCAGCACCGCGGTGCAGCTATCCGCCGACCAGGTGGGGCAGAACACTTCGAGCGGTAGCCGGTACAGACAAAGGCCGATCCACAGATGCATGGCGCTGTAGCAAAGAGGGTGGCAAGGGCAGGAACAGCGGCGCATCGCGCTGCGGTCCCCGGCGTTTAATCACGGTAATCGACAGGCCGCCCGGCGCCGTGCGCAGCGCCAGGCGCAAGGGCGCCGGGGACGCGTCCTGTGCGGCGGCCAGCGGGCGCATCAGCCAGAACAGCGTATCGCCGCTTTGCGCCGCCAGGTGCAGGCGGCGCAGGTTTTCATTGCGGATCTGCTGCTGCCACAGCAGCAGCGCGCCGCAGCAGCCGCTGCGCAGGATTTGTTCGGCCGCCCACAGCGCATCGCCGGATTTGCCGGTGCCGCGTATCCACACCATTTGTTCCGGGGGCAGGCCCAGCGCCGCCAGCGCCAGTCCTTGCGGGATTTGCGGCGGCGCCAGCAACACCACCGGCCGCTGCGCCGCTTGCTGCAAGGCCGGTCGCAACAAGCGGATTTCACCGATGCCCGGCTGCTGCAGCATCAATTCCGTCAACGCCCCCTGCGGCCAGCCGCCGCCCGGCAATTGCGCCGACAGCGCCGCATGGCCGGTATCGATGCAGCGCACGCTCCCCTGTGCCAATTGCGAAGCCCGCCACAAGGCGGGGTGCAAGCTTTCGGGCGTGGCGATGAGCGATGAACTGTGCATGGGCCTGGCCTGCGCTGGTCAAAAATACTGGATATATATACAGTACTTTGAAAACGCGGTTTTGACAAGGTATACACGTTTCCAAACGCTAATTTTTTGGCTATGTCACCGCAAACCGTGGAAAGCATCCAATCGCTGCTTTAAGCATGCTTT
>CBIHOX010000168.1:0-12644 GCA_966211685.1 uncultured Pseudoduganella sp.
GGCGGGGCAGCGGCTGGATCGAGGCGCTGCTGGCCGGCCTGGCGCTGTCGATGTCGGTGCTGCCGGAGGAATTCGCGGTGATCCTGACGGTCTACCCTGCCATCGGCGCGTGGCGGCTGGCGCAGGCCAAGGTGCTGACGCGCCGGCTGCCGGCGATCGAAACGCTGGGCGCGATGTCGGTGCTGTGTACCGACAAGACCGGCACGCTGACGGAAAACCGCATGGCTGTCCGGCAGGTATGGCTTCCCGGTGCGGACGACGGCGGGCGCACCGGCGCGCCGCTGGCGCTGGCTGTGCTGGCCGGCCGCGAACAGCCGCACGGTCCGCCGGAGCAGGCATCGCACGGTGCGGACGGCGGAGGACGCGCTCACGGCCTGCTGGCGCTGGCCGTGCTGGCCAGCCGCGAACAGCCGCACGATCCGCTCGAGCAGGCATTCGTGGCGGCGGCCGGCGGCGATCCCGCGCGCGGCCTGGCGCCGGTGCATGAATACGGCATCCAGCCCGACCGGCCCGCGCTGGTGCGCCTGTGGCGCGGCGACGGGCCCGGGCTGCTGGCCGCCGCCAAGGGCGCGCCGGAGTTCATCTTCTCGCTGTGCCGGCTGGAAGGCGGCGCGCTGGCCTCCGCCCAGGCAGCGGTGGAAGCCTTGGCCGTACAGGGCTTGCGGGTGCTGGCCGTGGCGCAAGCGCACTCGGATGGCCCCGGCTGGCCTGCCACCCCGTCCGCCCTGCCATTCTCGTTGGCAGGCCTGGCGGGCCTGGCCGACCCGCTGCGCGCCGGCATCCCCGGCGATATCGCCGCCTGCCAGGCGGCCGGGGTACGCGTCATCATGATCACGGGCGATTATCCCGCCACGGCGGCCGCGATTGCCGCGCAGGCGGGCATTGCGCCAGGCAACGTGCTGCTGGGACCGGACATTGCCGCCATGGACGATGCGCAGCTGGACGCGGCCTTGCGCCACGCCAGCGCATGCGCGCGGGTGCGGCCCGAACAGAAATTGCGCATTGTCCAGGCGCTGCAGCGCGGCGGCCACGTGGTCGGCATGACCGGCGACGGCATCAACGACGTGCCCGCGCTGCGCGCCGCCGACGCCGGCGTCGCCATGGGCTTGCGCGGCGCCGACGTGGCGCGCGATGCGGCCGCGCTGACCTTGCTGGATGACCGCTTCAGTTCGATTGTCGATGCGATCCGCGCCGGCCGCACGGTCTACGGCAACATGCGCCAGGCCATGACGTTCGTGCTGGCCATGCACGTCCCGATTGCCGGCCTGGCGCTGCTGCCGCCCTTGCTGGGGTGGCCGGCCCTGCTGCTGCCCATGCATATCGCCTTCCTGGAACTGATCATCGATCCGGCCTGTTCGCTTGCCTTTGAACGCGAACCGGCGCCTCCCGGCGCCATGCATGCGCCGCCCAGGGCGCGCGAGGCGCGGCTGTTCGGCCGCCGCGAATTGCTGGCAGCGCTGCTGCAGGGAGGCGCGGTGCTGGCGCTGCTGGCGCCGCTGTACGGACTGGCGCTGGACAGCCTGACCGCGCCCCAGGCCAGGGGCGCGGGGTTCGCCGCGCTGGTGGCCGCTGCGCTGGGCCTGCTCTACGCCAACCGCCGCCCCGGCCCGGGCAGCACGCGCAACCCGCTTTTCGGCGCGATCGCCGCGATCGCGCTGGCGGCGCAGGGATTGATCCTGTACGCGCCGGCGGCGGCCGCCCTGTTCCAGGTGGCGCCGTTGCCGCCACTGGTGCTGGCCCTCTCGCTGGGCGCCGGGCTGGCGGTATTGCCTTGCGCACGGATGACATCACGCTGGGGCACGAAAGCGCCATGATCTGAATCAAATTTATCAAATAAATCAATTTTTGTTGCAAATGATATGAAAAAGCATTGGAATCATTGAAACGATGTGACTTAATTGCAAATCAGGAGTGACAAAACAGCAGCCTGGCTGCAACTGGACATAATGGGAGAGGCGGCATGCGCACGAACGGACCGGTCACAAACCGGGAACATGTGCTCAACGATGATGACAGCATCGTTTCAAAAACAGATATCCACGGCAACATTACCTACGTCAACCAGGATTTCATCGACATCAGTGGCTTTTCCAGGGAAGAACTGATGGGCGCGCCGCAAAACATCGTGCGCCATCCCGACATGCCGCGTGAAGCGTTCGAGGACTTGTGGCGCACCATCAAGGCTGGCAAGGCTTGGACCGGACTGGTCAAGAACCGCTGCAAGAACGGCGACCACTATTGGGTGGAAGCCAACGTCGCGCCGCTGCTGGAAAACGGCGGCGTGATCGGCTTTACGTCGATACGGATGAAGCCGGACCGGGCGCAGGTGGCGGCGGCCGAGCAAGCCTATGCGCGCATCCGCCAGGGCGACCGCACGCTGGAAATCCGCGAAGGCGCGGCCGTGACGCGCACCCCGTGGCGCCGGTTGGAAGCGGTGGTCAGCTGCTCGCTGCGCACCAAACTGATGCTGTTTTCAATGGGCGGCGTCCTGCTGTCGCTGGCGGTGCTGGTGTGCGCGGCGCGACAGTGGACCGGCGCACTGCAAGGCATGGCGCTGGCCGGGCTGGTGCTATCGGTGCTGGGATGGTATGTGCTGCACCATTGCACTGTCACGCCGCTGGAAGGAGTCAAGCACGACATCAACCAGATGAGCGCGGGCGACCTGACGGGCAGGATGGCCGCGCGCGGCAGCCGGGAAATGGCCGATACGCTGCAGGCGCTGCGCATTTTGCAAATCAATATCAAACTGCTGGTAGGCCAGATCAAGGAAGCCAGCATGTCGGTCAACCAGGGCGCCGGTGAAATCGCTGGCAGCAACAACGATTTGTCGGAGCGCACGGAATCGCAGGCCAGTTCCCTGCAGCAGACTGCCGCGTCCATGATGCAGCTGACCGGCGTGGTACGGCAAAACGCCGAGCATGCGCACGACGCCCATGCGCTGGCCACCACCGCGACCGAAGTGGCGGGCGCCGGCGGGTCGGCCATGGCGGAAGTATCTGCCACCATGGCCGCCATCCGCCACAGCGCGGCGCGGATCGCCGACATCATGGCAGTCATCGACGGCATCGCTTTCCAGACCAATATCCTGGCGCTCAATGCCGCCGTGGAAGCGGCGCGGGCCGGCGAACATGGACGCGGCTTCGCCGTGGTCGCGTCCGAAGTGCGCGCGCTGGCGCAGCGTTCAGCCACCGCGGCCCGGGAAGTCAAATCGCTGATCGACGAATCCGTGGCCCGGGTCAGCCAGGGCGGCGCCATCGTCGAAAAGGCCGGCCAGGTGATGGAAAACATCGTGTCGACGGTGGCGCAGGTGTCGGACCACGTCGGCACCATCCGCACGTCCAGCGCGGAACAGCGCGACGGCATCGAGCAGGTCAACATTGCCGTGGTCAGGATGGACGCCATCACGCAGCGCAACGCGGCGCTGGTGGAGGAAGCCGCCGCGGTGGCGGAACACTTGCGCCGCCAGGCCGGGCACATGGATACGCTGGTCAGCCATTTCAGGCTGACCGCGACGCCGGCGTCGCTGCCCCGCGCCGCCTGACCACACGGTCTTGCGGCACACTGTCGGGCAATCGGCGGCCAGCCGCCGGAAGCACCTTGCACCGCGCTGGGACAGCCGCCTCCGCGGACGGGCGCGTGCAACGCCGTTACGTGGCGGCTGCCGGCCAGGCGCCGGGGCACTCCACCGGCTTCGCCCGCTCGCGCAGCAATTCCGCCGGCCCGCGTCAGCCTTGCCGCACCGGGACCGGTTCCGGCGCCGCCGCCGGCGACTGCCCCGCCACGCGGGCCGCCGCCACAAGGCCGGCAATGGCATCCATGACCAGCGCCGGTTCGGACATCTGCGGGAAATGGCCGCTGCCGGGCGCCATCAGGCGCCGCCCCAGCGGCGACAATGCCGCCAGCGCCTGCTGGCTGCGTTCGCGCGCCGCCAGCGCTTCGCCGGACGCGGCCCAGCCCGGCGGCGTTTTCGCGCCGGACAGCACCGTGACAGGAATCGCGGGAAACGGCGGCGCCACGCGGATTTCCTCGACCGATTGCACTTCATTGGCGACTTCGCCCTGCGCATCGGGTCTTACGAACAGGTTCAGCAGGCGGTTGAGCAGGCGCGTTGCCGCGCCGGCATGCGTTTTCATGGCGCCGACGTCTTCCGGCGCGGCGGCTTCCAGGAACAGCACGCCCGCGACTTCCTGCGGATGCAGGCGCGCGAACAGGTTGGCGTGCAGGCCGCCAAACGAATGCGCCACCAGCACGTACGGCGCCGGCACGCCGGCTTCGCGCAGCAGGGCGCGCAACTGGCGCACCGCCAGCTGCGCGGTTTGTGGCGCTACCGGTTTGCCGCTGGCGCCCACGCCGGGACGGTCATAGACGAAGACCCGGCCCTGTTGCGCCACGTCCGGGAACAGCCTGAACCACCCTTCCATCGGACCGCCGGCGCCGTTGATGAACACGATGGCGGGTCCGCCCTGCCCCGCCACGCCATACGCCAGCCGCTGTCCTTCGATGACCGCGATCCGCTTTTCCGGTAAATGCTTCATGCGCCGCCCATGCAAAAAAACTCGAGCTTATCATTATTGCCATATTGATGTATTGCCACCAGTCACTTTCAGGCTGCTTGCCGCGGCAGCGCGGCAGCGCGATAAGAAACGCCGGCAATCGCCGGCGTCGGTGGCATGCGCGGCAAGCGGCGCAGTCAGGAGGGGGCGTGTCCGATTATTCGCCGCGCTGGTGCACCTGCTTGCCGGCGGCATAGGTGGCGGCCACGGTGCGGTCGTCGCCCAGCAGCGCCAGCGCGAACAGCAATTCTTCCAGGCTGTTGGTGCGGGTAGTGCGGCGTTCCAGCAGCGGCGTGGCTTTCGGGTCCAGCACGACGAAGTCCGCTTCCGCGCCGGCGGCGAAATTGCCGATGGTGCCTTCCAGCTGCAGCGAGCGGGCGCCGCCCAGCGTGGCCAGGTAGAACATGCGCAGCGCCGGCATATAGGTGCCGCCCATGCGCGCGACCTTGTAGGTTTCGTTCATGGTCTGCAGCATCGAGAACGAGGTGCCGCCGCCGACGTCGGTGGCCAGCGACAGCGTGACCTTGTGCTTGTCCGCTTCGGCGAAGTTGAACAGGCCGCTGCCGAGGAACAGGTTGGAGGTGGCGCACATCGACACGGCGGCGCCGGTGGCGGCCATGCGCGCGCGGTCTTCGTCATCGAGCCATACGCAGTGCGCATACATCGAGCGCGGACGCAGCATGCCGTAGTGGTCATACACGTCGAGGTAGGAGCGCGCGTTCGGGTACAGCGACTTCACCCACGCCACTTCATCGGTGTTTTCCGCCACGTGGGTTTGCAGGAACACGTCCGGATAGCGCTGGGCCAGTTCGCCGCACAGCTGCATTTGCGCTTCGGTGGACGTCGGCGCGAAACGCGGCGTCAGCGCGTACAGGTTACGGCCCTTGTTATGCCAGCGGTGGATCAGTTCCTCGCTGTCGCGTGCGCCGGTTTCCGCCGTGTCCTGCAGGAAGTCCGGGCAGTGGCGGTCCATCATGACCTTGCCGGCGATCATGCGCAGGTTGCGCTCCTGCGATGCCGAGAAGAAGGCATCGACCGATTCCGGATGCACGGTGCAGAACACCATGGCGGTGGTGGTGCCGCAGCGGGTCAGTTCATCGAGGAAGAAATCGGCCACGCCGCGGGCATGCTGCGGGTCCTTGAACTGGCGCTCGGTGGGGAAGGTATAGGTTTCCAGCCATGGCAGCAGCCCCGGCGCCGGCGAGGCGATCATGTCGGTCTGCGGGTAATGGATGTGGGTGTCGATAAAGCCGGGCATGATGACCTTGCCGCGGTAATCGCGCACCTGCGTGCCTTCCGGCAGCGTGTCTTTGAGCTTGCCGTAATCGCCGGCCGCCTTGATACGGTCGCCTTCGACGACCAGCAGGCCGTCTTCGAACCAGCTGTACGCGTTGTCGTTGAACGCCGGGTCCGCGGTGAAGTGCAGCACGCTGGCGCGGAATGCCTTGATGGTTGTCTCTTGTTGTTGAGTTGTCATGATTGTTAATGTTAGGTGGGTCGGTCGGCAGGGCCAGGCGAGCCTGTCACCACATGCCATAGGAAGTTATCACCTATGATTCGCCCGCTCATATGAGCATATATATGCCCATTATCCAAAACCAGCCCTACCTTGCGCCACACCGCACGCGGTACCGTCTCGTTGGTAACATTCCAGGAGTCCGGCCATGTGTGGCATCGTCGGCGTGCCTGCAGCGGCGCGTGCAGGGTTCGTACGCGGCGGTGGCGCAGGTGGCCGGGCACGGCATCCTCGCGTTCCGCGATCCGCAGGGCGTTCGCCCGCTGTGCCTGGGCGTGCGCCCGGACCATGCAGGCAATGCAGGTAACGAATTCATGTTCGCCAGCGAATCGGTTGCGCTGGAAGGCCTGGGCTTCCGCCATGTGCGCGACGTGGCGCCCGGCGAAGCGGTCTTCGCGGGACTGGACGGCGCGCTGCACGCGCGAGCTGGTGCTGCTGGCGCGCCGCGCCGGCGCCGCGTGGGTCGCACTGGCCTCCACCGCGCCGCCGGTGCTGCATCCCAAGGCCTATGGCGTGGACTGGCCTGCCCGCAGGAAGCCGGCAAACCTTGGAGCAACGCATGAGAAAATGCGCACCAACGTGGGCGCCGATGCGCTGGTGTTCCAGGATTTGAAGGCGCTGAAGGCGGCCATTGCGCTCGCCAACCCGGCCTTGCGGGAACTGGAGATTTCCTGCTTCGCCGATTGAACGACGGGGCGCCATGATCATCTCATGCGCCCCGTCGTCATGCGGCCTGCAGGTGGACCGGCGGATCAGCTGCCGCGGTAGGTCGAGTAAGCCCACGGCGACACCACGATCGGCACGTGGTAGTTGGCGTTCGGGTCGGCGATGCCGAAGGCGATCACCACTTCATCGATGAAGCGCGGCGACGGCAGGTTCACGCCCTGCGCGGCGAAATAGTCTCCGGCGCCGAACACCAGTTCATATTTGCCCGCCTTGACTTCATCGCCCTGCAGCAGCGGCACGTCGCAACGGCCGTCCGCGTTGGTGGTGTCGGTCTTTACCAACACTTTTTCAACGCCGTTCACGCGGTACAGCTTCACTTGTACGCCTGCGCCCGGCTTACCCTGCGTGATGTCCAAAACGTGGGTGCTCAGCTTGCCCATAGTGTGTCTCGCTTTCTAATCGGTTGAATGTAAAGGCTCCGTTTGGAGGCCCGGTATGAAAATCATATACGGCAGCGCACTGTCGGATATATGTCCCGACGGATAACAACCATGAAGCGGGCGGACATAATCGGGCTTCCAAGACTTAGATTAACAAAGGGAGACATCAGATGCACAAAGCGTTACGAGTAGCAGCCACCGGTACCATCGCAGCCATGGCGTTCGCCACCGGCATGCAGCAGGCCAGCGCCGCCGACTGGTCCGATACCTCGATCGGCTACCGCTACGGCACCAAATTCGCCGAGCCGTTCAATCCAAAAGACATTGAAAAGAACATCGTCAACGTCAGCCACGCCAGCGGCAACAAGTATGGCAGCGACTTCTTCAACGTGGACTTCCTGGAATCCGACGGCAACGACGCCCAGGCGCAGGAAGCCTATGTCCTGTACCGCCACACGTTCGACATCGGCGCCATCAGCGGCAAGCCAATGAAATTCGGCCCCGTGCGCGGCGTGGGCGTGACCGCCGGCTTTGACTGGAACACGAAAAACGATCCTGGCTACGCGTCGAAGAAGCACATGCTGGTGGCCGGCCCCACCCTGATGCTGGACGTGCCGGGCTTCCTGAACGTGAGCCTGCTGGCCGTCTGGGAAAGCAACAAGCCGGTCGGCATCAAGAGCCGCTATTCGTACGACACCCACGCGATGCTGACCGCGTCGTGGGGCATCCCGCTGGGCAGCGGCTTCTCGTTCGAAGGCTTCGCGAACTACATCGGTTCCAAAGGCAAGGATGAATTCGGCGGCGGCACCAAGCCGGAAACCAACATCGACGCCCAGATCATGTACGACCTGAGCCCATCTCTGAGCATGAAGCCAGGCAGCCTGAAAGCCGGCTTCGAATACCAGTACTGGCGCAACAAGTTCGGCAACAACGCCAAGGGCCCGGCAGGTTCCGGCGCCTTCGCGAAAACCCCGATGGTGCGCGTGGAGTACCACTTCTAAGCGGCACGGCTGCAATCCGAATCAAGTGTGAACTTTGGGCCCGGGCGACCGGGCCTTTTTTTCGTGCCGATTATCCGGGCGCCCCCTGCCGCCTGATCTCTTCCATGTATTGCGCATACCTGCCGCTGGCCTTCAGGCGCAGCAAGCCCTGGTTGAACAGCTTGATGTAGCGGGCGCTGTCCTTCAGCTGGCGCGGCATGATCAGGTGGTAGTGCGTGATCGCGTAGGGCCGGGCATGGACCGTCACCTGGGCCGCTTCGTCAGGCGTGAAGCGGCTGTGCAGGATCATCCAGCCACTGTCTTCGTTGGCGGGAAATATGTCGAAGCGGCCCGCCAGCAGTTTGCGGAAACCGAGTTCATCGCTGGGCGCGCGGTCGATATGGACGCCGGACAGGCGTTCGAATTGGTATTCGTAGCCGGCCGTGCCGCCGATCGTGACACGCGCCAGGTCTGGCAAGGCGCGCCATTCAAACGGTTTGTTCTTCAGGTGGAAAAATACCGAGCGGCCTTCGAACACGGTATCGCTGTACAGGAACGCGCTCGCGCGCACCGTGCCAGGCAAGCCCTTGCTCCAGACGATCGATCCCTGCGCCACGCCGGATGCGGCTTCCGCGTAGGCGCGGTTCCACGGCCGGAACAGGTAGCGCACGGTGACGCCTTCCAGCGCGAAGGCTTCCTTGACGATGCGGGAAAGCGGTCCGTGATGCGGCGCGCTTTCCGACATGTAGGGCAGCCATTCGCCATTGGTCAGCGTGATGACTTCCTCCGCCGGCGCGGACGAGGCCAGGCACAACGATGCCAGGAAAATAAAAATGGAGCGGCGGGACAACATTGCATCTTTATAGCAGGCTTTGCCGCCATTATAGGTTACAACGTTGTAACTCACGCCTGGACGCCGGCCGGGCGCTTCAGTATATTCGTGCCTATCCCCTCGACAATCCCCTCGATTGGAAGCCGCCATGCCTGCCCTGGATCCCCGTGTCGATGCGTACATTGCCGCCTCCGCGCAATTCGCGCGCCCCATACTGGAACATTTGCGGGCCGTCGTGCATGAAGCCTGTCCGGACGTCGAGGAAACCATAAAATGGTCGTTCCCGCACTTCCAGTACAAGGGCATGTTGTGCAGCATGGCGTCGTTCAAGGCGCATTGCGCGTTCGGTTTCTGGAAAGGCGAGTTGCTGGTCGCGGCGGCGGACGACAAAGGCAAGCAAGCCATGGGCCAGTTCGGCCGCATCATGTCGGTCGAGGACTTGCCGGCCAAGCGCACGCTGGTCTCGTACGTGAAAAAAGCCATGCGCCTCAATGACGACGGCGTCAAGGCGCCGGCCCGCGCCAAGCCCGCCGCGCCGCGCCCTTTGACCATACCGGACTACCTGACCGCGCGGCTGGAACACATTCCCGCAGCGCTGGAGCATTTCCGCGCCTTCAGCACCAGCAAACAGCGCGAGTACGTGGAATGGCTGGAAGAAGCCAAGACCGACGCGACCCGCCAGCGCCGCATGGAACAGGCGCTGGCCTGGATCGCGGAGGGCAAGGCGCGCAACTGGAAGTATGAGAAATGCTGAGGGCAGCCTGAGGTGGCGCCGGTGTTGCGGATAGCCTGCCTGCTGGCGGTCGCGTACGCGGGCCTGTGCCTGCTGCTGTTTGCGCTCCAGCGCTCGTTCATTTATTTCCCGCCGCCCCCCTCGCCAACCGACCCCGCCACGGCCTGGATGCTCGAAGCCAACGGCGTGCGCATCCACGTGTCGGCCCATGCCCGGCAGGCGGCCGACGCGGTGCTCTACCTCGGTGGCAACGCCGAGGATGTCGACGCCAGCCTGCCGGAACTGGCGGCCGCCTTCCCCGGCCGCGCCCTGTACCTGGTGCATTACCGGGGTTATGGCGCCAGCGGCGGCAAGCCGTCCGAACAGGCGTTGGCGGCCGATGCGCGCATGGTGTTCGACCGGTTGCGGGGCAACCACCGCGGCATCACCGTGGTCGGACGCAGCCTGGGCAGCGGCATTGCGATCCAGGTCGCGGCGCAGCGTCCGGTGGAACGGCTGGTGCTGGTCACGCCGTACAACAGCGTGGCGGAAATCGCCGCCCTGCAATTTCCTTATGTACCGGTCACGTGGCTGCTGCGCGACAAATACGAATCGTGGCGGCACGCGCCCGCGATTACAGCGCCCACCACCCTGATCATGGCGGAACACGATGAAGTCATCCCGCGCGCCAGTACGGAAAAGCTGGCCGCGCATTTCCAGCCCGGCGTGGCGCGATTGAAGGTGGTGCGGGGCGCAGGACACAATACGATAGGATTGCAGGGACAATACGCGGCCCTGCTGTCCGGCGCCGACGCTTCGCGGTGATCCCGGCCGGATGCTGTATCATCACGCCCCTTCCAATGAAAGACGCGCATGCTCATCATCACCATCAAACAGGGCAAGGAAAAAGCCATCCTTGCCGGCGACCCGCTGATTTACCTGTCCGCCATCGAAAAAGTCGACGGCAAGCCGCAGGAGCGCAACAAGCCGGGCGCCACCGCGATCGTGCAAACCTCGTCGCGCCGCTTCCTGGCCCGTGCCGCCTACAACGCGAAATCGCAGGTGGCCGCGCGCGTCTGGACCCTGCGCGAAGATGAACCGGTCGACCATGCGCTGATCAAGCGGCGCGTGCAGGCCGCCGTGCAACGACGCGCCGATGCGCTGCGCCAGGCGGACCCGCAGGCGCTGGTATTGCTGGTCGATGGCGACAGCGATGGGCTGTCCGGCCTGCTGGTGCACAGCTACGGCGGCGCCGATGGCTACCTGGTCTGCCAGTTCAATTCAGGCGGCGCCGACCTGTGGAAAATCGCCATCGTGCAGGCGCTGGTCAAGGAAACCGGCTGCAACAATGTCTTTGAGCGCTGCGACCAATTGCTGCGCAAGGGCGAAGGCTTGCCTGTGATCTGGCGCGCGCTGGCCGGCAATGAGCCTCCGCAGCGGCTGATGGTGCGCGACGGCGAGCGCCTGGTGCCGATGGATATCCGTACCGGCTTTATCTATCCGCGCTGATTGCGCGGCGGCGGCACGTGCTCCCTGCGCGGGCGACCGCGCACAATGACTGCACACGGTTACTGCGCAATCTCCAGCCGCTTGAGGCGCTGGCCATACACGCCCCATATGCAATCCTCGCCATCAAGCGTGGCGCACAACACCCATCCGGTGCGGATCTTGCGCACGGAAACCGGCACTTCCAGTTCTCGCGACAGTTTTTCCGCCCAGCCGGTGGCGGCGCCCTGCCCTTTGAACAATTCATGGCCATCGACCAGCACGGTGGCGTCGAACACGGGCGCGGAAAAAATCGAATTCATGACAACCAACTCCTCTTGATTCAATGGGGCACGGGCGCCGGCAACGTCCCGTAGAGCGCAGACGAAAATTCCAGAATAAACAAGGCGCCATGATACGGCGCGGCGCGCGCAAACGCAAAGCCGGCCATTCCCGCGGGGACGTGCCGCCACCGCAACACCGGCCGGCTGCCGCTTATTTCAGCTTGTATTTACCCCAGAGGTTTTTCAGGATGCCGGCATTTTCCATGTCGGACAGCAGCTTGTTGATTTCACCGACGGTGGGGTGAATGCCTTTGCGGACCAGGATGGTGTACAAATTCACGGCATCGTACTTCTTCGATACGAGGATTTTCTTTTCGACTTCCGGATGTTTGAAGAGGTAAATCTGCAGGTATTCCTTGACCACCACGGCAATGTCGGCGCGCCCGGTCACTGCCGCTTCGATCAGCCCATCCTGCGACGTGGTCATGTGCGCGTTGAACTTCTTTTTCAAGAATTCCGGGTCGGAATTGAAATTAGCAAAACCATAATGGTAGCCCAGTATTCCCCAGATGGATTTGCCGCGGAAGTCGTCGAAATAATGCTGGTCCTTGTTCCGGTCGGCCCGGGTGATGTAGACCGCGCCGCCCTGCATGATGACGTCGGACGCGTCGACATCCCTGCCCTGCCAGCCCCACTCGGCCGACTCAAAAAAGATCAGGTCGTATTTTTTTTCGTCGAAGTTGATGAAGCGGCGCTTGGACGAGGTTTCCACGAATTCAAATACATACTTTTTTTGAAACGCGTTCAATGCCTCGATCAAGTCCAGGGTCAGGCTGGCGCTGCCGGCCGCCTTGTCGACAAACGGCGGAAAGTCATAGCCGCCGACCTTGACGACTTGCTGTGCATGGGCTGGCGTCATGCACTGCCACGCCATGGCCAGCCCGATCAATGCCTTGCGCGTGTTCATAATGTCGGCCCCGGCAATATTCCGCTCTAATTTTAGCCAAAGTCGCCGGGCGCGAAAAGAAAAGGCGCTGTCTGCGAGATTCGTGGAACCTTGTTTTGCGTCTCCGGTCCAAGGAATCAGATCCCACGTCTGGAGACGCGTCATGGAAACCCACGCTTTCGCATCGCTGCTGGCCCAGCTGTCCAGCCTGACCGCGCGCCAGTGCGCGC